>DAISWF010000410.1:1979-4016 GCA_036826495.1 Burkholderiaceae bacterium
GCCGGTCGCCGAACGGGCGGAGCGCCTGGAACGGCCGGAGCGGCCCGAACGAACGGACAGACCCCCGGCGACCCGCGCCGACCGGCAGGAACGCGGCCGGCAGGACGAGCTGCCGGCGCTGGACGAGACCGGGGCGGCTGCCGGCATGCGCCGGGTGCCGGCCGAGCCGCAGAGCGGCGAGCAGGCCCGTCTCGATCTGGGCGATCCGCCGGCGGCACCCAGCGAACGGGCCGCGGCCGATCGCAGCGGCCGGCTGCCGTCGGCGCGCACCGCATAATGTGAGGTATCCGGCTTCCGTTGCCGGCGGTCCGATCACCTCGCGTTGCCTTCCGACTGACTGTTGTCCTTTCAGATGTCCGAACCGTTCCGCTGCGGCTTCGTTGCCATCGTCGGCCGCCCCAACGTCGGCAAGTCGACGTTGATGAACCGGCTGATCGGCCAGAAGCTGTCGATCACCTCTCGCCGGCCGCAGACCACCCGCCACCGGATCGCCGGCGTGCTGACCCGCCCGCATGCGCAGCTCGTGTTCCTCGACAGCCCGGGTCTGCAGAACCGCAGCGGCGGCGCGATGAACCGGGTGCTGAACCGCACCGCCCGCCAGGCGGCCGCCGATGCCGATGTGGTGCTGATGGTGTGCGACGCCCATCGCTTCACCGACGAGGATGCAGCGGTGGCGCGGCTGCTGCCCGACGGCAAGCCGGTGCTGCTGGCCGCCAACAAGATCGATCAGGTCGGCGACCGGCAGCGGCTGGTGGCGCTGGTCGCGCAGGCGCAGGCGGCGCGCCCGTTCGACGAGATCGTGCCGGTCAGCGCCCGCACCGGTCGCCAGCTCGACCTGCTGGTCGAGCTCTGCGAGGCGCGGCTGCCGGAAGCGCCGGCGATGTTCGGCGAAGACGAGCTGACCGATCGCAGCGAACGGTTCCTGGCCGCCGAGGTGGTCCGCGAGAAGCTGTTCCGGCTGCTGGGCGACGAACTGCCGTACGACAGCACCGTGGTCATCGACACCTTCGAGCAGAAGCCGCGGCTGCGCCGGGTGTTCGCGTCGATCCTGGTCGATCGCGATGCGCAGAAGGCGATCGTCATCGGCGCCGGCGGCGAGCGGATCAAGAAGATCTCGACCCAGTCGCGCGAGGACCTGGAGCGGCTGTTCGGCTCCAAGGTGTACCTGGAACTGTTCGTCAAGGTCCGCAGCGGCTGGGCCGATTCCGAGCAGAGCCTCAAGAGCTACGGCTACGAGTGACCGACAGGATTCTCAGGGCGCCGTGATGGACAGCGTTTCGCGTTGCCGGGGGCCGGTCTGATGGCTACAGCCCGCACCGAGGACACCGCCTACCTGCTGCACGCGGTGCCTTACCGCGAAACCAGCCTGGTGGTGGATCTGTTCACCCGCGGCAACGGCCGGGTCGCGGCGATCGCCAAGGGCGCCAAGCGGCGCAATTCGGCGCTGCGCGCGATGCTGCTGCAGTTCCAGCCGCTGACGGTCGCCTACATGGGCCGCAACGAGCTGCGCAACCTGGTCGGCGCCGAGTGGACCGGCGGCCAGCCGGCGCCGCAGGGCGATGCGCTGATCTGCGCGTTCTACATGAACGAGCTGCTGGTGCGGCTGCTGCCGCGCGAGGATCCGCACCCGGCGCTGTTCGACGGTTATGCGGCGGCCCTGACGGCGCTGACCGCCGGCGCGCCGATCGACGAGACGCTGCGCCGCTTCGAGTGGCTGCTGTTGCGCGAAGCCGGTTATGCGCCGGATCTCGAGCAGGACGCCGCCAACGCGCCGATCCTTCCCGAGCGCAGCTACCTGTGGCAGGCGGGCGGCGGATTCGTCGCCGCCGAACCCGGCAGCGAGGCGGTGGTGGCCGGCGCCACCCTGCGCGACATCGCGGTCGGCCGGTTCGATTCGGGGATCAGCCGGATGCAGGCAAAATACCTTACTCGCGCGATCCTGGCCCACCACCTGGACGGCTACGTGCTCAACACCCGGCAGATCCTGATCGACCTGCAGAAACTGTGAACCGGCGATGATCGAACTGTGCGTGAACA
>DAISWF010000411.1:0-3939 GCA_036826495.1 Burkholderiaceae bacterium
GGCCGGATGGCCGGCTGGGGCCAGCGGGGGCCGCTGGCGCAGGCGGCCGGCCACGATCTGAACTACATCGCGCTGACCGGCGCGCTCGATGCGATCGGCCGGCCGGGGCAGCCGCCGGCGGTGCCGATGAACCTGATCGGCGACATGGGCGGCGGTGCGTTGTATCTGGCGGTCGGCGTGCTGGCGGCGCTGCAGGAACGGCAGTCGTCGGGTCGCGGCCAGGTGGTCGATGCGGCGATCGTCGATGGCGTGCTGTCGCTGATGACGATGCAGTTCGGCAGCCTGGCGGCCGGTCTGTGGCGGCCGCCGCGCGGCCGCACCGCGGCCGACCAGGGGCCGTACTTCTACGACGTCTACGAATGCGCGGACGGCCGCTGGGTGTCGGTGGCCGCGGTCGAGTCGCGCTTCTTCCAGGAACTGCTGCAGCGGCTCGACATCGATCCGGCGCTGGTCGGCGAGCAGCGCGATCCGGCCGCCTGGGCACGGGCGCGGGTGCTGATCGCCGGGCGCTTCCGCATGCGCACGCGCGACGAATGGGCGAAGCTGCTCGAAGGCACGGACACCTGCTTCGCACCGGTGCTGTCGATCGAGGAGGCAGAAGCGCATCCGCACATCGCGGCGCGCGAAGCGGTGGTCAGAATCGACGGCGTGCCGCAGCCGGCACCGGCGCCGCGGTTCAGCCGCACGCCGCCATCCGCCCCGCGCGCGCCACGCGCTGCGTCGCGGGAGGATGCGTTGGCGAGCCTCGAACGCTGGTTGGGCGCGCAGAAGTACCGGTCATTGGAAGGAACGGGAGCGCTGGCGGTCGTCAGCGGCACGGTAGAGCGGCACTGAGGGCGGCGAGGCCCGTCTGAGGAGGTGTGCTGATGGCTGCAGCGGCGGCGGTGCGGTAGCGGCAGCCGCCGCTGCGGCGAATGTCGTGGCGGCGACCGCAGCGTGGCGACTGCGGAGGTAGTTATTGCGGCAGGGCGCCTTGCGCCGCCGCCGTGTACTGATCGGACGGAGGAGGCGAACGATGCGAGATCGATGGAGATTGCCGGCCCGGACGTTGTCGGCCCATGGCCTGGCGTGCATGCTGGCGGCGATGGCGATGGCCGTACCAGCGGCAGCCCAGGAGACCTGGCCCGCGCGGCCGATCAAGTTCGTCGTGCCTTCGCCGCCTGGTTCCACCACCGATCTGACGGCGCGCGCAATCGGCCAGCGGATCAGCGGCCCGCTGGGACAGCCGGTGGTCATCGAGAACCGGCCCGGCGCGGCCGGGCAGATCGGCATGCAGCAGGTTGCGCGCAGCCCGGCCGACGGATACACCTACGTCGTGGTCAGCGCGTCCACGACCGTGGTACCGCCGGCGGTGACGAAGACCCTGCCATACGTGGTGACGCGCGACTTCGCACCGGTCAGCCTGATCGCCAGCACCCGGCTGATGATGGTAGTCGCGAAAGAGTCGCCGTGGAACAGCGTCGCCGACGTGGTGGCTGCCGCGAAGGCCGCGCCGGGCAAGATCACGTACGGCGACTCGGCATCGCTGTATCTGCTGTCTATGGAGCGGTTCAAGCAGCTCGCCGGCATCGATCTGGTCGGCGTCAAGTACAAGGGCCCCGCCGATGCCGCGAACGACCTGATCGGCGGCCGGCTGGGCGTCACGCCGGATTCGCTCGGCTCGGTGTCGGGTCACCTGCAGTCGGGCCGCGTGAAGCCGTTGGCGGTGTTCAGCGCCGAGCGGCTGCCGGGGTTGCCGCAGGTGCCGACGATGATCGAGCTCGGTTACCAGGACTTCGAGTTCGACGGCTGGATCGGCCTGCTGGCGCCGGCCGGCACGCCGCCCGCGATCGTGCGGCGGCTGGCCGACGAGATCGCCACGGCGATCCGGTCCGACGAGATCCGGCAGCAGTATGCGGGCTGGATGCTCGATCCGGTGTCGATGGCACCGGACCGTTTCACCGCGATGATCGCCCGCGAGACCGAACGCTTCGAGGCGATCGCGCGGCGGGCGGGCATCGAGAAGCAGTGAGCGCCACGTCAAGCCGCCGGCAGCCTCACAGAAGATCGCTGCGGTATTCCGCATGGAAGGCTCGAAAATGGTTAGCTTCCACGCATGCCGCTCCGTTCCGTTCCGGCGATGCTGCAGTGATGATCGAAAACAGGCGGCCATCTGTGATCGTCTGGAAACACAGGTTGCGCAAACTGGAAGAGAACTTCGAACCCGTCGTGGATTAAGCTGGCGGCGAGCGGTCGAGGGTGCCGGCTTCGCATGTCACGGAGACACAGCAAGTGGAACGCGTTCAACCGGATTTGAGCCGCCGTAGGCTCATCCCCAAGCTGAGCTTCGGAAATGCACGACGCGGGCTCGGGCTGCTGGTCGTCGGTGTTGCGTTGGCGATATGCACTGCGGCCCATGCTCAGACCAAACCCGTGCGGATCATCGTGCCGTACCCGGCGGGCGGTACTCAGGATGCGATGATGCGCGCGCTCCAGGAACCCCTGGGCAAGCGGCTCGAGCAACAGGTGATCATCGAGAATCGCCCGGGCGCGGCCGGCATGATCGGCACGCAGGAGGTGCAGCGCTCCGCGCCCGATGGCGCGACGCTCGGGCTCGTCAATAACGGAATGGTCATTACTCCGCTCATCACCCGCGGGGTGAACCTCGAACTCGAGAAGGACCTGACGCCGATTTCACTGATCGCCGCCGGGCCGCTGGTTCTCTTCGCACACCCCTCTGTCCCCGCCGAATCGGTAAGCCAACTGCTCGACTACGCGAAGAAGCAACCGAACGGTCTCAACTACGGCAGCACCGGCCCGGGGGGCCTGGGACATATGACGGCGGAGCTGCTTGCGCGACAGTCCGGCAGTCCGCTCACCCATGTGCCCTACAAGGGAAACGCTCCCGCAATGATGGCGGTGCTGGCGGGCGAGGTGCAGTTCGTGATCAGCACGGTATCGGACACGACGAATCAGAACGTGAAGGCGGGCAAGCTGAAGGCCCTGGCGGTATCGACACTGGAGCCATCCCCCGCGGTCCCGGGCCTGCCGGCGATCAGCGCCAGCGTCCCGGGATTCGGCGTCACAGCCTGGTTCGGCTTCGTCGCGCCCCCCGGCACTCCCGAGACCGTCGTTCGGAGATTGAATGCCGCGATCGCCGAAGTGATGGCGCTCGGCGACGTGCGCCAACGATTCATGGATTTCGGGCTCGTTGCAGAAGCGACCGGGCCCGCCACCTTCCGGGACACGATTCTGCAGGAGGGCGCCAAATGGCGGCCCGTGGTTCAAGCTGCGAAGATCCGGGTGGAATAGACGAAACGTTCCGTCGGCGAATCCCGCTGCAACAGTTGCCTGCTCCGCGCGACTACGGCCAAGCCGCGCGGTGTACCTGGCGAGTGACGATGCCCGATCGATCACGGGCACCGATCTGCGGATCGATGCCGGCGCCGTGGCGCGCCATCGGGCATGGGATCGGGCATGGGATCCGGAAATGCCCATGCGCTGAGGCTCGCCTATGGAGGCGAAATCAGGAACACCTTCGAGGAATTGAAGATCCAGGTGTCGACGAACGCCGTGGTCTCGGCCCGCCGGCCGAGCTGATCGAGCGCGCCGGCCAGGCACATCCAGTTCAGCACCTCCTGCTGGCCGGCATCCTCGATCGCCGCTGCCGGGTAGTTGCGCCAGGTGGCGTAGTCGCCGCTGCGCAGAGCCTCGTACAGATGGCGATCGGATGCCGTGTCCGGATACAGGTAGTGGTTCTTGCGGGTCAGGAACGCATGCGACCAGCCCGACGACGACAGCAGCACGACGCGGTACGGCGACTGGGCCAGCAGCCGGGCGGTGGCGGCGCCGAGGTCGAACAGGCGGCGCGGCGTCGGCGCCGGCGGGTCGAGGTCGTCGTCAGTCAGCTCGACGCGGAAGTTCGGCCGCCCGCCCTTCTGCGCGATCACGTGCCGGCCA
>DAISWF010000412.1:0-917 GCA_036826495.1 Burkholderiaceae bacterium
CGGCGCGTCGCATGCGACGCGAAACCCCGGTGCGAGCCCCTCGGGGGGCTGGGCCGCGGGCCCTTGGGGGCGCCATGACCGGTGCACGGCCGCTCCGCGATCTGCGCGGCTATGCCGGTGTCTATCCGGACGTGCGCTGGCCCGGCGGCGCGGCGCTGGCGGTGTCGCTGGTGCTGAACATCGAGGAGGGCGCCGAGTGGGCGATCGGCGACGGCGACGAGCGCAACGAGGCGACCCACGAGGTGCGCCACGAGATCGCCGGCGTGCCCGATCTGTGCATGCAGAGCCACTTCGAGTACGGCGCCCGGGTCGGCTACTGGCGCATCGCCGCGATCGCGACGCGGCTGCGTGTGCCGCTGACGCTGAATGCCTGCGGCCGCGCGGTCGAACGCACGCCGTGGATCGCCGCCGACGCCGTCGCCCGCGGCTTCGAGATCTGCTGCCATGGCTGGCGCTGGGAGAGCCATGCCGGCTTGGCCGAGGACGACGAGCGCGCACGGATCGCCCGCACGGTGGCCGCGATCCGCGCCGCCGCCGGCGTGACGCCGGTGGGCTGGCACACCAAGAGCAGCCCGTCGGTCAACACGCGGCGGCTGCTGAGCGAGGCCGGATTCCTCTATGACAGCGACGCCTACAACGACGACTGCCCGTACTGGGTCGAGGCAGCCGGCCGGCCGCATCTGGTGCTGCCCTACGCGTTCGACACCAACGACATGCGCTTCTTCGACAGCCAGTCGTTCGTGCACGCCGACGATTTCGCCGACTATGTGTTCGAGGCGTTCGAGCGGCTGCGCGTCGAAGGCTCGGAGTCGCCGCGGATGCTGTCGATCGGTCTGCACACCCGCATCATCGGCCGGCCGGCGCGCATCGGCGGCCTCGAGCGGACGATCCAGCAGAGCCTCGCCGACAACGCGCGC
>DAISWF010000412.1:927-3898 GCA_036826495.1 Burkholderiaceae bacterium
GGCCTCGAGCGGCTGATCGAGCGGATGAAGAAGGCGGGCGGCGCCTGGTTCGCGACTCGCGAGGCGATCGCGCGGCACTGGATCGCGCAGTGCCCGGCACCGCGACTATGACAGGCCGATCCTGCGGCGATCGGCCGTGATGTCGAAGCGGCGATCGCCCTTCAGCCCCGCATCGCGCTCGTAAACCGTCCGACCTTCCGCTCGATCGCCGCCGCCGCCGCGATCACGCGGGCATCGTGCAGCCGCGGGCCGACGACCTGCAGCCCGATCGGCAGACCGCGCACCAGCGCCACCGGCACCGAACAGGCGGGCACGCCGGCGTAGTTGAAGAGCGGCGTGAAGCCGGCATGGCCACGCGGCCCGGCCGGCCGGCCGCCTATCGTCGCCGGGCCGAGCTCGGTCGCCGGCCACGCGGTCACCGGCGCGGTCGGCGTCAGCAGCAGGTCGAAGTCCGTGAAGAAGCGCGCCACCGCCGACTGGACCGCTTCGCGACGCAGCAGCGTGCGCGCGATCGTCGCGCCGTCGAAGCGCATGCCGGCTTCGATCTGCGCGACCAGATCGGGATCGATGTCGTGCCGGCGCCCCGGCAGCCGGTCCGCATAGAGCGCCGCCAGCCCCGCCTGCTGCAATGCCAGCGCCGGATACTCGGCGATACCCGGCGGCCACGGCGGCTCCGCATCGACGATCGCCCAGCCATCGTCGCGTAGCCGTCCGATCGCCTCGTCGAACGCGCGCGCCACGTCGTCGTCGACCGCGAAGCCGCAGCCGAGCTGCGGACTCCACGCCACCCGCAGCCGCTTCGGCGGCGAACCGCCTCCGCCGGTTTCGGCGGGCTCGCCGCTTTCAGCGAGCTCAGCGCCTCCGGCCCCCCCGCCCCCACGGGCAACTCCGGCCCCCCCGGCGGTTTCGACAATGCCGCCGGCTTCGGCAACGTCGCCGGCTTCGGAACCGCCGGCGGCCGCGGCGAACCTGCCATCATGCGGCCGCGCCGACAGCGGGTCCAACGGTTCGAATGCCGCGAGCGCCTGCAGCACCTCGGCCGCATCGGCGACGCTGGCCGCGATCTGTCCGATCACCGACACGCCGAAGTTCGGTTCCTCGAATCCCCACGGATGCGGCACGATGCCGGTGCTGGGTTTCATGCCGACCACGCCGCAGTGCGCGGCCGGACGGCGGGTCGAGCCGCCGGCATCGGTGGCCAGGGCGAAGAGGCCGATGCCGGCCGCGACCGCCGCGGCCGCGCCGCCCGACGAACCGCCCGGGCTCAGCGCCGGATCCCATGGGTTGCGGGTCGTGCCGTGCAACGGATTGCTGGTGATGCCCTTGCAGGCGAACTCCGAGCAGTTGCTGATGCCCAGCAGCAGCGCACCCTGCGAGCGCATCCGCGCGACCGCCCACGCGTCGCGGGGCGCGACGAAGTCGGCGAACAGTTTCGAGCCCTGCGTGATCCGGCGGCCTTCGACCCACAGGTTGTCCTTGACGGTGTAGGGCACGCCGGCCAGCCGCAGCGATTCACCGCCGTCGATCCGCTGATCGATGAGCCGGGCATCGTCGAGCACCCGCTGCGGGTCGAAGCCGATCAGCGCGTTGAGCGCCGGATTCAGCCGTTCGATGCGGGCGATCTGTGCCCGCGCGACGTCGATCGCGCGAATCTCGCGTTTGTGCACCGCTCGGGCCAGGCCGGCGACCCCCCGCAGCAGGCAATCCTCGACCAGCGCCGGCGCCAGCGGCGCGCTCATTCGCGTTCCTCCGAGAAGCCGCCGGCGCGAGTCGCGGCCCCCGACGAGCCGCCGGCCTGCAGCGCGGTGAGCCAGCGGCGCACCGCACCGGGCCGCTCGCGCGGCTGCGCCGGCGCCGGACGCTCGCAGCGCAGGAACCGTCCGCGGCCGGGCGCGACCAGCGGCGCCTGGCCATCCCACACCACGTCGCCGCGCGACAAGGTCAGCGCCGGCCACGCATCGAACCGCTGCCCCGCATACGGCGTGTAGTCGACCGCGTGATGCAGATGGTCGTTGGTCAGCACGAACGACCGGTCGGTGTTCCAGACCACCAGGTCGGCATCGCTGCCGACCGCGATCGTGCCTTTGCGCGGATAGAGACCATACAGCTTCGCCGCATTGGTGGCGGTCAACGCGACGAAGCTCGCCAGATCGATGCGGCCGGCCAGCACGCCGCCCGACATCAAGAGCGGCATCCGCGTCTCCAGGCCCGGCAGCCCGTTGGGCACCTTGTCGAACGACGCATCGGCGCCGGCCGCGAGCTTGCCCTGCGGCGAGTTCAGCGCGAACGGCGCATGGTCGGACGACAGCACGTGGAAGGTGCCGTTCTCCAGCGCATCCCACACCGCCTGCCGGTTCGCCTCGTCGCGCGGCGGCGGCGAGCAGATGCAGCCGAGCGCATGCAGACCGGGCTGCTCCAGCGACGTCTCGTTCAGGAACAGATACTGCGGACAGGTCTCGCCATAGACCTTCAGGCCGCGCCCCTGGGCCCAGCGGATCTGCTCGATCGCCTCGCGGCCCGACACGTGCACGATCAGCATCGGCACGTCGACCAGCTCGGCCAGCGCGATCGCCCGGTGCGTGGCCTCGCGCTCCACCGCCATCGGACGCGACAGCGCATGGCCGATCGGCGAACGGATGCCGGCGGCGAGCAGCCGCTCGGTCAGCCAGCCGATGCAGTCGGCGTTCTCGGCATGGATCATCGTCATCGCCCGTTCGCGCCGCGCCAGCGCCAGCACGTCGAGGATCTGCCGGTCGTCGAGCTTCAGATCGTCATAGGTCATATACAGCTTGAACGAGCTGTAGCCCTCGGCGATCAGCGCCGGCAGCTCGTCGGCCAGCACCGCCGGAGACGGATCGCTGACGATCATGTGGAACGCATAGTCGATCAGCGCACGGCCCTCGGCGCGGCGGTGATAGTCGTCGACCGCCGCGCGCAGCGAACCGCCCTTGACCTGCGCGGCGAACGGAAT
>DAISWF010000413.1:0-3892 GCA_036826495.1 Burkholderiaceae bacterium
AGTGCTAGCTTTGCGTACCGTCACTTATTGCACTGAAAACGAGGAGACCCCATCAGGCATCGCTGTCGGTCGCTTATGCCGGCGTGGGCGCCGCCTCGCATCTGTGCGGGCTGATGCTGGGCGCGCTGCTGAAGGTGGATCTGATCTCGGTGCCCTATCCGGGCACCGGGCCCGCGCTCGCGCATCTGGAGCGGGGCGGGGCCGATCTGCTGTGTGACCAGACCACGGCGACGCTGCGCTCGATCCGCGAGGGCCGGGTGCGCGCTCATGCGGTGACGCTGCCGCAGCGGGTCGAGGTGCTGCCCGAACTGCCGACCACGGCCGAGCAGGGTCTGCCCGGTCTGCAACTGTCGATCTGGCACGGGCTCTATGCGCCGGCCGGCACGCCGCAGGCGGTGATCGCGCGGCTGACTCGGGCGCTGCAGCAGGCAGTGGTGAGCCCCGGCTTCCTGATCGCGATGAGTCAGGTCGGGGTGGTCGCGGTGCCGCCGGAGCAGGCCACGCCGGCCGCGCTGCGCGCCCGGCTCATCGCGCAGATCGCCGCCTGGCGGCCGCTGATCCTGAAGTCCGGTCAGTTCGCGGACTGAATGGGCGCGCCGCGATTCCCGAACGCCGCATTGATCCACGGAGAACGACGATGAACTGGGGTCCTGTCCGCTGCCTGGCCGGCGCGTTCTTCTCGGTGTGGCTGTCGGCCGCCTGCGTGATGGCGCCGATGGCGCCATCGGCCGGAAGCGGCGATGCGTCCGCCGCCGCTCAGCCGGCGCGCCAAGGTCCCACGTTGCGAATGCCGGCAGGGCCGCTGTCCAGCTATCTGCGTGTGCAGCCTCAGCAGACCGGTCTCGTCAACGCGGCCGACGACGGCCGCAACACGCTGATCGCGTTCGACCGGCCGGTGCCGGCCGGATCGAACGTCTGGGATCAGGATGGCCGGCCGCTGCTGCACGTGCAGACCGGCGCGGTGCTGGCGGTGGCGGGCGTGCATCGGGGTCTGCTGATCCGGATCGGCACCGGCAACAGCTACCTGGCGCCGAACCCGCGCGCCGTGGCGGCCGAACGGCCGGCTTTCTACGACGATCTGGATGCGCAGGATGCGCTGTCGAGGCTCGAAGGCGAGGCGAGCCAGATGCAGGCGTTCCGGCGTGCGATGAGCCGGGTCGATGTGCGCCGTCCGCCTGCTGCCGCAGACCCGCTGGCCGCGGTCGGCACGGCGGCGTCCGCGTTCGCTTCGGCGTCTGCCAGCATTCCGGCTTCGTCGGACATGCCGTCGCCGGCGGGGGCGGTTCCGCCGCCGGTCGCGTCGCTGTCGCCAGGCGCACCGATGTCGCCGTCGCATGGATCGCCGCCGCCGCACGGGCCGACGTCTTCGCTCGGGCCTGCGTCCGCGTACGGGTCACCGGCATCGTTCGCAGTGTCGTCCACGCCGTCGTCGCCCGCTGCCGACGATCCGACCTACCAGCGGCTGCCCGGCGGCGGCGCACTGATCCGGGTGTTCTTCGCATCGGGCGGCCGCACGATCGTCCGCCCCGACGACGGATTGATGCGGCTGGAAGCGGAGGCGCGCGCGGCCGATCTGATCCGCATCACCGGCCACACCGACAGCACCGGCGGGGTCGTCACGAATTCCGCGCTGTCGCTGGCGCGGGCCGAAGCGATCCGTTCGCTGCTGATGCAGCGCGGCGTGCCGGCCGAGCGGATCCTGGTGTCGGGCATCGCCGGCGCCCGGCATCTGGCCGACAACGACTCCGAACGCGGGCGCGCGCTGAACCGGCGAGTGGAGATTCAGCTCATCCGCCGTGCGGCTCGCTGACCCGGGTTCCGGCCTGGGTATGCGCAGCCGGCGTCGGTATGCGCTGGCTGCAGCGGTTCTCGCTGGTCGAACCAGGCCCCGGCCAGGGTCAACCCGCCTGCTCGAACCCCACCAACTGCGCCCCCTCCGCCACCTGGTCGCCGACCGCGTAGCGCAGGTCGGTCACCGTGCCGTCGCCCGGCGCGGCCAGCGTGTGCTCCATCTTCATCGCTTCGATGACCGCGACCGGCTGGCCCTTGTGCACCTTGGCGCCGGCCTCGACCAGCAGCGCGATCACCTTGCCGGGCATCGGGGCGGTCAGGCGTCCGCCTTCGCCAGCGTCGTCGCCGGCATGGGCGAGCGGAGGTTCGTAGTGCAGCGGCAGATGGCCGGCGGCGTCGAACAGGTGCAGCGTCTCGTCGGCGAACACCGCCGACACCGCGAGCGCCCGTCCGCCGGCCAGGCCGTCCAGCCGGGTACCGGTGAGCGTCAGGCCGCCGAGCGTGATCGGTTCATCGTCGCCGGCCCGGCGCATCGTGAAGCCCTCTGCTCCGTACTCGACCGACACCTCATGGCTGTCGGCGCGGGCCTGAAACGACAGCAGGCGCCGCAGCCGGCCGTTGGGCCGCCAGCCGTTGGGCACCGACCACGGATCGCTGCCGCTGCCGGTGGCCTCCCGTGCCTCGCGGGCCAGCACCGCCGCGGCGGCCTGCGCCAGCCGCCCGGTCGACGGCGCCTCCTTCGCGGGGAACAGCGCCGGCCGTTCGCGCTCGATCAGCGCGGTGTCGAGATCGGCCTCGCTGAACGCGCGGGTGCTCATCAGCCGCCCGAGGAAGTCGACGTTGGTCGCCGGGCCGACGACCTCGAAGGCGGCGAGCGCGCGGCTCATCCGGTCGATGGCCTGCTCGCGGTCGGCGCCCCAGACGATCAGCTTGGCGATCATCGGGTCGTAGTACGGCGAGATGACATCGCCGCCGCGTACGCCGCTGTCGATGCGCCCGGCCGCCGGCTCGCCGCCCTGTGCGCCGACGCGGAACTCCACCGCCGGCGGCGTCGCCAGATGGACGAGCCGCCCGGTCGACGGCAGAAAGCCCTTGTCGGGGTTCTCCGCATAGACCCGGGCCTCGATCGCATGGCCGTGGATCCGCAATGCATCCTGCGCGAGCGGCAGCGGTTCGCCCGCGGCCACCCGGAGCTGCCACTCGACCAGGTCGAGGCCGGTGATCATCTCGGTGACCGGATGCTCGACCTGCAGCCGGGTGTTCATCTCCATGAAGAAGAAGCGGCCGTCGGGGTCGGCGATGAACTCGACGGTGCCGGCGCCGACATAGCCGACCGCGCGGGCCGCGGCCACCGCCGCGTCGCCCATCGCCCGCCGGCGTTCGTCGGTCATGCCGGGCGCCGGCGCCTCCTCGATGACCTTCTGGTGGCGCCGCTGCACCGAGCAGTCGCGCTCGAACAGCGATACGCAGTGGCCATGCCGGTCGGCGAACACCTGGATCTCGATGTGGCGCGGCCGGGTCACGTAGCGCTCGATCAGCACCGCGTCGTCGCCGAACGAATTCTTCGCCTCGCGCTTGCAGGAGGCCAGCGCCGCATCGAACTCGGAGGCTGCGTTGACGATGCGCATGCCCTTGCCGCCGCCGCCGGCGCTGGCCTTGATCAGTACCGGATAGCCGATCCGTTCGGCCTCCCGCGCCAGCAGTGCCGGGTCCTGGTCGGCGCCGTGGTAGCCGGGCACCAGCGGCACGCCGGCCTGCTGCATCAGCCTTTTGGATTCGGCCTTCAGGCCCATCGAATTGATCGCCGGCGGCGGCGGGCCGATGAACGCCAGCCCGGGGTCGGCCACCGCCTGCGCGAACGCCTCGTTCTCCGACAGGAAGCCGTAGCCGGGATGGATCGCCTGCGCGCCGCTCTTCAGCGCGATGTCGATCACCGCGTCGCCGCGCAGGTACGACTCGCGCGCGGCCGGCGGGCCGATCCGCCAGGCCTCGTCGCAGGCCGCGACATGTCGCGCTCCGGCGTCGGCATCCGAATAGATCGCCACCGTTGCGATGCCCAGGCGGCGCGCGGTGGCGGCGACCCGGCAGGCGATCTCGCCGC
>DAISWF010000414.1:0-3889 GCA_036826495.1 Burkholderiaceae bacterium
ACGCTGGGGCTCTACGGCGAGGTGCTGCCGAAGCAGAACGGCGCGCCGGTGCGCATCGTCGTGCCGTGGAAGTACGGCTTCAAGAGCGGCAAGTCGCTGGTCCGGATCCGCTTCACCGAGAAGCAGCCGGTGACGAGCTGGAACCGTGCCGCGCCCGAGGAATACGGGTTCTATTCGAACGTGAACCCGGCGGTCGATCACCCGCGCTGGTCGCAGGCCACCGAGCGCCGCATCGGCGAGGACGGCTTCCTGCAGCGCAAGCGCAAGACCTTGCCGTTCAACGGCTATGGCGAGCAGGTCGCGTCGCTGTATGCGGGCATGGACCTGAAGCGGTACTACTGACACGCATGCCTCAGCGGAGCTTGCGATGACGCCGGGGCGGGCCGCCGCTGACTCGCCATCCGCCCCCGCCGCCGCCGGCTCGCGGGCCCGCCCGGCGCCGCGGCGGCCCGGGCGGCTGCTGTGGTGGCTGATCTTCCTGGCTTGCCTGCTGCCCCTGGCCCGGCTGGTGGTGCTCGGCGTCCAGGGCGGGCTGGGCGCCAATCCGGTCGAGTTCGTGACCCGCTCGACCGGCACCTGGACGCTGGTGCTGCTCTGTTCGACGTTGGCGCTCACTCCGCTCAGAAGGCTGGCCGGCTGGAGTCAGGCGATCCGCTACCGGCGGATGCTGGGGCTCTACACCTTCTTCTACGGCTGTCTGCACTTCACCACCTACGTCTGGCTCGACCAGTGGTTCGAGTGGTCGGAGATCGTCCGTGACGTGCTGAAGCGGCCGTTCATCACCGTCGGTTTCGCCGCCTTCGTGCTGATGCTGCCATTGGCGCTCACCTCCAGTCAGGCGGCGATGCGCCGGCTCGGGCGCCGCTGGCAGGCCCTGCACCGGCTGATCTATGCGGTGGCGGTGCTGGCGATCCTGCACTACTGGTGGCACAAGGCCGGCAAGAACGACCTCGGCGAGCCGATGATCTACGGTGCGGTGGTCGCGCTGCTGCTGGGGCTGCGGATCGCCTGGCGGATGGGCGCGCCGACCGTTCAGCGCGGCAGCCGGCGTTCCAGCGCGTAGAGCGATTCGACGGTCTCGCGCTCGCGCACCCGGTGCACGCGGCCGCCGGCGTCGATCATCAGCTCGGCCGCCCGCGGGCGGGTGTTGTAGTTCGAGCTCATCACCATGCCGTAGGCGCCGGCCGACAGGATCGCCAGCAGGTCGCCCTCCTGCAGCGCCAGGGAGCGCTCGCGGGCGATCCAGTCGCCGGATTCGCAGACCGGCCCGACCAGATCCCAGGTGCGCGCCGGCCCGGTCGAGCGCCGCACCGGCCAGACGTCATGCCAGGCTTCGTACAGCGCCGGCCGCAACAGGTCGTTCATCGCCGCGTCGATCACCGCGAAGTTCTTGGCGCCGTTGTGCTTCAGGTACTCGACCCGCGTCAGCAGCACGCCGGCGTTGCCGACGATCGACCGGCCGAACTCGAACTGCACCTCCAGCGTCGATGCGATCGGATGCCGCGACAGCCGCTGGTAGATCGCCTGCAGCAGCGCGCCGCGCGACGGCGGCGCCTCGTCGTGATAGCGGATGCCGAGGCCGCCGCCCAGGTCGATGTGGTCGAGCCGGATGCCGGCCGCGGCCAGCGCATCGACCAGCTCCAGCAGCTTGTCCAGGCCCGCCAGGAACGGCGCCAGCTCGGTGATCTGCGAACCCAGATGGCAGTCGATGCCGGTGACCTCGATGCCGGGCAGGGCGGCGGCCTCGCGGTACACCGCCAGCGCCTCGTCGTGCGGCACGCCGAACTTGTTCTCCCGCAGTCCGGTGGAGATGTACGGATGGGTGCCGGCATCGACGTCGGGATTGACCCGCAGCGACAGCGGCGCCCGCCTGCCCATCGAGACCGCGATCGCCGACAGGCGCCGGACCTCGCTCGCCGATTCGGCGTTGAAGCAGCGCACCCCCTGCTGCAGCGCGAAGCGGATGTCGGCTTCGGACTTGCCCACGCCGGAGAAGACGACGCGGCGCGGATCGCCGCCGGCCGCCAGCACTCGCGCCAGCTCGCCGCCCGACACGATGTCGAAGCCGGCGCCGGCACGCGCCAGGCAGTCGATGACCGCGAGGTTCGAATTGGCCTTCAGCGCATAGCAGATCAACGCGCGCCGGCCGCGGCTGGCCTCGTCGAACTCCCGCCAGGCACGCTCGATGCTGGCCCGCGAATAGACGAAGGTCGGCGAGCCGTGCTCGACCGCCAGCGCCTCCAGCGACACGCCGTCGCCGTGCAGCACGCCGTTCTCGTAGCGGAGCCAGTCCATCGCGGTGTCCGTGGGTGTCCGATCCGTGCGGGTCATTCCGTGGGCGTCATTCCGTAGCGTCATTTGTGCGGCGTCATTTGCGCGGCGTCATTTGCGCGGCGCGGCCGGGCGCTCGGTTTCGCCGGCGGGCCCGCGCGACGGTGCAGGACCGGGCGGTGCGGTATCGGCCGGCTTCGCCGGCGGCCGCGGCAGCACCAGCGGCCCCGTCTGCCCGCAGCCGGACAGGCCGCCGACGGACACCGCCAGGCCGGCGGTTAGAATGATCAGGGCAAGGCGTGCCACGAGCGCCGGCCGGATCGGCGGGCGAGCCGGAGAGGAGCCGGGCGCCGGCCGCGCGCGTTGTCCGCGTCCGCGGCCGTCGGCGTGGGGACGCAGCCTATTCATCGCAAACGAGTCTAGCATGGGCGAACAGGAATTCCGCAGCGAGTGCGAACGGGTGCTGACCGTCATCGAGGACGCGCTGGACGAGGCGCCGTTCGACGTCGACACCGAGCGCAGCGACGCGGTGCTGCGGATCGAGTTCGACAGCGGTTCGCAGATCATCGTCAGCGGCAACACGCCGTTGCGCGAGATCTGGATCGCCGCGAAGTCGGGCGGATTTCATTACCGGCGCGACGGCGATCGCTGGGTCGACACGCGCAGCGGCGAGGAACTGTTCGCCGGCCTGTCGCGCGCGGTCAGCGCACAGGCCGCCACGCCGATCATCGTCGCCGACACGCGCTGATGCCCGCCGCGCGCTGACGCTCACCGAGCCGTGCCTCGGCGCGTCGCGCCGGATCGCGACGGCCGCCCCCCGGCGGTTCGGCCGCGCCGGCGGTGCGCGCCCTTGCTCAGAACACCTGGTCGCGGATCTCGTCGGTCTGGTCGCCGGTGCCCACGCCGCCTTCGGACAGGCCGATCGAGGCCACCCCCTGGCCGGGCCGCGTCTCGGTGTAGTAGTACTCGCCCGCGAGATCGGCGACGCCGGTTGGCACCGTGCGCGGCTGCTCGGGCACGCCCTTGAGCGCCTTGCCCATGTACGAGATCCAGATCGGCAGCGCCAGGCCGCCGCCGGTCTCGCGATCGCCGAGCTTGCGCGGCTGATCGAAGCCGACCCAGGCCACCGCGGCGATCGACGGCTGATAGCCGACGAACCAGGCATCGATCGAATCGTTGGTGGTGCCGGTCTTGCCGGCCAGGTCGCTGCGCTTGAGCGTCAGCGCGCGGGTGGCGGTGCCCTTGCGGACCACGTCGCGCAGCATGCTGTCCATGATGAAGGCGTTGCGGGCATCGATCGCCCGCAGCGACTCGTCGCCGGCCTGCACCGGATGGGCCTGCGCGAGCAGCCGCCCCTCGGCGTTGGTGATGCGGTTGACGATGTAGGGCTCGATCCGGTAGCCGCCGTTGGCGCAGGATGCGGATCGACACCATGTTCTTCGACTTGGCCAGCGCGGTGCGCATCGGCATCGGCCCGTCGAACTTGCCGTCGTAGTTCTTCGGCTCCCAGGTCTGGCTGCCGGTGACCGACGCGGGAATGATGATCGGCGCATCGTTGATCAAGGTCGACGTCATCAGGCCCTTGTCGAGCGACGCGGAGTAGATGAACGGCTTGAAC
>DAISWF010000415.1:0-3883 GCA_036826495.1 Burkholderiaceae bacterium
CGCCGGTGATCGCATCGATGATCTGCTCGTCGCGCGAGGTGCCCAGCGTCGCGGCCACCACCGCCTGGGTCTCGCCGCGGGTGAACAGCGCCGAACCGTGGGCGCGCGGCAGCACCGACGTGCGGATCGCGATCGGCCGCACGGTGCGGGTGTCGCGGCCGTCGATGCGCGGCTCGCCCGACAGGATCTGGCTGCGCACGATCTTCGACTGCACGTCGAACAGCAGGTTGTTGACGGTGTTGGCGTCCGGCGCCGGCCGGCCGGCGGTGGCGGCCTCGTCGGCGACCGCCGCGGCCACCCGCGACTCGACGTCGCGGATCTTGTTGGTGCGGGCCTGCTTGTTGCGGTCGCCGTAGGCGGCACGCATGTCGGCTTCGGCGAGCTGGTTCACCCGGCCGATCAGCGCATCGTCGCGCGCCGGCGGCTGCCAGTCCCATTCGGGCCTGCCGCCGAGCTCGACCAGCTCGTCGATCGCGGTGATCACCGTCTGCATCTGCTCGTGGCCGAACACCACGGCACCCAGCATCACCTCCTCGGACAGCTCGTGCGCCTCGGATTCCACCATCAGCACCGCGGCATCGGTGCCGGCGACCACCAGGTCGAGCTGGCTCTTCTCCATCTGGCTGGCGCTGGGGTTCAGCACGTACTGGCCGTCGATGTAGCCGACGCGCGCCGCGCCGATCGGGCCGGCGAACGGCACGCCGGACACCGCCAGCGCCGCCGACGCGCCGATCATCGCGGCGATGTCGCTGTCGACCTCGGGATTGACCGACAGCACCTGCAGCGCGACCTGCACCTCGTTGTAGAACCCGTCGGGGAACAGCGGGCGGATCGGCCGGTCGGTCAACCGCGCGATCAGCGTCTCGCGCTCGGTGGGCCGCCCCTCGCGCTTGAAGAAGCCGCCGGGGATCCGGCCGGCCGCATAGAACTTCTCGACGTAGTCGACGGTCAGCGGAAAGAAGTCCTGGCCGGGCTTCGCTTCCTTGCGGGCGACCACCGTGGCCAGCACCACGGTGTCGTCGATGTTCACCAGCACGGCGCCGGTGGCTTGACGGGCAACCTCGCCCGTCTCCAGCGTGACAGTGTTCTGTCCCCACTGGAAGGTCTTTCTAGCGATCTCGAACACGCTTGATTCCTTTCAGACATTTCCCGCGCGCAGCAGGCGGCGCGGTTCGCCAAGATGGGGTGTGCGAACAGGCCGGCCCCTGGCGGCCTGCCGGCGCTGCGAGCGCCGGGAACAAAAAAGCCCGCGATCCTGTTCGATGCGGGCTTGTCGTTGCTGTTCTCGCGTCGCCCTGGGTGATTCGTGACGGGCTCAGTTGCGCAATCCCAGCCGTTCGATCAGCTTCTTGTAGCTGTCGGGGCTGCTCCCCTTCAGGTAATCGAGCAGCTTGCGGCGGCGGCTGACCATCTTCAGCAGACCGCGCCGTGAGTGGTGATCCTTGGTATGCGCCTCGAAGTGGGCTTTCAGTTCGTTGATCCGGGCGGTGAGCAGCGCCACCTGGACCTCGGGCGAGCCGGTGTCGGCCTTGGCCCGCTGGAAATCGGCGACGATCTTCGCCTTGTCGATGTTGGCTACGGGCATTCCTTGTTCCCTCGTTGAACCACTTGCGGCACCCACCGGGATGTGGGGCCGTGCCTGCCCTGCTACCCGACTGCATGGGTGCAAAGCCATTGAATTATAGGGCATTTTCCGATCGCGTGCCAGCCGACGGCGGCCCCGCCGCGGCAGCCGGGCTTGGCCGCCCGGCTCCACGAGCGACGGAACGGCCGCCGCGCCCCGCGGAAACACTCTGTGACACCGGCGCCACGCGCAGGCGCCGGACCGGCCGGCCGGCGGCTCGGTCAGCCCCGCTTCGGCGCCGTCCGTCGGTGCAACGTTTGGTGATCCCCGTCACAGCCGATCTACTGGACGTCGAGAAAGTTGTCATGGGGGTCCAGGGCCCCGCCGCCAGAAACTGCTTTCCAACCCATTCAAATACCGGAGATCGCATGCACGAACTTGAACTTGATCAGGTCAACGCCTCGCTGCCCGAGCTGGATGCCGGGCTGCCCGACCCGTACACCGCTTCGTACGACACCTCGTACGCCGAGCCGGACACCGACCTCCAGGACGAGGGCTATCCCGCGTCCAGCGTCTTCTCGCTGACCTCGCTGATCGATTCGTCGGCTGCCGAACAGGCCGCCGAACGGCTGTACGCCTCCAATCTCGGCGGCGTGCGCTTCTTCTCCGAGCTGAACCGCGCGATGCCGCGGGCGCGCGCGATGCAGACCGCCCAGCGGCTCGAGAGCGTGGCGCTGGCCGAAGGCAGCGCCGACAGCGATCTCTACTGAGAACCTGTGCCGAACGACGGCCGGGCGCGGTGCCTGGCCGATCGAATGCCGTGACGCCGGGCAGCCGGGCCGGCGGACGCCCGCCCCCCGAATCCGGCAACCGCTCCCCCGCCGTCAGGTCTTCGGCAGCGTAACGCCCTGCTGCCCCTGATATTTGCCGCCGCGGTCGCGATACGAGGTCTCGCAGACCTCGTCGGACTCCAGGAAGATCATCTGCGCGCAACCCTCGCCGGCATAGATCTTGGCCGGCAGCGGCGTGGTGTTGGAGAACTCCAGCGTCACGTGCCCTTCCCACTCGGGTTCCAAGGGCGTTACGTTGACGATGATGCCGCAATTGCGGACGAAGACGCCCGCTTCGAGCGCGAAGTTGCCGGCTTCCGGGACGGTCAGGCAGAAGACGTCATGATCCCCGGGCAACGGATGCACGCCGGCAACTTTGTGGTTGCACACCGTCTGCCCGCGCGCTGCGGCGATCTCGGCCGGGAAGCGGCGAAACACCGACCGGTCACATCCCAGCAGCCGCGCCGCCCCTCGGAGCGAACCGGTCTGGTCGAGCGCACGGCGGACCTCCTCCGACGTGATCTCTGGTCGAAGATTGATCGCTCGGGCGATCTCGCGCTGGTGTGCCCGGCGCTCCCCGTCATCACGCGCCCAGGCAGCGGCGCTGAGCCGGCCCTGCCGATCGCGCTGCGCCGGATCCTCGTAGCGCCGCAGCATCGCGGCACGATGCCGCTCCCGCGTCGCCTCGGATGGGTCACGACGTGCCTGGATCAGCCGCTCGCGGATCTCGGCGTATCGCTGCTCGGACCAGAAACGGCTCGCGCGCTCGGACTGCAGTGCCGCATAGCGGTCGCGCCACTGCGCGTCCTCCATGCGGCGAGCGATCGCCGCCCGGATCGCCGCCGAATGCTCGGCGGCGTCGAACCCGTCGCCATAGCTCTCCTCGTTGTGCAACCGGATGTGTCGTTGGGCCTCCATCCGCACCAGGTTGGTCGGCCGGTTGTTGCGCCGGTCGAAGCCCAGGTGATGTCGATGGGTGCCCGGCACGTGCTCGTAGATGCCGTTGCGGATGTTCCATTCATCGGCCAGCCGATGAGTCGGGTAGATATGCCCGTTCAACGGCTGATAGACCATCTCGTAGCCGCGCGCTACGTCACGATAGAGCGGCATCAGCGAATCGCCCGCCCGCAGCGCATCGGCGGCGACCATACGGCCGTCGCGCATCATGAACAGATGGTCCGGCGTGGCATGCACCACGCTCCCGTCGTCGAGTTCGACCTCGAGCAGTGCGTCACGGCCGATGAACCGCGGTGCATCGAGCAGCGAAACGATCAGCCGGCCGTTCGCGCCGATGCTGTAGCCGAAAAAGACCTCGCCGGCATCGGCACGGCGCGCCATCTCCTCCAGCGTCGGCGCCGTCCCGTCGACCAGCGCCACCCGGGTATCGCCCCGGAAACAGCGCGCATAGGTGCTCTTGCCCAGGCACACCGTCAACACGTTGCGCGGAATGCGGAAGTGCTCGACGGTGCGCGCCAGCGCGAACGAGTTC
>DAISWF010000416.1:0-3859 GCA_036826495.1 Burkholderiaceae bacterium
CACTTCCATGAGCCGCTGGGCGTCGTCGGCCAGATCATCCCGTGGAACTTCCCGATCCTGATGGCGGTGTGGAAGCTCGCCCCGGCGCTGGCGGCCGGCAACTGCGTGGTGCTCAAGCCCGCCGAGCAGACGCCGGCATCGGCGATGGTGCTGATGGAGATGATCCAGGATCTGCTGCCGCCCGGTGTCGTCAATGTCGTCAACGGCTTCGGCCTGGAAGCCGGCAAGCCGCTCGCCTCCAGCCACCGGATCGCCAAGATCGCGTTCACCGGCGAGACCACCACCGGCCGGCTGATCATGCAGTACGCGTCGCAGAACCTGATCCCGGTGACGCTCGAGCTCGGCGGCAAGTCGCCGAACATCTTCTTCGAGGACGTGGCCGGCGCCGACGATGCGTTCTTCGACAAGGCGCTCGAAGGCTTCACGATGTTCGCGCTGAACCAGGGCGAAGTCTGCACCTGCCCGTCGCGCGCGCTGATCCAGGAGTCGATCTACGATCGCTTCATGGAGCGGGCGCTCGAGCGCGTCGAGGCGGTCAAGCAGGGCAATCCGCTCGACCCGCAGACGATGATCGGCGCGCAGGCCTCCAGCGAGCAGCTCGAGAAGATCCTGTCGTACCTCGACGTCGGCCGCAAGGAAGGCGCGAAGGTGCTGACCGGTGGCGAACGGCTGGCGATGGAAGGCGAGCTGGCGGCCGGCTACTACGTGAAGCCGACGGTGTTCCAGGGCCACAACAAGATGCGGATCTTCCAGGAGGAGATCTTCGGGCCGGTGGTGTCGGTGACCACCTTCAAGGACGCCGACGAGGCACTGGCGATCGCCAACGACACCTTGTACGGCCTGGGCGCCGGCGTATGGACCCGCGACATCAACCGGGCCTACCGGTTCGGCCGCGAGATCAAGGCCGGCCGCGTGTGGACCAATTGCTACCATCTGTATCCGGCCCATGCGGCGTTCGGCGGCTACAAGCAGTCGGGCATCGGGCGGGAGACCCACCGGATGATGCTCGACCACTACCAGCAGACCAAGAACATGCTGGTCAGCTACAGCCCGAACAAGCTGGGCTTCTTCTGAACGGCGGACAACGGACGACGGGCGATGGACACCCCGACACGGACCGGCGCAACGCAGGCCGGCGCAAGGCGGCCCGAAGCGACGCGGGTCAGCGCGACACCGGCAACGCTCGAGCTGCTCGATCGGCTGATCGCGAAGCACGGCCCGCTGCTGTTCCACCAGTCCGGCGGCTGCTGCGACGGCAGCGCGCCGATGTGCTATCCGCGCGGGGAGTTCATCGTCGGCGACCGGGACGTCCGGCTCGGTTTCATCGGTGACACGCCGTTCTACATCGGCGCCGACCAGTTCGAGTACTGGGAACATACCCACCTGATCATCGACGTCGTCGACGGCCGGGGCGGGATGTTCTCGGTCGAGGGGCCGGAAGGCAAACGCTTCCTGACCCGCTCGCGGCTTTACTCCGACGACGAGTGGGCGGCACTGTCGGCGCAGCCGCCGCACCGCGGCGCATGACGGGCGGCGTGCTGCGGATGCCGGTCGCCGTGCCCGACGACGGCGAAGACGAGCTCTGCGAACCGCGGGCCGCATCGATCATCGACGACGGCAGCGGCCGCGCCGCGCGGCTGCTGTCGGACGTCGTGCGCGGCCTGCGCGAAGCCGGCTGCCGCGTGCGCGGGCTGGTGATGACCCGGCCCTGCGGCGGCGCGGACTGCGCGAGCGAGATGGTGCTGGTCGATGTCGAAACCCGCGACGAGTATCCGGTGTCGCAGTCGCTGGGCCCGCATTCGCAGGCCTGCCGCGCCGATCCGCACGGGTTCGCGCGGGCCAGCGTCGCGCTGCGCCACGCGCTGCACGACGACCCGGCGCTCCTCGTCGTCAACCGCTTCGGCATGCTCGAAGCCGAGGGCCAGGGCTTCCGCGCCGAATTCCTCGAGATCCTGTCGCACGACGTGCCGCTGCTGACGGTGGTGGCCGCCCGCCATGTCGACGCCTGGCAGCAGTTCACCGGCGCGGCGACGGTGCTGCCGGCCGACGCGCAGGCGGTCCGCGAATGGCTCGCCCGCACGGTTAGCGGCGCCTGCGCGCTGACCGCCCTCGGTGATGAGTGAACCCGTCGGCTCCGCGCCCGGCGGCCTGGACGAGCTGGCCGCCGTGCTCGATCAGTCGATGATCGGCGCGCTGAACGCGATCGTCGACCGGACCGCGGCGCTGGCCTGCCTGCCGGCCGCACAGCAGCAGGCATTCGAAACGGTGGTGGCCACGCTGGGCGCCCGCTTGCAGTCGGAACGGGCCCGGCGCCTCGAGCTCGAATCACGCATCGCCCGGCAGAGCGCCGAACTGGCGCATGCGCGACGGCTGCTGCACGAACGGGGGCCGCTTCAGGCTGCGCCCGGCCCGTAGGGCGAGGCACTTTCACGACAGGGTCACTGCCGCTGACATACCATCGATGCCCGTTCTCCCGGGAGCCACCATGCGACATCATCCTCTGGGCCGCACCGGCCTGTACGTCTCCGAGCTGTGCCTGGGCACGATGACCTTCGGCGGCGGCGAAGGCCTGTGGGGTCAGATCGGCAGCCTTCAGCAGGCCGACGCCGAACGGCTGGTCGGCCAGGCGCTCGATGCCGGCGTCAACTTCATCGATACCGCCGACGTGTATGCCGGCGGCCGGTCGGAGGAGATCACCGGCCGTGCGCTGAAGAACCTGAAGGTGCCGCGCGAGCAGGTCGTCATAGCCACCAAGGTGTTCGGCGAGACCGGCGGCGGCCCGAATGCCCGCGGCGCATCGCGGGCGCACATCCTGGACGGCGTGCGTGCGAGCCTCACGCGGCTGCAGCTCGACCACATCGATCTCTATCAGATCCACGGTTTCGATCCGGCGACGCCGATCGAGGAAACGGTCCGTGCGCTCGACCATCTGGTGCGCCAGGGCCTGGTCCGCTATGTCGGCGTATCGAACTGGGCGGCCTGGCAGATCGTCAAGGCGCTCGGCATCGCCGAACGCCTGGGCCTGGCCCGCTTCGAGTCGCTGCAGGCCTACTACACGCTGGCCGGCCGCGATCTGGAACGCGAGATCGTGCCGATGCTGCGCAGCGAAGGCGTCGGTCTGATGGTCTGGAGCCCGCTGGCCGGCGGGCTGCTGAGCGGCAAGTTCAGCGCCGGCACCGCCGAGTCCGGCAGCCGGCGCGCGAAGTTCGACTTCCCGCCGGTCGATGGCGGCCGCGCCGACGCCTGCATCGCCGTGATGCGCCCGATCGCCGAGGCCAGGGGCGTGTCGGTCGCGCAGATCGCGCTCGCCTGGCTGCTGCACCAGCCCGCCGTCACCAGCGTCATCATCGGCGCGAAGCGGCCCGATCAGCTCGCCGACAACCTGGCGGCCACGCAGGTGACCTTGAGCGACGACGAGCGGCGCCGCCTCGACGAGGTCAGCCGGCTGCCGGCCGAATACCCCGGCTGGATGTTCGAGCGGCAGGGGGCCTACCGCCGGCAGCAGCTCGCCGGGTCGGTCCGAACCTGAGCGGCACGCATCACGGCGGCGCGCCGGCCGCGCGGAAGATCTCCAGACCGATCAGGTTCGACACCCAGCGGCCCGCCCGCACGTCGTTCGGCACCACCAGCCGCGCGAACCCGTTGGCTCCGACCGGCGCACCGTTGATCGAATAGGCGATCAGGTCGGGCTGATTGCCGAAGCCCGGGTCGATCTCGGCCACCGACACCACCGCCTTGTAGCCGTCGCTGCCGGTGGCCACCACGTACATGCCCAGGGTGTCGTTGCGGATGTCGGAGCGGGTCCTGAGCAACCGTCTTGACTGTCAAGCGAGATGAAGCGTCGGATCCCACTTCGAGC
>DAISWF010000417.1:0-3852 GCA_036826495.1 Burkholderiaceae bacterium
TCGAGGCGATCGGCGCCTGGAACCCGCTGCTGCCGAAGGACGGTGAGCGCGTGAAGGTCGCCGCCGACCGCGTCCGCTTCAGCCGCGCCGATGCCTCGACGTTGCGGCCGCCGTTCGACGCCCCGGCGATGATCGTCGCGAATCCCCCGTACGGCGAACGGATCGCGCTGCGCGCCGACCAGGCCGGCGACATGGATCTCGCACCGTTCGGCCGCTGCCTGAAGGAGCACTTCGGCGGCTGGACCGTGTGCCTGCTGACCAGCGACCGCGAGCTGCCGCGCACCCTGGGCATGAAGGAGCGGCGCAAGACGCCGCTCTTCAACGGCCCGATCGAATGCCGGCTGTTCAGGTTCGAGGAGTTCGGCCGCGCCGCCGCGGGCATACAATAGATCTCGAATCGACACGGGGACACCGATGACCACGTCCGAACAGAAATGGCGCAACGACGGCGTACGTGTCGTGCACGGCGATCAGCTCGACGTCAACACGGCACAGACCCCCGGCATGAACCGGGCGGCGGCGATCAACCATGCGCGGATGGGCGCCGAGAAGCTGTGGGCCGGCACCGTCGTCATCCATCCGAAGGCCAAGACCGGCGCCCATCACCATGGCCCGGTGGAAAGCGTGATCTACGTGGTCAGCGGCCGCGCGCGGATGCGCTGGGGCGAGCAGCTCGAATTCACCGCCGAGGCCGGCCCGGGCGACTTCATCTACGTGCCGCCGTACGTGCCGCACCAGGAGATCAACGCCCGCGACGATGAACCGCTGTCGTGCGTGCTGGTGCGCAGCGGCCAGGACCCGGTGGTCGTCAATCTCGACATCCCGATGGTCGAGCATCCGGAAGAGGTGCACTGGGTCGACAACATCCACCCACATCCGCACGCGCACGCGCATTCCCATCCGCACGATCCGGCGCACCCGCACGATCACGACGACGACAAGCGTTGATTCGAAGGGCGAAATCGGACCGCTGACCGGCTTTGCTACCATCTCCCTACTACTACAGGGGAGATGACAGGTGATCAATCCGCTTATCCATTCGAGCGCGGCCACCCGCGCTGCCCGCTCGTCAGCGACCGATCTTCGTCACACGGGCCTTCGCCCCATCGGCCTGCGCCGCAGGCTGCTGCCGATGCTGGCGGCCGGTCTGGTCGGCCTCGCCGGCCTGCTGGCGGCATCGTCCTCGACGGCCCAGCCCCAGCAACCGTATCCGAGCCGGCCGATCCGGCTGATCGTCGACGGCCCGGCCGGCGGCATCAACGACATCTGGGCGCGCCGCTACGCGCAGCGCATGAGCGAATCGCTGGCGCAGCCGATCGTCGTCGAGAACCGGCCCGGCGCGTCAGGCTCGATCGCCGCCGAGGCGCTGGCCAAGTCGCCGCCCGACGGCTACACGATGTTCTTCGGCGGCATGAACCCGCTGGTCGCCTACCCCGCGTCGGGCGGCGTGGTCCGTTATGACCCGGCCAAGGATTTCGTCGGCGTCGGCGTCGCGACGATGGGCTACCCGCTGCTGGTCGTCAACAGCCAGCTCGGCATCCGCACCGCCGCCGAGCTGATCGAACGGGCCAAGGCGAAGCCCGACGAATTCATCTGCGGCAACGGCGGCCATGCATCGGTGCAGCACTTCGCCTGCGTGATGTTCGCGCGTGCCGCCGGCATCAAGATGCGCGTCGTGCCGTACAAGGGCGGCTCGGCGGCGCTGCTCGATGCCGCCAACGGCAACGTGCAGGTATCGGTCGGCTATACGTCGGAGCTGGAGCCGTTCACGATCCCCGGCAAGATCCTCGCGGTCGGCGCGTTCGCGCCGAACCGGCTGCCCAAGTTCCCGGCCGCGCCCACCTGGGCCGAAGCCGGCTTCCCGGGCCTGGAGCTGCCGAGCTTCAGCGGCTTCTTCGTGCCGGCCGGCACGCCGCAGGCGATCGTCGACCGGCTCAACGCCGAAACGATCAAGGCGATGGCGCAGCCGCAGATGACCGAATGGCTGCAGACCGCCGGCGGCGTCTATCAGCCGTTCACGCCGCAGCAGTTCTCCGACATGGTGCGGCGCGAGCAGCAGAAGTGGAAGCGGATGTCGGACGAGACCGGCATCAAGATCGACCCGCAATAACGGGCAGCAACGGCCAGCAACGGGCAGTAATGAGACTGCCGCGCTCCGGCCGCGAACGATCGTCGGTCGGGCAGCCTGGCCGCGCGGCGAGAGCGGCTTGCCGGCGCTTTCGGGCGCCGGCCCGCATCGGGTCAGACGATCCCCAGGTGCTCGATGCCGCGGTTCAGGTCGCGCTCGCCGAGCTTGCTGTTCAGCTTGATGTTGAGCCGCAGGTCGTTGACCGAATCGGCGTTGCGCAGCGCGTCCTCGTAGGCGATCTTCTCGGCCTCGTAGAGGTCGAACAGCGCCTGGTCGAAGGTCTGCATGCCGAGCTCGCGGCTCTTCTTCATCGTCTCCTTGATGAGGCCGACGTCGCCCTTGAAGATCTGATCGCTGATCAGCGGCGAGTTCAGCATGATCTCCACGGCAGGCACCCGGCCCTTGGAGTTCATCATCGGGATCAGCCGCTGCGAGATCACTGACTTCAGGTTCAGCGACAGGTCCATCAGAAGCTGCTGGCGCCGCTCCTCGGGGAAGAAGTTGATGATGCGGTCCAGCGCCTGGTTGGCGCTGTTGGCGTGCAGCGTGGCCAGGCACAGGTGCCCGGTCTCGGCGAAGGTCACCGCATGCTCCATCGTCTCGCGGTCGCGGATCTCGCCGATCAGGATCACGTCCGGAGCCTGGCGCAGCGTGTTCTTCAGCGCCACCTCCCAGCTCGTCGTGTCCACCCCCACCTCGCGGTGCGTGACGATGCAGCTCTTGTGCGGATGGACGAACTCGACCGGATCCTCGATCGTCACGATGTGACCCTGGCTGTTCTCGTTGCGGTAGCCGACCATCGCCGCCAGGGTGTTCGACTTGCCCGAGCCGGTGGCGCCGGCGACGATGACCAGCCCGCGCTTGGTCATCGCGACGTCCTTCAGGATCGACGGCAGGCGCAGCTCGGCGATCGTCGGAATGTCGGACTTGATGGTCCGCAGCACGACGCCGCAGCGGCCCATCTGCATGAACGCGTTGACCCGGAAGCGGCCGATGCCGTTCGGGCTGATCGCGAAGTTCACCTCCTTGTGTTCCTCGAACTCGGCGGCCTGACGGTCGTTCATCAGCGCCCGGGCCAGCTCGGCGGTATGGGTGGCGGCCAGCGGCACGCTGGATACCGGCACCAGCTTGCCGTCGATCTTGAAGGCCGGCGGGAACTCGGCGGTCAGGAACAGGGCCGAGCCGTTACGGCTGTGCATCAGCCGCAGCAGGTCCTGCAGGAATTTCGACGCTTGTTCGCGTTCCATGAGATGTCCGGTGACTGCGGTTCGGGAAGGCGGACCCGGTCGTTACGGCAGACGCGGATCAGCCGGGGAAGTTCTCCTTCACGGCCGCCGCGCTGCGGGCCTCGGCCATCGCGATGACGTTCTTGCGGACCAGGTCGGTCAGGCACTGGTCGAGCGTCTGCATGCCGACCGACGCGCCGGTCTGGATCGCCGCGTTCATCTGCGCGATCTTGGCCTCGCGGATCAGGTTGCGGATCGCCGGCGTGCCGATCATGATCTCGTGAGCCGCGACCCGGCCGTTGCCGTCCTTGGTCTTCAAGAGCGACTGCGAGATCACCGCCTTCAGCGATTCCGACAGCATCGCGCGGACCATGTCCTTCTCGGAGGCCGGGAACACGTCGATGACCCGGTCGATCGTCTTGGCGGCCGACGAGGTGTGCAAGGTGCCGAACACCAGGTGGCCGGTCTCGGCGGCGGTCAGCGCCAGCCGGATCGTCT
>DAISWF010000418.1:0-3847 GCA_036826495.1 Burkholderiaceae bacterium
GCGACCCGATACGGTACTCACGCGGGCAGGTTTCAACCCCGACAGACTCCTAGCGGCCGGGCACCCGCCGCCAGCAGCGGCGCGAGCTTGTCCCGGCTGCGGTTCCACACCGAGACCGGATAGCCGGCCGCCAGCAGCCGTTCGATCATCGGCCGGCCCATCAGGCCGGTGCCGAGGAACGCGAGCGCGGGGCGGTCGGTAGGGGCGGGAGCGGGCGTGATGTCGGACATGGTCGTTGCGTGCTCCTTCACCGCTGCCCAGCCATCCGGGGCGGGCCGGCGGCCGCCGGCCGGCCGGCGAGATGCTCGGCGATCAGCGTGTCCAGCGATGCGTCGGTGGTCAGCCCGAGCGCGCGGGCGCGGGCGAAGTCGCAGGCGAGCGGCCAGCGGCCGAACTGCGCGACCAGCGCCGGATCGGGCACGGCGCTGAAGCGGATGCGGGCGGCGGCGGCCGGGGACACGCGGGCGATCGCGTCACGGATCTGGCCGGCGCTGACCGCGATCGCCGGCGCATTGACGGTGCGCGCCGGGCCCGGCGCCGCGGCCGGCAGCGCGGCCATTCTGATCAGGTTGCCGACGACGTGGCGCAGCGACGACAGCCACAGCGTCGCCTCCTCGCCGACCGGGCAGTCGTAGTCGCGGCCGGCGAGCGGCTCGCGTATCAGGTCGCTGTTGAACCCCGACAGGGCGCCGTTCGGCAGCGGCGGCCGCACCACCACGCCGGGCAGTCGCAGCCCGCGGGCGTCGAGCAGGCCGCGCCGGCTGTAGTCGTCGAGCAGGATCTCGATCGCCCGCTTGTGGGCGCCGTAGCTGAGCGTCGGCGCGGGCGGCGTGTGATCGTCGATGCGCGCCGGCAGCGGCACGCCGAACACCGCGATCGAGCTGGTATAGACCAGCGTGACCGGCGGCCCGCCGGCCGCTGCCTGCCGGCGGCAGCGTTCCAGAAGCTGCAACGTCGCATCGAGATTCACGCGGCGGCCACGCTCGAAGTCGGCCTCGGCGGCGCCGCTGACGATGCCTGCCAGGTGGAACACCGTCGCCGGGCGGTGCTCGAACAGCGCGTCCTGCCAGCGCGGGTCGGTCAGGTCGCCTGCGGCGAATATGACGGAGCCGGGGCTCGTCGATCGATCGTCGCCGACCATCGGACGGCCGGTGGGAGCATCGTCAACAGCAGGGTGCGCCGGGTCGCCGGCGGAGAACGGCATGGGTGCGGCTGGCGACAGCGACGGCGACGGAGCCAGCGACGGAGGCGGCGGCGACGCCAGATCGGTCGCGATCACGGTGGGGCCGGCACCGCGCAGCGCCGCGACCAGTGCCTGGCCCAGGTAGCCGGCTGCACCGGTCACCAGCACCGGCCCGGCGGGGGGGCCGGCTGCTCGACCTCCGAAGCCGGAGCCGCCGCCCGTATCGCGGGCGGCATCGCCGGCCACATCGACGGCCACGCCGCCGGCCCCCTTGCCAGTCCGGTCGTTCTGGGCGCTCATCGCGCCGTCCCCGCCACCGGCAGCGCCGCCCGGCCGGCGTAGCGGGCCTGCGCCCCCAGCGCCTCCTCGATCCGCAGCGCCTCGTTCCACTTGGCCATCCGCTCGGAGCGCGCGAACGAGCCGACTTTCAGTTGCCCGGCGTTCCAGCCGACCGCGAGATGCACGATCGTCACGTCCTCGGTTTCGCCGGAGCGGGCCGACACCACGGTGCCCCAGCCGGCCGCGCGGCCGGCTTCGAGCGCCTGCAAGGTCTCGGTGATCGTGCCGGCCTGGTTCGGCTTGATCAGCACCGCATTGCAGGCGCGTGCGTCGACGGCCGTCGCGACCCGCGCGGCCGACGTGACCAGGTAGTCGTCGCCGATCACCTGGATGCGATCGCCGACCGCATGCGTGAACGCCACCATGCCCTCGTCGTCGTCCTCGGCCACCGGATCCTCGATCGACAGCACCGGGTAGCGGGCGGTCCAGTCTTCGAGCAGCCGCAGCCAGTCGCCGGTGTCGAACACCCGCCCCTCGAGCTTCGGTTCGTAGCGGCCGCGCCGGCCGAACTCGGAGGCGGCGATATCGAGCGAGATCATCACTTCGCCGTGGCCGTAGCCGGCGGCCTCGATCGCCCGGGTCAGGGTCGCCAGCGCCTGCTCGTTGGAATCGAAGTCCGGCCACCAGCCACCTTCGTCGGCCACACCGAGCCGCCGGCGCTCGCTGGCCATCCGGTCGCCGGCGCAGCGGTAGACCTCCGCGACCATCACCAGCGCTTCGTCGAAGCTGGCGGCGCCGACCGGCATCACCAGCAGGTCCTGGATGTCGATCCGGCCGCCGGCATGCGCGCCGCCGCCGAAGATCTGGATCTCGGGCAGCGGCAGCGTGACCGGCCGGTCGCCGGCCAGGTGCCGCCACAGCGGCCGGCCGGCGGCGGCGGCGGCCGCCTGCAGCACCGCCATCGACGTGGCGATCGTCGCGTTGCCGCCGAGCACCGACTTGGCTTGTGTGCCGTCGAGCTCGATCAGGCAGGCATCGACCGCTGCCTGGTCGGCAGCATCGCGGCCCAGCAGCGCAGCGCGGATCGCGCCGTTGACGCCGGCCACCGCCCGCGACACGCCCCAGCCGCCCAGCACGCCGCCGCCGTCGCGCAGGTCGATCGCCTCGTGGCTGCCGCGCGAGGCGCCCGCCGGTGCGATGCCGCGCCCGCGGGCGCCGCCGGCGAGTGCCACCTCCACCTCGACGGTGGGACGGCCGCGCGAGTCCCAGACCCGGCGGCCGGTCACGGATGCGATCGAAGTGTTCAAGGGTGATTCCTCTGCGAGCAGTCGAAGGTCAGCGGTCGGTGGAGCCGGGCGTGGACGCGGGTGCGGGTGCCGACGGAGCATCGGCGGGTAACGGAGCACCGGCGGGTATCGGAGCACTGGCGGGTGTCGGAGCACTGGCGGGTGTCGGAGCGCCGGCGGGTGTCGGGGCCGCAGTGAGCATCGGGGTCGCGGCGGGCGTCGGTGCGGCGGCCGCCATCGGCGCGGAACCGTCCATCATCGTGGCGGCCCAGCGTTCCCGCAAGTCGGCCAGCGACGATACGCCCGCCAGCAGCGCCGCCCGCGCCACCTCTCGCACCCGTTCGCGATCGGCATCGCCGGTCAGGTACTCTACCGGCGACTTGCCGTCGACCCGCGCGAGCAGCAGCCCGGCCAACAGCAGCGCCGCGCGTGCCTCCAGCGCCTGGCGCGGCTCCCAGTCGACGCCGTCCAGATAGGTGGCGACCAGCGTCTCGTGGCAGCGCAGATAGCCGGCCGTCCACTGCGGGCGCCAGATGCACTTGAGCAGCAGATGGTTCGCGCAGAACGCCAGGTCGAATGCCGGGTCGCCGTAGCAGGCGCATTCGGCATCGAGCAGCACCGGCCCGTCCGGGCCGACCAGGATGTTCTTCGGGCTGACGTCGCCGTGCATCAGCGCGAGGCGGGCGCCGGCGGTGCGGCGGATCAGGAGGTCCAGCACCTCTGCGCAATCCGGATGGCGGGCGGCGGCGGCCGCGAAGTAGGGATCGAGCCGCAGCTCGTGGAAGCTGCGATCGTTGGCGAACGCCCCGGCGACGTCGTCGCGCAGCGCGGTGGCGCGGTGGATTGCGACCAGCGTGCGCGCTACCTGTTGCGCGGTCGCCGGGTCGACGAGGCCGTCGCGCAACTGCTGCTTCCACACCGGATAGCGGTCGGGCGCCAGCCATTGCATCGCGAACACCCGCGCGTTGCGGTCCTCGCCGAGAATCCGCGGCACCGCGCCGGGCGCCACGCCGCCGGCCAGCCGGATCCACGCGACCTCGGCGCTGTTGCGCTCGACCGGCGCCAGCCACTGCGCCGCCACCTTGAGCTGCGGCAGGGC
>DAISWF010000419.1:0-3806 GCA_036826495.1 Burkholderiaceae bacterium
CGCTGCTCGGACTCCTGCAGCGCCAGTTCGGCGGCCGCCCGTTCGCGGCGGGCCCCGGCGGCGGCGGGGGCCCCCCCCAAGCTGCCGCCCAGTCGCCCCAGGCTGCCTTTGGTCAGATAGTCGTCGGCGCCGGCCCGCATCGCCGCGACCGCCGCTTCCTCGCCTATCGTGCCCGAGACGATCAGGAACGGCAGTACCTGGCCGCTGGCCTTCAGCACCTCCAGCGCCTGGGTGCTGGAGAACCGCGGCAGGTTGTGGTCGGAGATCACCGCGTCGAAGCCGCCGCCCGACAGCAGCCGCTGCATCGACTCACGGTCTTCGACGCGCAGGCAGTCCGCGACCACGCCCTGGCGCGCCAGGGTGGCGGTCAGCAGCTCGAAGTCCATCTCGGAGTCTTCGACGACCAGGATACGGATCGGTGAGGCGTCCACGGAGCCGAATTGTAAGGGTCGAGCGACGTTTTTTGCGGCTTACCGCGCAGGTCAACCTGTCGACAATCGATGAAATCCTCCCACGGCGCATGCCCTTCAAGTGACTGATCCGATATCGAACCCGACCGGCGAAGCGAATTCGCCGCCTGCCGAGCGACCCCATGTCGCGCTGGCCTGGCCCCAGGTCGTCGATCTCCAGGATCAGTTGCTGGCCGCTTCGACCGACATGGAACGGTTGACCGGCCTGCTCGACGATGCCGCCGGCCAGTTGCTCGCCGAGTTCGGCGCCGCCCAGGGGCATCTGTCGCGTGCGGTGGCCGGGCTGGCCGACCCGCAGTCGCGCGAGGCCAGCGAGCAGGAGCTGGTCGACGCGCTGCGCCAGCACCTGGGCACCGCCGTCACCGCCCTGCAGTTCCACGATCTTGCGACCCAGCTCATCAACCACTCGGTCAGGCGGGTGCGCGCGGTGGCCGATTTCCTGAGCGTGCAGGTATTGCCGGACGACGGCGAGGCCGTCCAGGTCGAATTCGTCGATCGCCCATGCCCGGTGGCTCAGCGCGAAATGGACGCTGGCTCGGTCGAGCTGTTCTGAGAGAAAGGCTGAACACCCATGACTTCGATACTTGCGGTCGACGATTCCGCGTCGCTGCGCCAGATGGTCGCCTTCACCCTCCGTTCGTCCGGGTACGAGGTGGTCGAGGCGGTCGACGGCATCGATGCACTCGAGAAGCTGCGCGAGCGGTCGGTCGATCTGGTGCTGACCGATCAGAACATGCCGCGGATGGACGGGCTGACGCTGGTGCGCGAACTGCGGGGACGGCCGCCGTTCGCGCGTACGCCGATCCTGATCCTGACCACCGAGTCCAGCGACGAGATGAAGCAGGCGGGCAGGGCGGCCGGCGCCACCGGCTGGCTGGTCAAGCCGTTCGACCCCAAGCGCCTGCTCGAGGTGATCTCGAAGGTGCTTGGAACGGTCGCGGCCTGAGGCGGCCGGGGCAATCGAGGCGATCGAGGCGACTGAGGCGACAACAGACCCGCGCGACACGCATCGCGCCGGTCACCAGGAGTGAACGGTCATGGAAGGCATGCAGCAGACGGACAGCGGGGGCGACGGATCCTTCGATCTGACGCAGTTCTATCAGGTGTTCTTCGAGGAAGCCTCGGAGAATCTGAGCAACATGGAGACCCTGCTGCTGGATCTGGATCCGGCAGCCGCCGACGGCGAGCAGCTCAACGCGATCTTCCGCTGCGCCCATTCGATCAAGGGCGGGGCGGCGACGTTCGGCTTCAAGGACGTCGCCGACCTGACCCATGTGATGGAGACGCTGCTCGACCGCCTGCGCCGCCGCGAGCTGGCGGTGACCTCCGGCATGGTCGATGTGCTGCTGGGCTCCGGCGACACGCTGCGCAGTCTGCTGGCGCACCATCAGGGCACGACCGAAGAGGTGATCGACGCCACCGAGCTGGTCGCGCAGATCCGTGCGCTGGCGGAGCTGCCGGCGGCGCCGCTCGGGGCGCCGCCGGTCGCGGTCCAGGCCGCATCGATGCAGGCCGCACCGACGCCGGCCTCACTTGCACAGGCCGCACCGGTGCGAGCCGCTCCCGCCGCTCAGCCGCCGGCCGCGCAGGCTCAGCCCGTTCGGCCGCCCGTGCAGCTCCAGCCGGAGGCCGCCACGTCGCCGGCCGATGGCGAGCGCGTGGTGGTGCTCGGTCCGCTGGACAACGGCGAGCAGGCCGACGGCATCGTGTCGCTGTTCGCCGAGATCGCCGGGCTGGGCACGATCGAGCCGCTGCCGTCGGCCGCCGACGATCCGCGGCTGCGCTGCTTCCGCGTGGTCAGCAGCAGCAGCAACAGCGACCTGCTGGATCTGTTCACGTTCCACGTGTCGCGCGAGCAGGTGAGGTTCGAGGATGCCGCCGCGCCGGCGGTGCCGGTCACGGCTGCGCCGGCGGCTCCGGTCGCATCGGCCGCTCGGGCTCCGGCCACGGCGCCGGCGGCGAAGGACGAAGGCTTCGGTTTCTTCGTCGATCTGCCGGCCGGCAGTGCCGGGGCCGCCGCCGGTGCGCAGGGGCCTGCGTCCGGCGGCGCCGCTGCGGCCGCGCCGGCGATACCGCAGGCGGTCCGCGTGGCCGCGGCGCCGGTCGCGCACGGCGGCGGGCGCGCCGACAAGCCGGCTGCGGCGGTGGAGTCGGCGACGTTGCGGGTGTCGGTCGAGAAGGTCGACCAGCTCATCAACCTGGTCGGCGAACTGGTGATCACCCAGGCGATGCTCGCGCAGACCGGCCGCTCGCTGGATCCGATGGTGCACCAGCAGCTCGTGTCCAGCCTGGTGGACCTGGAGCGCAACACCCGCCAGCTCCAGGAATCGGTGATGGCGATCCGGATGATTCCGATGGCGGTGGTGTTCAACCGCTTCCCGCGGATGCTGCGCGACCTGGCCAACAAGCTCGGCAAGCAGGTGGAGCTGCATACCGAGGGCGAGGCCACCGAGCTCGACAAGGGAATGGTCGAGAAGATCACCGATCCGCTGACCCACCTGGTGCGCAACGCGCTCGATCACGGCATCGAGATGCCGGACGTGCGCGAGGCCGCCGGCAAGCAGGCTGCCGGATCGATCACCCTGTCGGCCCAGCACCGGGGCGGGGCGATCGCGATCGAGGTCCGCGACGACGGCCGCGGGCTGAACCGCGACAAGATCCTCGCCAAGGCGCGCGAGCGCGGCCTGCCGGTCGGCGACAACATGAGCGACCAGGACGTCTGGCAGCTCATCTTCGAGCCGGGCTTCTCGACCGCCGACACGGTGACCGACGTATCGGGCCGCGGCGTCGGCATGGACGTGGTCCGCCGCAACATCCTCGGGCTGGGCGGCACCGTCGAGCTCGATTCGGCGTTGGGCTATGGCACCCGCGTGACCGTCAAGCTGCCGTTGACCCTGGCGATCATGGACGGCATGTCGGTCGGCGTGGCCGAGGAGACCTACATCCTGCCGCTGGCCTCGGTCATCGAATCGATCCAGCTCGACGGCGAGGAGATCCGGCGGATCGCCGGTGCCAACCAGGTCATCGAGGTGCGCGGCCAGTACCTGCCGGTGGTGGCGCTGGACGAGGTGTTCAGCGTGCCGCGCTTCGACAAGCGCTCCAGCGGCATCCTGATCGTCATCGAATCGGAAGGCGCCCGCGTGGCGCTCGTCGACCTGGACGCGCTTCGCCTGGACACGCTCTCGCGCTTCGTGCGCGGCGACCGCATCGTGGTCGCGGCCGACGTGACGGACGCCACGGCCGTGCGCGCCGCCCACGAGCGCATCCGCTCGGAGCTGGGTCCCGTCGACATCCTCGTGAACGCGGCGGGCGCCTCCGGCGGTTCCCCGCTCGCCT
>DAISWF010000420.1:0-3776 GCA_036826495.1 Burkholderiaceae bacterium
GGAAACCGGTCATCGCCTCGTCGAAGATCAGCAGCGCGCCATGGCGCGAGCACAGCGCGAGCAGCCCCTCGAGGAAGCCGGGCGCCGGCGGGATCAGGTTCATGTTGCCGGCCGCCGGCTCGACGATCAGGCAGGCGACATCGTCGGGGTGCTGGCCGAACAGCTCCTCGACCGATGCGAGATCGTTGAACTGGGCGACCAGCGTATGGCGGGCAAGATCGGCCGGCACGCCGGCCGAGCTGGGTGCGCCGAACGCCAGGGCGCCGGAGCCGGCCTTGACCAGCAGGCTGTCGGCGGTACCGTGATAGCAGCCCTCGAACTTGATGATCTTGGTGCGCCCCGTGTGGCCGCGCGCCAGCCGCAGCGCCGACATCGCCGCCTCGGTGCCGGAACTGACGAAGCGCACCCGCTGCACGTGCGGAAACCAGCCGCAGATGCGCTCGGCCAGCTCGGTCTCCATCACGTTGGGCGCGCCGAACGACAGGCCGTCGGCCGCCGCCTCCCGCACCCGTTCGAGCACCAGCGGATGACCATGGCCGACGATCATCGGCCCCCAGGAGCCGAGGTAGTCGACGTAGCGCTTGCCGGTCACGTCGAACATGTAGGCGCCCTGCGCGCGGCGGATGAAACGCGGCGTGCCGCCGACCGCGCGGAACGCGCGGACGGCGGAATTGACACCGCCCACCAGTACCTGGCGGGCGCGTTCGAATTCGGCTTCGTTGGTGGAGCTTGCGGAAGTGGTCATGGCGATGGCGTGGAGGCGTCTGAACCTGTTCTCAGGCCGCTAGTTTACTGCCGCGCAGTACACTGCCCGCCAGTCGACAGCCCACACCGGAGGCCGCCCTTGACCGTGGACGCATCGAGCATCGCCGCCGCGCGCCGCCGGCTGCAGGGCCGCATCGTCGAGACGCCGTTCCTGCCGTCGCGCACGTTGTCGGCGCTGGCCGGCTGCGAGCTGTTCCTGAAGTTCGAGAACCTGCAGTTCACCGCCTCGTTCAAGGAGCGCGGCGCCGGCAACCGGCTGCTGCTGCTCGACGACGACGAGCGGCGGCGCGGCGTCACCGCGATGTCGGCCGGCAATCATGCGCAGGGCGTCGCCTGGCATGCGCAGCAGCTCGGCATCCGCGCCGTCATCGTGATGCCCCGCTTCACGCCATGGGTCAAGGTCGAGAATACGCGCCGGCTGGGTGCCGAGGTGGTGCTGGCCGGCGACACGTTGAGCGAGGCGCGCGAGGCGATGCTGGTGCTGGCCGCACAGCGCGGCCTGGTGGTCGTGCATCCGTACGACGACGAGGCAGTCATCGCCGGCCAGGGCACCCTGGGACTGGAGATGATCGAGCAGCGGCCGGACCTGCAGGCGATCGTGGTCCCGGTGGGCGGCGGCGGCCTGTGCGCCGGCATGTCGATCGCGATCCACGACCGCGCGCCGGCGGTCGAGCTGTACGGCGTACAGGTGCAAGGGTACTCGGCGGTCTACGATGCGCTGCATGGCGACGATGCCGCATCGCGGCCGCCGGAGGTTGCGGCTGGCACCGGCACCGCGGAATCGGCCGATGCGGTCGGCCTGACAACGACTGGACGTTCGGCCGGAGCAATCGATCCGGATCGCACGGCTGGCACGGCCAGCGCGATCGATCCGGCCGACGATGCGACCGGCACGCTGTGGCCGGCACACGGTGCCGCGGTGGCCGCCGGCGGCCCGACGCTGGCCGAAGGCATCGCGGTCGAGCAGCCGGGGCTGCTAACCCTGCCGGTGATGCGCAGCCATCTGCGCGATTCGCTGCGCGTCGGCGAAGCCGACATCGAGCGGGCGATCGTGCTGCTGCTGGAGATTGAGAAAACCGTCGTCGAAGGCGCCGGCGCCGCCGGGCTGGCGGCGGTGATGGCCAATCCGGCGATCTTCCGCGGCAAGCGCGTGGGCCTGGTGCTGAGCGGCGGCAACATCGACACGCTGACGCTGGCCGACGTGCTGCAGCGCAGCCTGGTGCGCAGCCGCCGGCTGGCGCGGCTGTCGGTGAGCGCGCGCGACACGCCCGGGTCGCTCGCACGGATCGCGACGATCGTGGCCGCGCAGGACGCCAACATCGAGGAGGTGATCCATCAGCGCACGTTCGCCGGCCTGCCGGTGCGCTACACCCGGATCGACATGGTGCTGTCGACCCGCGGCGCCGACCATCTGCAGGCGGTGGTGGAGGCGCTGAACGCGGCCGGGCTCGACTGCCACGTGCTGGAGGGCTGAGCGGCGGCGACCGGTGACGGCCGGCGGTCTGCCGTATCATTGGCCCGACTCCGTTCCTGTCTGCCGCCATGCCCGTAATCCACTATTCGATCGACGACGAAGGCATCGCCAACGTCGTGCTCAACGACGCCGACGCGCCGGTCAACACGATGAGCAGCCGCTTCCAGCGCGAGCTGGCCGAGCTGGTCGAACGCCTGCAGGCCGACAAGGCGAAGTTCAAGGGCGTCGTGTTCTCGTCGGCCAAGTCGTCGTTCTTCGCCGGCGCCGACCTGCGCGCGATCCTCAAGATCGGCCCCGACGATGCGCGCAGCTTCTTCGACGAGATCGAGGCGATGAAGGCCTGCCTGCGCCGGATCGAGACGCTGGGCCGGCCGGTGGCGGCGGCGATCAACGGCCATGCGCTGGGCGGCGGCCTGGAGCTGGCGCTGGCCTGCCACTACCGGGTCGCGCTCGACGATCCGCGCACCCAGATCGGTCTTCCCGAGGTGTCGCTGGGGCTCTTGCCGGGCGCCGGCGGCGTGACCAAGTCGGTGCGGCTGATGGGCATCCAGGCCGCGCTGCCGTTCCTGCTCGAGGGCAAGCGGCTGACGCCGAAGGAGGCGCTGCAGGCCGGCTACCTGCATGCGCTGGTCGGCGAGCGCGATGCGCTGCTGCCGAATGCCCGCGCCTGGGTGCTCGCGCATCCGGACGCCCGTCAGCCGTGGGACGATCCGAAGCACCGGATACCCGGCGGCACGCCGTCCAGCCCGGCGGTGGCGGGCATGCTGGCGATGGCGCCGGCGATGCTGCTGGCCAAGACCCGCGGCAACCTGCCGGCGCCCGAGGCGATCCTGGCCACCGCGGTCGAGGGCGCACAGGTGGACTTCGATACCGCGATGCGGATCGAGACGCGCTACCTGACCAAGCTGGCGACCGGCCAGGTCGCGAAGAACCTGATCGGCACGTTCTTCTTCCAGATGAACGAGGTCAAGGCGGGCCTGAGCCGTCCGAAGGACGTGCCGAAGGCGAAGGTTGCCCGCGTCGGCATCCTGGGCGCCGGCATGATGGGCTCGGGCATCGCCTGGGCCTGCGCGAACCGCGGCGTGCCCTGCGTGCTGCTCGACACGGCGCTCGAACGGGCGCAGAAGGGCAAGGCCTACAGCGGATCGCTGCTCGCCAAGCGCGTCGAACGCAACCGGCTGACGCCGGCGCAGGCCGAGGAGATCCTGGCCCGCATCACGCCGGCCGCCGACGTGGCGGCGCTGAGCGACTGCGACCTGATCATCGAGGCGGTGTTCGAGAACCGCGAGGTCAAGGCGGCGATCACCCGCGAGGTCGAGGCGGTGATCGCGCCGACCGCGGTGTTCGCGTCGAACACCTCGACCTTGCCGATCACCGGCCTGGCCGGCGCATCGGTGCGGCCGGCCAACTTCATCGGCCTGCACTTCTTCTCGCCGGTGGACCGGATGGACCTGGTCGAGATCATCCGCGGCCGGCAGACCTCGCCCGAAACCGTCGCGCGCGCCTACGACTTCGTGCTGCAGATCGGCAAGACCCC
>DAISWF010000421.1:0-3733 GCA_036826495.1 Burkholderiaceae bacterium
GCGACCAGGTCGGCCAGGTCGTCGGCGATGAACTCGCGCAGCCGCAGGCGCTGGCTGTGCACCCACGGCAGGTTGCCGGTCACCGGTCTTCCCCGCCGCCGTCCTCGGTGGTTTCGCCGTCGCTGCCTTCGATGCGGATGTGCGAGGCGACGCGGCGGGTCTGCAGCCGCTCGGTCAGCCGCGACTGCTGGCGGGCGAACGCCTCGGCGTCCAGACGCGAGGTGCGGATGTCGAGGTTCCAGCCGGCCGTCATGTTGTTGCCGGTCACCGGCTGGGCGCGGGTGGCCTTCAGCTCCAGCGTGCCGCCGGCCGCCTGCGGGATCGACACCTCCCAGGTGCCGGCCTTGCCGAGCTCGCTGGTCGGCATCGAGTGGCGCAGCGCCGCTTCGAGCGCGGCCTGGGTCTTCGACGCTTCGGCGGGCAGCATGCCGGCGGCGGTCGGCGGCGGCGAGTTCGGTGCCGACTGCAGCGCCGGCGTGTTGGCGAACGCGTCGCCGAACGCCTCGCCGCGATCGGGGCCGTCGTCGTGGCCGACGCCGCCCTTGCCGCGGCCGCCGTGGCGGACGAGCGCGCCGACCTGGTCGAGCTTGCCGTCGCTGGACTGCGGCAGTGCCTGGCCGCGCGGCGCCTGCTGCTGGAGCATCGCGGCCAGCGCGTCGGCCTGCGGATCCTCGGTCTGGCCGCCGGTGGTCAGCCGGGCCAGCGCGCCGCGGCCACCGGCCGACTGCGACGACTGGGTGCCCTGGCCGGAGCCCGCGGCCGGGCCGCGCAGCGACTGGGCGCCGCCCATCGTGTCACGGCACAGGCTCGCCTGCTTCGCATCGGACAGCGGCTTCTTCGCGGTCTCGCCTTTCAACGGCTTCGGCGGTTGCTCGCCGGCCAATGCCGGCGGGTTGCCGGCGTCGGCGGCCGGGTTCTGCGCCGACAGCGTCGTCAGCGTTTGCGGAGGCTGCGACGACGCCGGCTCGCCGAGCATCCGCGCCAGCGACGGGGCAGGCGACGGCGCCGTGTCGCCGAGCGAGCGGGCCGACAGCGTGGTCAGCGACGGAGAATCTCCGGCCGAGCCGCCCAGCGGCCCGCCCGACGGGCCGGGCAGCGGCGGTGCATCGCCGAACATCTGGCGGAACATCGCGGTGTGACCGTCGGAGCCGGTGTCGCCCTGCGAGCCGCCCTGGTCGTAGGAGCCGCGGACGGCGTAGGACACCGAGGTCTCGCTGCGCGGCAGCGACGACGTGCCGTCGCCGCCGCGGGGGCTGTCGGTGCTGCCGGCGGACGAGTCGCTGCTGCGGGCGAGGCTGCGTTCCTGCAACTGCCGTTCGAAGTCGGCGCCGAGCCGCTGCACGTCGCTGGTGACCGGCGGGCGGGGGCCGCCGCCGGGAACGCAGGTGGGGGGCGGCGCGGCCGGTGCCGGCGACGGGGTGGGGGAGGACAGGTTCATCGGATCGCTCCGCCACGGACGCCGCGACCCTGGTCTTCCAGTTCGACTTCCGCGCGCTGTTCGAACGCCGCGCGGTGGGCGCGGCGGGCCTGACGGGCGAGATCACGCATCACGTCCTCGCGGGCGATCGCCCGGGCCAGCGCCGCCCGGGTCTCGGCGGCGTCCGCCTCGGCCGCCTCCAGCCGGTTCTCTTCGCCGATCAGCGCATCGACGTCGCGCTCGACGCATTCGGCCAGCCGGGCGCGTTCGGCGCTGGCCACGTCGTTCCAGCGCGGCAGGTCGGCGGCCAGGCGGGTGGTGACGGCTTCGGCGAGGTCGTCGATCGCCTGCTCGCCGGCGCGGATCAGCCCCTGACGCTCCTGCACCGCGCGGGCGGCAGCCTGGATCGCCGCTTCGGCGGCGGCGGCCTCGCTCCGGGCGCGCCGGACCCGCAGCTCGCGCAGCGCATGGAGCTGGGCGATTTCGCGCGGGTGAGGCTGATGCATGGTCATTGGACGGCTTCCTGCAAGGTCGCGAGAGTGGTCTCGAACTCGGCCGGTTCATCCGAGCCTTGTTTGAGTAGTGCATCGATCGCCGATTTCCGTTCAATCGATTTGTCGGCCAGCGGATCGCTGCCTTCTTTGTACTCGCCGACGCGCAGCAGGAACTCGACCTCCTTGTAGCGGGCCATCAGGGTGCGCAGCGCGCCGGCGGCGCGGCGGTGGTCGGGCGCGGCCACCCGGGTGAACACGCGGCTGGCGCTGGCCAGCACGTCGATCGCCGGGTAGTGGGCGGACTGCGCCAGCGCCCGCGACAGCACGATGTGGCCGTCCAGGATCGAGCGCACCTCCTCGGCGACCGGGTCGCTGTTGTCGTCGTCCTCGGCCAGCACCGTGTAGAACGCGGTGATCGAGCCGTGGGCGTCGTTGCCGGCGCGTTCGAACAGCTTCGGCAGCTCGGCGAACACCGACGGCGGATAGCCGCGCCGCACCGGCGGCTCCGATGCCGACAGGCCGAGCTCGCGCAGCCCGCGGGCGAACCGGGTGACCGAATCGACCAGCAGCAGCACCCGCTTGCCCTGGCCGCGGAAGCCCTCGGCGATCGCGGTGGCGGCATAGGCGGCACGGACCCGCTCGAGCGCCGGGCGGTCGGACGTGGAGACGACGACGACCGAGCGGGCCAGGCCGTCGTGGCCCAGGCTCTCCTCGATGAACTCGTTGACCTCGCGGCCGCGTTCGCCGACCAGCGCGATCACGTTGACGTCGGCGCGGGCCTGGCGGGCCAGCATGCCCAGCAGCGTCGACTTGCCGCCGCCGGCCATCGCGAAGATGCCGACGCGCTGCCCTTCGCCGACGGTCAGCGCGGCATCGATCGCGCGCACGCCGGTGGGCAGCGGGTGGTCGACGCCCTTGCGCTTCAGCGGCGACGGCGCGGCGGCATGCAGCGGCGTGAAGCGCAGCTCGGGGCCGGCGAGCGGGCCCAGGTCGTCGAGCGGCTGGCCGAACGCGTCGATGACCCGGCCGAGCAGCGGCTGGCCGCAGGGCACCATCGCCGCGTCGGCCAGCGGCTCGACGGCGGCGCCGATCGCCACGCCCTGCAGCGGCCCGTACGGGGCGAGGATCGCTTCGTTGCCCGCCAGGCCGATCACCTCGGCCAGCAGCGTCTCGGCGCCGTCGGCCGTCGCGCCGTCGTAGATCCGGCACTGCTGGCCGATCCGCGCCCGCAGGCCGGTGGCGCGCAGCACGGTGCCGCCGGCCTGCACGATGCGGCCGACCTCGAGCACGGTGCGGGTGCGGGTCAGCGCCTGCATCAGGCGCAGCGCGTCGGGGTTCGTCGTCATCGCGGGCCCTCCGCCAGTTCGTGCAGACCCCAGGCCTGGGCGATGCGGCGGAGCTGGATGTCCAGCGTCGCATCGACGCTGCCCAGCCCGGTGTCGAGCCGGCAGGTGTCGAGGGGGACCGACGGGTCCTCGCGCAGTTCGAAGTCCGGCAGCCCGTCGTCGTCGCCGGCGGCCGTGCGGGTGTCGGCGCCGGAGTGGGCGCCGGCGCCGGTGCGTGTGTCGGTGCCTGCGTCGGCGCGAACCGCGGCGCGAACGGCCGCCAGCCGGCGGGCGACCGCCTCGGCTTGGCCGGGGTTCACCACCAGGGTCAGCGTCGTGTCGGGCATCAGCTCGCGGGCGGCGGTCAGCGCCAGCGCGACCAGCCGCTCGTCGTCGGCCAGGCTGCCGATCAGCTTGCGCGCCACCTGCAGCGCCAGCGCCGCGAGCTGACCTTCGAGCTGGTCGCGCTGGCGGGCGGCGGCCGTGCCCAGCTCGGT
>DAISWF010000422.1:0-3716 GCA_036826495.1 Burkholderiaceae bacterium
ATGCGGCCGATGTCGTAGTCGACCGCCGCCACCGCCTCGTCCAGCCGCCCGGTGCGCATCACCACGTGCACCAGCCGCGGCCGCTCGGTCAGCGCCGCCCGCGTGGCCGGCTGGTCGAGGCCGAATGGCCGCGCCCGAGGCGGCTGCGCGGTGCGCGGGTCCGGCTGGGTCGGATCCGGGGCGATCAGTTCCAGATAGCTGCCGCCGCCGAGCTGCAGCAACCGGTTGTGGGTACCGACCCCGAGGTGCTGGCCGCCCGGCTGCAGGCGCACGCCCAGCCGGCCGGCGAGCCAGGCTTCGCCCTCGTCGAGCGACAGCGCCGCGACCACCAGATGGTCGAGTTCGATGCCGAAAGCGTGCCAGATGTCCATCTCAGCTTCCCCCCGCTGCGCCGAGTACAATCCCGACCATGTTACTTGAACAGAAACAACAACTTGCGTCGATGATCGAGGATGCCGCGCGCAGCCTGGTGGCGGCGGCCGGCGGCCAGGCGGCGGCGGTGCCCGCGGTCACGCTCGATCGTCCGAAGCAGGCCGGCCACGGCGACCTGGCGAGCAGCGTCGCGCTGCAGATCGCCAAGCTGCTGAAGACCAGTCCGCGCCAGGCAGCCGACAGGATCGCCGAGGCGCTGCGCGCCCGCGATGGCGGGCGGCTGCTCGATTCGGTGGAGATCGCCGGGCCCGGTTTCATCAACCTGCGGCTCACCGCCGCCGCGCGGCGCGCGGTGATCGGGCGGGTGCTGGAAGCGGGTGCCGCGTTCGGCCGCAACACGCGCGGCGACGGCCGGCCGGTGCTGGTGGAGTTCGTGTCGGCCAACCCCACCGGGCCGCTGCATGTCGGTCACGGCCGGCAGGGCGCGCTCGGCGATGCGCTGTGCGCGCTGCTGGCCGCCAACGGCTGGGCGGTGACGCGCGAGTTCTACTACAACGACGCCGGCGCCCAGATCAACAACCTGGCGCTGTCGGTGCAGGCGCGGGCGCGCGGCATCGGGCCGGACGATCCGGCATTCCCGACCGATGGTTACCGGGGTCTCTACATCGTCGACATCGCGCGCGACTACATGGCCGGCGCCACCGTCGACGCCGAGCGGGTGGCACCCGTCAGCGGCGCCGCCGATCCGGAGGACCTCGATGCGATCCGCAAGTTTGCGGTTGCTTACTTGCGTCGAGAGCAGGATCTGGACTTGCAGGCGTTCGGGGTGGTGTTCGACAACTACTTCCTCGAGTCGTCGCTTTACGCCGACGGCAAGGTCGACGCCGCAGTGGCCGGGCTGGTCGCGGCCGGCAAGACCTTCGAGGACGGCGGCGCCCTGTGGCTGCGCACCACCGAGTACGGCGACGACAAGGACCGGGTGATGCGCAAGTCCGACGGCGGCTACACCTATTTCGTGCCCGACGTCGCCTATCACGTCGACAAGTGGCGGCGCGGCTTCGCGCGGGCGATCAACGTCCAGGGCTCGGATCATCACGGCACGATCGCCCGGGTGCGGGCCGGGCTGCAGGCGCTGGCGATCGGCATTCCGGCCGGCTATCCGGACTATGTGCTGCACAAGATGGTCACCGTGATGAAGGGCGGCGAGGAGGTCAAGATCTCCAAGCGGGCCGGCTCCTACGTGACCTTGCGCGACCTCATCGAATGGAGCGGGGGGGTCTCGGTGCCGGATGGGGTCGACCAGCCGGTGCAGGTTTCGGACGGAGTGGGTGCTGACATCAAGATGCGCCGCGGGCGTGACGCGGTGCGCTTCTTCCTGATCTCGCGCAAGGCCGACACCGAGTTCGTGTTCGACGTGGACCTGGCGCTGGCGCAGACCGACGAGAACCCGGTGTATTACGTGCAGTACGCCCATGCGCGGGTCTGCTCGGTGTTCGCGCAGGCGCAGGCCCGCTTCGGCGAGACGGCCGGCCGGGATTGGGCTGCCGTCGATCTGTCGCCGCTGACGCTGGATCGCGAGTACTCACTGATGGCGCGGCTGGCCCAGTTCCCCGATCTGCTGCAGGCTGCCTGCGACGATATGGCGCCTCACGCAATCGTCTTCTATCTCAAAGACTTAGCGTCGGAACTTCATTCTTACTATAATGCCGAGAGATTCCTCGTCGATGACGAGGCGTTGCGGGTCGCGCGGCTCGCTTTGCTGGAAGCTACGCGTCAGGTGATCGCAAACGGGCTGGCCCTGCTGGGGGTATCGGCCCCTGAAAGGATGTAATGGCTCGTCTGCGTGCCAGCCGCCGCCATCGCGGCGGAACGATCGTCGGATTCCTGGCCGGCCTCATCATCGGGCTGATGGCCGCTGTGGTGGTCGCGATCTTCGTCACCCGCGCACCGGTGCCGTTCGTCAACAAGGTCAGCAAGGCGAACGAGCGGATCGAGCCCAAGGCGGCCGCCGATGCGCCGGACCCGAACAAGCCGCTGTACTCGAAGAGCCGGCCGGCCACCTCGCCCGATCCGGCGCCCGCGCCCGTCGCCGTGGCGCCGGCCGCTCCGGTCGTGGCGCCGCCGTCGTCGCTGCCGTCGGCGCCCGGCATCGGCCCGGCGCCGCCCAAGGTCGCCGATGCCGACCGCAAGGACGCCACCAGCTATCTGCTGCAGGCCGGCGCGTTCCGCTCGCAGGATGATGCCGACGTGATGAAGGCCAAGCTCGCGCTGATGGGTTTCGAGGCCCGCATCCTGAATGCCGAGGTCAACGGCCAGACGGTCTATCGCGTAAGGGTGGGTCCGTACGCGCAACTGGACGACATGAATCGTGCCCGCGCCAAGCTGGCCCAGAGCGGCGTCGAGGCGTCGGTGGTGCGCCAGCGCTGAGCGCCCCGGCCCGGCCGGCCGCCGGTCGTCCGGCCAGCGGGGGTCTGGCAACCGGTCGTCTGGTCACCGGTAGTCGGGCCAGGGTCAACCCGATTGCCCGGCTGGCACGTTGATGACAACACTGTGCTTTCCTCCGTCAGGAACCTGTCGATGAAACATCCCGTTCGCTCTGCCGTCTCCCGCGCCGCTGCCGCGCCGATCGACGAGAACACCCGGTTGCTGCTGAAGGCGGGCCTGGCGGTGGCGGTGTGCGCCGCGGCCGGCATCGCGCTGCGCCCGGCGCATGCCCAGGGCCGCCCGCTGACCGAGGGCACCGAGTATCGCGCGATCAAGCCGCCGCAGGTGCCCGAGGACAAGAGCCGGATCGAGGTGATCGAGTTCTTCTGGTATGGCTGCCCGCACTGCAGCGCGCTGGAGCCGGCGCTGACCGCGTGGGCCGCGAAGCTGCCGCCCGACGTCGCGTACCGCAAGGTGCATGTGCCGTTCAACGAGGTCAAGCACCAGCAGTTGTTCTATGCGCTGGAGACGATGGGCAAGGCCGACGACGCGACCAATGCCAAGGTGTTCGCGGCGATCCACACCGAACGCAACCGGATGGATACCGTCGACAAGATGGCCTCGTATCTGGAGAAGCACGGCATCGACCGCAAGGCATTCACCGAGGCGTTCGAGTCGTTCTCGGTGCAGACCAAGATGCGCAAGGCCACCGCGCTGGCGGCCGCCTACAAGATCGACAGCGTGCCGATGCTGGCGGTCAATGGCAAGTATCTGACGTCGCCTTCGCAGGCGGGCTCCAACGGCAATGCGCTGGTGGTCGCCGATGCGCTGATCGACGGCGAGCGCAAGGCCCGCAAATGATGGCGGGCGGCGCGGTGCGCGCGGGTGCGGCGTGAGCCGGCCCCTGCGCATCGCTTCGC
>DAISWF010000423.1:0-3705 GCA_036826495.1 Burkholderiaceae bacterium
CGTCGGCCATGTGCAGGCCGACCGTCGGCTCGTCCAGCACGTACAGCGTGTGCGGGCTGCGGAACCGCGCATCGGGCGCCGCGTCGCGCACCTTGGCCAGCTCGGTGACCAGCTTGATCCGCTGCGCCTCGCCGCCCGACAGCGTAGGGCTGGGCTGGCCCAAGGTCAGATAGCCGAGCCCGACCTGCTGCATCAGCTTGAGCGGATGCTGGACCGACGGGTGGTTCGCGAAGAACTCGACCGCCTCGTCGACGTTCATCATCAGCACGTCGCCGATGCTGCGATCGCGCAGCCGCACGTCCAGCGTCTCGCGGTTGAAACGCCGGCCGCCGCAGGCGTCGCACGACACCTTGACGTCGGGCAGGAAGCTCATCTCGATCCGCTGCATGCCCTGGCCCTCGCAGACCTCGCAGCGGCCGCCGCCGGTGTTGAACGAGAAGCGGCTGGCGGTGTAGCCGCGCACGCGCGCCTCGGTGGTGTCGGCGAACAGCCGCCGGATCGTGTCCCAGAAGCCGACGTAGGTGGCCGGGCACGAACGCGGCGTCTTGCCGATCGGCGTCTGATCGACCTCCAGCACCCGCTGGACCGGCTCGGTGCCGGCGACCGCCGCGCAGCCCACCGGCGCCGGCCGCGACTTGCGCTGGTTGCGCGCCGACACGATCGCCGCGACGTTGGTCAGCAAGAGATCGCGCGCCACCGTCGACTTGCCGCTGCCCGATACGCCGGTGACCACGGTCAGCCGTTCCAGCGGCACCCGCACGTCGACGCGGGCGAGGTTGTGCAAGGTCGCGTCGCGCAGCTCGAGCCAGGCGGTATCGCGGTCGACCGCGCGATGCGGCCGCTCCGGATGGCCCAGCGGCCGCGCCAGGAAGCGCCCGGTCAGGCTGTCGGCATGCGCGCTCAGCGCCTCGTGGTGGCCGGTGGCGATGATGCGGCCGCCGAGCTTGCCCGCGCCCGGGCCGATGTCGATCACATGATCGGCGCGGCGGATCGTGTCCTCGTCGTGCTCGACGACCAGTAAGGTGTTGCCGCGCGCCTTCAGCCGGTCGAGCGTGTCGAGCAGCACCTGGTTGTCGCGCGGATGCAGGCCGATGGTCGGCTCGTCGAGCACGTAGCAGACCCCCTGCAGGTTCGAGCCGAGCTGCGCGGCCAGCCGGATCCGCTGCGCCTCGCCGCCGGACAGAGTCGGCGCGCTGCGCTCCAGCGTCAGATAGCCGAGACCGACGTCCTGCAGGAAGCGCAGCCGGCCGCGGATCTCGTCGAGCAGGTCGCGGGCGATCTCGGCCTCGCGGCCGCCGAAGTCGAGCCCGGCCAGCCAGCGGGCGCAGTCGCTGACTGGCAGCGCGGTCAGGTCGGCGATCGACAGGCCGCGCAGCCGCACCGCCAGCGCCGTCGGGTTCAGCCGCCGGCCCTCGCAGCTTTCGCAGGGCTCGTCGGTGACCGTGAGGCCGCCGGCGGGGCCGTCGCCGGCCGGGCGCGCCTCGTCGCTCCAGCGGCCTTCCTCGCCGGTCTGCTCGGCGTCGAAGCCTTCGAGCTTCAGCCCGGTGCCGAAGCAGCCGGTGCACCAGCCGAGCTTGGAGTTGAACGAGAACAGCCGCGGATCGGGCTCGGGGAAGCTGCGGCCGCAGGAGCGGCAGGCGCGCCGGGTCGAGAAGATCCGCGTGGTCAGCGGCACCGTCTCGCCGCTCGGGTCGTCGCCGATCGCCTGTTGCAGCCGGTCCAGGCCGTCGGCCACCAGCACCACGCCCTTGCCGAGCTCCAGCGCCGCGCGCAGGCCGCTGCGCAGCACCTGCTCGCGGTCCGGCTCGACGATCAGGTCGGCCACCGGCAGCTCGATGTTGTGCTCGACGTAGCGGTCGAGCCGCGGGAACTTCGTGGTCGGCAGGAAGCGCCCGTCGACCCGCAGGTGGCCGTAGCCCTTGGCCTTGGCCCACTTGGCCAGGTCGGTGTAGAGGCCCTTGCGCGCGACCACCAGCGGCGCCAGCAGGCCGATGTGGCGGCCGCGGAAATCGGTCATCAGCCGGGCCGCGATCTCGTCGAACGACTGCGGCTCGATCGGCACCGCGCAGTCCGGGCAGTACTGGGTGCCCAGCTTCACGTAGAGCAGCCGCAGGAAGTGATAGGTCTCGGTCAGCGTGGCCACCGTGCTCTTGCGGCCGCCGCGGCTGGTGCGCTGCTCGATCGCCACCGTCGGCGGAATGCCGAAGATGCCGTCGACGTCGGGCCGCGACGCCGGCTGCACGAACTGCCGCGCATAGGCGTTCAGCGACTCCAGATAGCGCCGCTGGCCCTCGCCGAAGATGACGTCGAACGCCAGGGTCGACTTGCCGCTGCCCGACACGCCGGTGATCACCGTCATCCGGTCGCGCGGCACCTCCACGTCGATGTTCTTCAGGTTGTGCTCGCGCGCGTGGTGCACGAAGATCGCGTGCCGGCCGCGCTCGCGCAGCGCGGTCTGCAGCGGCCGGCCGGCGGCGGATGCGTTCGCAAGTCCCGTCGCTGATTCCACCCCCGACGCGGCGCCGAACGGAGTTGCGGGTTCGGCCGCGACATTCGTCGCGGTGCTCACCGCGCTGCCGGCTGCAAGACCGGTCGCGATGTGAAGCGCCGCGCCGTGCCCCGCCGCCATCTGTCGCGCATACTCGCGCAACGCCGCGCCGGTGTGCGAGCGCGCCGCGGCCGCCACGTCATCGGGCGTGCCGGCCGCCACCACCTCGCCGCCGGCATCGCCGCCCTCGGGGCCGAGGTCGATGACCCAGTCGGATGCGCGGATCACGTCGAGGTTGTGCTCGATGACGACCAGCGAGTGGCCGGCCGCGAGCAGCTTGCGGAACGCCCGCAGCAGCCGTGCGACGTCGTCGAAGTGCAGCCCGGTGGTCGGCTCGTCGAACATGAACAGCGTGCCGCCGCGGCCCTGCGCGATCCTGCTGGCTTCGCTGAGCGAGCGCGAGGCCGCCTCGGCGAGGAAGCCGGCGAGCTTCAGCCGCTGGCCTTCGCCGCCCGACAAGGTGGGCACCGGCTGGCCGAGCTTCACGTAGTCGAGCCCGACGTCGACCAGCGGCTGCAGCAGGGTGCGCAGATCGCGCTGTTCGCCGAACGCCTGCAGCGCCTCGTTGACCGTCAGCTCCAGCACGTCGGCGATCGACAACCGGCGGCCGCCGATCGTCAGCCGCACCTCCAGCACCTCGGGGCGGTAGCGCCGGCCGTCGCAGTCGGGACAGCGCAGATAGACGTCGGACAGGAACTGCATCTCGACGTGCTCGAAGCCGTTGCCGCCGCAGGTCGCGCAGCGGCCTTCGCCCGAGTTGAACGAGAAGGTGCCGGCGGTGTAGCCGCGCTCGCGCGCCTCGTCGGTCGCGGCGAAGCGCTTGCGGATCGCATCGAACGCGCCGACGTAGCTGACCGGATTCGAACGGGTGGTCTTGCCGATCGGCGCCTGGTCGACGAACACCACGTCGCCGATCGCCTCTGCGCCCAGCAGCTCGTCGAACTCGCCGACCGATTCGGCGGCCTTGCCGCGCGCCTTCTGCAGCGCCGGCAGCAGCACGTCCTGCATCAAGGTCGACTTGCCGCTGCCGGACACGCCGGTCAAGGTGACGAAGCGGCCGAGCGGGAACTCGACGTCGATGTTCTTCAGGTTGTGCTCGCGGGCGCCGCGCAGCAGCAGCTTCGGATGATTGGCCGGTACCGGCTGGCGGGGGCCGG
>DAISWF010000424.1:0-3686 GCA_036826495.1 Burkholderiaceae bacterium
CCAGTGCTAGCTTTTCGTACCGTCACTTATTGCACTGAAAACGAGGAGACCCCAGGTCGCCGAGGTGGCGCGGACGCTGCACGCGCGCGGCTACGAGGCGGTCGCGATCGCCTATCTGTTCTCGCACCAGAATCCGGACCACGAGCGCCGCCCCGCGGCGGTCGTCCGCCGCGAGGCGCCCGGCCTGTACGTCTCGGTGTCGGCCGACATCGCACCGGTGCAGGGCGAGTACGAACGCAGCGCGACCGCGCTGTTCAACGGCTACGTCGGCCCGGTGATCGACCGCTATCTGGCGCGGCTGGAGCGCAGCCTCGCCGACGCCGGCCTGCGGCAGAAGCTGCTGATCGTGCAGGCCAACGGCGGCCTCGCGACGGTCGCGCAGACGGTGCCGATCTGCACGATCGAGTCAGGGCCGGCCGCCGGCGTCGTCGGCGCCGCGCAGGTCGCCGCGCGGCTCGGCCATCGCGATCTGATCGCGACCGATGTCGGTGGCACGACGTTCAAGGTCGCGGTGATCCAGGACGGCATGTGGAGCCACAGCTCGCAGACGGTGCTGAACCAGTACCAGTTGCGCCTGCCGATGATCGACGTCGCGTCGATCGGCGCCGGCGGCGGCTCGATCGCCTGGGTCGACGGCCGGCGGCTGCGGATCGGGCCGCGCAGCGCGTCGGCCAGGCCGGGGCCGGCCTGCTACGGCCAGGGCGGCACCGAGCCGACGGTGACCGACGCCGACGTCGTGCTCGGCTACATCTCGCCGGAGCGCTTCCTCGGCGGCCGGATGCGATTGCACGCCGACCGCGCGCGCGAGGCGATCCGCACGCGGATCGCCGAGCCGCTGTTCGGCGGCGACGTGATCGCCGCGGCGGCCGGCATCCGGCGCGTCGTCGACAGCCAGATGGCGGACCTGATCCGCAAGTCGACGCTCGAGCGCGGCCACGACCCGCGGCATTTCGCGATGATGGCCTACGGCGGCGCCGGCCCGGTGCATGCGGCGTCCTACGGCCGCGAGGCCGGCTGCACGCAGCTCGTGATCCCGTTCTTCGCGACGGTGCACTCGGCATATGGCGCGGCGCTGTCGGACATCCGCTTCAGCCTGCAGTTCTCCGAGCCGATCGTGCTGCACGACGATCCGACGCGGATCGAGCAGATCTTCGCCGACATGGAGGCGCGCGGCCGCCGGGCGCTGGCCGAGGCCGACGTGCCCGCCGGCGCGCAGACCTTGCATCGCTGGGTCGAAGCGCGCTACCGCCGCCAGGTGCACCAGCTTCGCGTGCCGGTGCCGGCGCGGGTCGACGTCGCGGCCTTGAAGACGATCGCCGAAGCGTTCGAACACGAATACGAGCGTCTGTTCGGCGCCGGCTCGGGCTTGTCGGATGCCGGCGTCGAGCTGATCAACTACGGCGTGGACGCGGTCGGCGCGATCGACAAGCCGCGCTGGGAGGCGGCCGAGCCGGGCACGGCGCCACCGCCCACCGCGATGCGCGCCGCCTATTGCCCGATCCGCGGCACGATGATCGACACGCCGGTCCATGACGGCCCGCGGCTGCCGCCCGGCACCACGATCACCGGACCGGCGATCATCGAGCATCCGGGCACGACGATCGTCGTGCTGACCGGCCAGACGGCGCGGATCGATGACTGGCGCCACACCCACATCGCGATCGGCGGCGAAGACGCCGCGACCGCCTCCGCAGGAGAAGCCCGTGGCCGCTGAAACCGCCGACCGACCGGCGCCGGATTCCACCGACTCGCCGAATCTCACCGCCTCACCTGCCGATACGGCCGTTGTCGCCTCATCCACGTCGGCCGCTTCGCCGGACCCCGTCACGTTCGAGGTGCTGAACCATCGCCTGCTCAGCATCACCGAGGAGATGGGCATCCAGTACATGCGCTGCTCGGGCTCCAACGTGCTGATCACCGGCAACGACGCGGCGACCGCGATCATGCAGCCGGACGGCGCGCTGGTCTCGGTCGGACCGTACATCGTCACGCAGGGCAACGTGCTGCCGCTGATCGTCGCCAGCACGCAGCGGCTGTGCGGCGACGTCGGCATCCGCGACGGCGACATCTTCATCTGCAACGATCCGTATCTCGGCGCGATCCACCATCCGGACTTCGCGACGGTCGCGCCGCTGTTCTGGGACGGCGAGCTGATCGGCTGGATCGGCGCGTCGGGCCATCAGCTCGATACCGGCGGCATGGATCCGGGGGGCTTTTCGATCAAGGCGGTCGATGTGCACCAGGAGGGCCTGCGGATGCCGCCGGTCAAGCTGGTCGATGGCGGCGTGCTGCGCGAGGACGTGCTGCGCTGGATCCTGAACCAGGTCCGCGATCCGCTGGTCGGTCTCGACGTCAAGGGCCAGGTCGCGGCGCTGAACACCGGCCGGCGGCGGATCCTCGAGCTGATCGAGGCGTGGGGCGTAGCCACCGTCCGCGCGGTGATGGCCGGCTCGATCACTCACGCGCGCGAGAAGCTGCAGCAGCGGCTGCGCGAGCTGCCCGATGGCGTCTGGCGCGACGTGCAGTACATCGATCACGACGGTCACGAGTCGAAGATCTACCAGATCGTCTGCACGATGGAGAAGCGCGGCGACCGGCTGACGTTCGACTTCGACGGCACCAGCCCGAACGCGCGCGGGCTGATCAACGCGACGTACTCGGGGCTGCAGGCCGCGGTGCTGTCGGCGGTCTACATCAACCTGTGCTGGGACATCCCGTGGAACCGCGGCGTGCGCGACTGCCTGGACCTGCGCACGAAGACCGGCACCGTCAACAACTGCGCGTATCCGGCGCCGTGCGCGATGGCGACGATCTCGGCGGTCATCGTGACGATCGACGTCGCGTGGCGCTGCCTGTCGCAGTTGCTGCTCGCGAGCGACCGCCATCGCGACCAGGCGATGGCGGTATGGTCCGGCACCTCGATGGCGCCGATCTTCGCCGGCACCAGCCAGCACGGCTTCCCGTTCGCCGCGACCGAGATGAGCCACTTCGGCGGCGGCGGCGGCGCGCGGATCGACGACGACGGCGTCGATACCGCCGGCATCGTGTTCAACACGACGCCGAACATGCCGAACATCGAGGACCAGGAAGCCGAGTATCCGGTGCTGTACCTGTTCCGCCGGCACCTGCGCGACTCCGGCGGCCCGGGCCGGTTCCGCGGCGGCCGCTCGGCCGAGCTCGCCTACACGATCCATCATGCGCCGGGCGACCGGCTCGAGGGGCTGTTCGCCGGCACCGGCGCCGAGATGCCGAACGCGATCGGCGTCGGCGGCGGCATGCCGGGCGCCGCGATCCGGATCGCACACCTGACCGATACCGACGTGCCGCAGCGTATCGCGCGCGGCGCCGCACTGCCGGCCGCACTCGAGGATATCGCCGGCAAATTCACGATCTTGCCGCCCAAGCACGTCCGCTCGCCGATCGCGCCCGGCGACGTCTGGTACCACAGTTGGCAGGCCGGCGGCGGCTACGGCGATCCGCTGCTGCGCGACCCGGATCGCGTCGCCGGCGACGTCGCGCGACGGATCGTCTCGCCGCAGGCGGCAGCCGGCATCTATGGCGTCGTGCTCGACGGCGACGGACGCTGCGATCGCGCCGCAACCACGCAGAGCCGCGAACGATTGCGGCGCGCGCGGCTCGCCGCGGCGACCGCCCCCGCGACCGGCGCGGCCCCGATCCGCTGTGCC
>DAISWF010000425.1:0-3676 GCA_036826495.1 Burkholderiaceae bacterium
TTTCGTGTGCTGCGATTGCTCCATCGACGCGTCCCCCTCTGTTCCCCTGGCGTCCTTGTGATGTCTTCCGATGTCTTCCGATGTTCGCGATGCTCCGCGAACATCGATCCATCGTACGAACCGGCCTGCCGGGTGACAACGCGAGAACGCCGAATTAGTTCACCATGTGGACTTTCCGGACAGCTGTGCCGGTCCGCCGCGTTCCAGCGGCGCGAAACCGAACCAGAATCCGATGGCGCCGCGCATCAGGCGGCGACCGGAGACACCATGCAGATCGACGCCGCCCACCTCGACGCCGAGGCCACCTACCGTCTGCTGACGGGGCTGGTGGTGCCGCGGCCGATCGCCTGGATCACGTCGCTTTCGCCGGCCGGCGTGCTGAACCTGGCGCCCTTCTCGGCGTTCACGTTCGTGTCGGCCAAGCCGCCGATGCTCGGCGTCAACATCGGCCGCAAGGCCGGTCTGCGCAAGGACACCGGCAGCAATCTGCTCGCGCGCGGCGAGTACGTCGTCAACATCGGCGACCGCTCCCATCTGCGGCAGATCCACGAGAGCAGTGCCGAGCTGCCCGCCGATGCCAGCGAGGTCGCGCTGCTGAACCTGGCCACCGCGCCGTCGGACGCGATCGCGGTGCCGCGGCTGGCCGACGTGCCGGTCGCGATGGAGTGCCGGCTGCGCCAGGTGATCCCGTTCGGCGACACCGGCAGCGAGTTCTTCGTCGGCGAGGTGCTGCGTTTCCACCTGCGCGACGGACTGATGCGCGACGGCAAGGTCGACACCCGCGCGCTGGACCCGGTGTGCCGGATCGCCGGCCCCAACTATGCGACGCTGGGCGAGATCACGACCTTGCGGGTCATCGCGCAGACCGCCAAGACGGTCATCGGCGCAGGTGACGGGTAGAACGTGTCGACAACACCGCACTCCGAGGACGTGCCGCCCGAGGGCATGCCGCCCGCGGACGGTGCGCCCGACGACGATCTGCCGACCGATGACGCCGGCGCGACGCGCGGTGCGCAGAGCATCCGCCGCGCGCTCGCCGTGCTGCGCATCGTCGCGTCGGGACAAGAACGCGGCGTGCGGCTGGTGGACGCGGCGCGCGCCACCGGCCTGAACCGCACAACCGTGCACCGGATCCTGCGCGTGCTGATCGACGAAGGCGCGGTCGAGCAGGACCGGCTGACGCGCAGCTACCTGATCGGCCGCGAGGTGGCGCTGCTGGGCCTGGCCCGCACCGCGCGCTTTCCGATCCGCGCGATCGCCGAGCCGCACCTGCGCCACCTGGCCGAGACGCTCGGCGACACCACGTTCCTGACGATTCGGAACGGCGTCGATTCGGTCTGCATCGACAGGCGCCCCGGCAGCTATCCGATCAAGGTGCTGTCGATCGAGATCGGCGCCCGCCGGCCGCTGGGCGCCGGCGTCAGCGGCCTGATGCTGCTGGCCGGCCTGCCGCCGGACGAGGCCCGGCAGATCGTCCGGCGCAACGGGCAGCGGCTCGCCCAGCTCGGCATCGACGGCGCCGCGCTGCTGGCCCGCGCCGAGCAGGCACGCACGCTCGGCTATGCGTTCGCGCCCAACGGCGTCGTGCCCGGCACACGCGCGATCGCGGTGCCGGTACGCCGCCAGGACGGCCGCACGGTGGCCGGCATCGCGCTGACCGCGACCAGCGACCGGCTGCCCGACGAACGCCTGCCGCTGCTGGTCGCCAGGATGTCCGAACGCGCGCGGCTGATCGCCGAACGCCTCGACGAGATCGCGGGACGCAACACGAGCCGCGGCGGCTGACGCTTACGCCGATTCAGGTCGACGCGTCACGAAAAGCGCGCAACACCGCGTTGATCCGGGTCTGGTATCCGGGACCCTGCGCCTTGAACCATTCGATCACGTCGGCATCCAGACGCAGCGAGATCAGCGTCTTCGACGGCGCCGGCCTCAATCCGCGGCGCACGATGCCGCGCACGACCTTTCGGAGATCGACCTGCGGATGCTCCGCGGTCGGCTTCGCGTCTTCTTCGAGATCGAACAGACGCGACCAGTCAGTCCGCGACTTCCCGGAAGTATCGCTGCGCTTCGCCTTTTGTCGCTTTGCGGAAGGAGATGATGTGGATCTCATGCTCGAATGTGAAAGTCAGCCGCTCGAAGACGCGCAGGGCATCCATGAAGTCCAACCCGTGCTGGCGCAGGTTTCTCGCGCGCTTCGGTTCATGCCAGGTGAACTCCATTTGGATGGTAGCTACATCTTGTAGCTCATGCAACATGACCGCCCGCGCCCCCGCGAAGGCCCATGCAGCTCACTGCAGCAATGTCGCCAGCACGCCGGCGGCGACCTGCGCCGCCTGCTGCGGGTCGGGGCAGTAGGAGTCGGTCATCCAGGCATCGACCTGGTGCGCATCATCATCCGGCGTCCCGGCCGCCATCCCCTGCTCCACGGCGGCGCGCTGCATCGTGCGATACCACCACTGCAGCGAGCGGTAAGCATGCAGCCGCTCCGGATACGCGGCCGCATCGCCCATCAGTGGTGACCGCTCAGCCGGCGCAGCCAGCCAAGCCTCCGCCCTATCGGGCCTGGCCTGCAGCAACGCCGCCCGCCGCGATCTGAGCAATTGCCACAGCCACCGCGGAAGCGTTTCGTTCGCGCTGAAGATCAGACGCAACTGCGATTGCGCGACGAACCGCGCGGTGGTGGCGCGCACCTGCCGCTCCAGCGCCCCGGCCTGCAGCGGCGCGCCCCGCCCGCCGAGCACCGCGCCGATCGCTGCGGCGGTGCCATGGTGCAGGTCGAACGTCTCCGCCTCGCGCAGCCGGGCGATGAAGGCCAGGTCGACAGCCGGCACGCCTTCGTTCATCAGCAGCGCCACCGCCCGCACATCCGCATGAACCTCGTGGACGAACGCGAACAGGTTCAACTGCGGCCGATCCTCGGGCGCGTCGATCGCATCGAACAGCAGCAGATCATCGAGCATCCGCGCGGCCTGCTCGTCACCGCCGGTCAGTGCCCCGAACACGCTCGGGCGCGCATACAGCTCGCAGTGCGACAATTCGTGATAGACGAGGTAGCGGAACGCCAGCGGCGTGCGATACGGAGAGTCGCCGAGCCGGCCCGCATCGAGCGTGATGCGGCAGGTGCCCGACGCGAAGTCGTATTCGGCATGGGCGTTGAACTGCCCGTGGTCACGATCGGCGAACCGCACCGGCACCGACAGCAGGCCGCGGGCTGCGAGCCGGCGCGCGAGCCGGCGGGCAGTGTCCAGCGGATCATCGGTCCCCGCGCCCCCGGCCGAACCAGCCCCGGGACGCCAGAGGTTCGCGACCGCGCTGCCGGTCAGCGACGACGCGATCGACAGGCCGACTGCCAGCAGCGCGGCCAGCCCCTTCGCCATTGCGCTGCGCATTCGATGATCGATCATCATGGCGGACTCGATTGGACACGACTGTATGAGCGGACGTCGCTCATTGAAGAGGTGCTACGGCGACGCTGCCCGCGTTCTGCGCAATCGCGGAACGGTGAAACCGCGAGCAGCGCCGAAGCATTCATCGATTCACGACGATCGCTTTCCGCCGCGAACATGATCATTGTGTTCGCCCGCTCTGGCGTCGAACATCAGCCGGAAGGATGGGTCGGCCTAGGAGCCTGTCGGGGTTGAAACCTGCCCGCGTGAGTACCTTATCGGGTCGC
>DAISWF010000426.1:0-3648 GCA_036826495.1 Burkholderiaceae bacterium
ACTGCGCGTCGACCCTGGATCAGGCGCGCCGCTTCCTCGCGCAGCACTCGTATTCGTTGTGCCTCACCGACATGCGGCTGCCCGACGGCGAGGGGCTGGAGCTGGTCGCGCAGATCAGCCGCGAGGCGCCCAACACGCCGGTGGCGGTCATCACCGCGTTCGGCAGCACCGAGAACGCGATCGCCGCGCTGAAGGCCGGCGCGTTCGACTACCTGGCCAAGCCGGTCGCGCTGGAGGCGCTGCGCAGCCTGGTGCGTTCGGCGATCCATACCGGCGGCGGCTCGGAGCGGTCGTCGGCCGCCGATCCGGCCGATCCGCTGAGCGCGCAGTTGCTCGGCGAATCCGCTGCGATCTGCGAGGTGCGTGCGTCGATCCGCCGGCTGGCCCGCAGCATGGCGCCGGTGGCGATCACCGGCGAATCCGGCTCCGGCAAGGAGCTGGCCGCCCGGCTGGTGCACCAGTCGGGATCGCGGGCGGCGCAGCCGTTCGTCGCGGTGAACTGCGGTGCGATCCCCGAGACGCTGATGGAGTCGGAGTTCTTCGGCTACAAGCGCGGCGCCTTCACCGGTGCCGACCAGGAACGCGACGGCTTCTTCCAGGCGGCGATCGGCGGCACGCTGTTCCTCGACGAGGTGGCCGATCTGCCGCTGGCGATGCAGGTCAAGCTGCTGCGGGCGATCCAGGAGAAGCGCGTGCGCAAGGTCGGCGCCACCACCGAGGAACCGGTGGACGTGCGGATCATCAGCGCCACGCATCAGGATCTGGCCCAGTGCGTGCTGGCCGGCCGCTTCCGCCAGGACCTGTACTACCGGTTGAACGTCATCGAGCTGAAGCTGCCGCCGCTGCGCGAGCGGCGCGAGGACGTGCCGACGCTGGCCGATGCGACGCTGGGGCGGCTGGCGGCGCGCGCCGGCCTGGCGCAGCCGCCGCGGCTCGCGTCGGTGACGCTGAAGTATCTGCAGAGCTATTCGTTCCCCGGCAACGTCCGCGAGCTCGAGAACATCCTCGAGCGCGCGCTGGCGTTCTCCAACGGCGAGGTGATCAACGTCGAGGACCTCGGCCTGCGTCCGATGGTCGCCGATGCGACCGAGAACGAGCGGGCCGACGAGGCCGCCGGCGATGCTCATGAGCCGCCGGCGCCGGCGATCCCGGCCAACCCCGCGCGCATCGTGCGGCTGACCGACGGCGTGCCGGAATCGCTGCCCGACTATCTCGACCAGGTGGAACGCGATGCGATCCAGCGGGCGCTCGAGAAGACGCGCTACAACCGCACCGCCGCCGCGCGGCTGCTGGGCATCACGTTCCGCGCGCTGCGCTACCGGATGCAGCGGCTGGGCCTGAATTGACCGGCGCGGCGCCGGATCCATGGGCGCCCGGCAGCGGCCTGCTGCGCGCCGCGCGCCAGATGCCCTCGCCGAACTGCGACGACCGTCCGCCGGCGGTCACCGTCGATGCGCTGATCGTTCACTACATCAGCCTGCCGCCCGGCCGCTTCGGCGGCGACGCGGTCGAGCGGCTGTTCACGAACCGGCTCGATCCGGCCGCCGATCCATCGTTCGCGGCGATCGCCGGGCTGCGCGTGTCGGCGCATCTGTTCGTGCGCCGCCGCGGCGAGCTGATCCAGTTCGTCGATTGCGACCGCCGCGCCTGGCATGCCGGCGTGTCGCGGCTGCGCGGGCGCGAGCGCTGCAACGACTTCTCGATCGGCGTGGAGCTCGAGGGCGACGGCGAGCATCGCTTCACCGATCCGCAGTATCGCCGGCTCGCGGCCATCGTCCACCGGTTGTGCACGCGTTATCCACTGCGATGGGCGGCCGGACACAGCGACGTGGCGCCGGGACGCAAGGAAGATCCGGGTCCGTTTTTTGATTGGCCGCGCTTTCTCGCGTCGATCGCGGCGACCGGCATCGTGCGACCCTGACGCGAAGGTTCCGTGAAAAATTCCGACTTGCGCGCACCGGCGTCGGACACTACAATTAGCGCCTTACGCGGCATCGAGCGCTACCAGTAGTGTTCAGGTGACGGCATGGGTCGGCAGCTTTTCCACCGCCTCTTCCACCGTTTTTCCACCGCTTTTTCACTGCTTTTCCACTGATTCCAAGAACACTCGTCCGCCCGGCATCTTCGCCCGGGCGCAGCGGGAGCTTTTTTTTCGATTCGTCCGGCCCCGCGGCAACGCCGCGGGCCACGACAACAACCAGCAGACACGAGGAACCCCAATGCAGCGGTTTGGCGATACCCAGGCACCGACGATCCATTCCCCCCTGCCGAGCTCCGGATCCCGCGCCCCGTCGGGCGCCGTCGCGCCGTCCGCCGATCCGTCCAGGTACGCCGACTACCGCATCATCCGGCGCAACGGATCGGTGGTCGGCTTCGAACCCGGCAAGATCGCGGTCGCGATGACCAAGGCATTCCTGGCCGTCAACGGCGGGCAGGGCGCCGCATCGGCGCGCGTGCGCGAGCTGGTCGAGCGGCTGACCGACATCGTCGTGTCGGCGCTGCTGCGCGGCAAGCCGTCGGGCGCCACCTTCCACATCGAGGACATCCAGGACCACGTCGAGCTGGCGCTGATGCGCTCCGGCGAGCACGAGGTCGCCCGCGCCTACGTGCTGTACCGCGAGAAGCGTGCCCAGGAACGGGCCGCGCGCGCGAAGACGCAGCGCGAGGCCGCCGGCGAGCCGGTGCTGCACGTGGTCGACGGCGACCTGCGCCGTCCGCTCGATCCTGCCGAGGTGCGCGCCGTCATCGCGTCGGCCTGCACCGGGCTGGGCGACGTGGTCAGCGTCGACACGGTGTTCGGCGAGACCGTCAAGAACCTCTACGACGGCGTGCCGATCGAGGAGGTCTACAAGTCGGCGATCCTGTCGGCGCGGGCGCTGATCGAGCAGGATCCGGCCTACAGCCAGGTCACCGCCCGGCTGCTGCTGCACACGGTGCGCAAGGAGGTGCTGGGCCGCGAGGTGCCGCAGGAGGCGATGGCCGCCGAGTACGCCGAGTACTTCCCGCTGTTCATCCGCCGCGGCATCGACGCCGGCCTCCTCGACGACAAGCTCGCGCAGTTCGACCTGCGCCGGCTGGGCGGCGCGCTGGCGGCCGAGCGCGACCAGCAGTTCGGCTACCTGGGGCTGCAGACGCTGTACGACCGCTATTTCCTGCACGTGGAGGAGCGCCGCATCGAGCTGCCGCAGGCCTTCTTCATGCGGGTGGCGATGGGCCTGGCGCTGAACGAGATCGACCGGGAGAACCGGGCGATCGAGTTCTACGAGCTGCTGTCGAAATTCGACTTCATGAGCTCCACGCCGACCCTGTTCAACGCCGGCACCCAGCGCTCGCAGCTTTCGTCGTGCTACCTGACCACGGTGTCCGACGACCTGGACGGCATCTACGAGGCGATCAAGGAGAACGCGCTGCTGGCCAAGTACGCCGGCGGCCTGGGCAACGACTGGACGCCGGTGCGGGCGCTGGGCAGCCACATCCGCGGCACCAACGGCAAGAGCCAGGGCGTGGTGCCGTTCCTGAAGGTCGTCAACGACACCGCGGTGGCGGTCAACCAGGGCGGCAAGCGCAAGGGCGCGGTATGTGCCTACCTGGAAACCTGGCACCTGGACATCGAGGAGTTCCTGGAGCTGCGCAAGAACACCGGCGACG
>DAISWF010000427.1:0-3638 GCA_036826495.1 Burkholderiaceae bacterium
GATGATGTCCTCGAAGCGGTCGGGCTGGAGCTTCTTCAGAAGCTTCTTCATGCCCTCGCCTTCCACCTGGAAGATCGCGGTGGTGTTCGCGTCGGCCAGCAGCCGGTAGGCGGCCGGATCGGTGAACTCCAGGGTCGACAGGTCGAGCTTCAGCTCCGGATAGCGCGCATTGATGAACTCCACCGCCGTCTGGATGATCGTCAGGTTGCGCAGGCCCAGGAAGTCGAACTTCACCAGCCCCACCGCCTCGACGTCGTCCTTGTCGTACTGGCTCACCACCGAGTCGGTGCCGGGCGCCTTGTACAGCGGGCAGAAGTCGGTCAGCTTGCCGGGCGCGATCAGCACGCCGCCGGCATGCATGCCGATGTTGCGGGTCACGTCCTCCAGCGGCGAGGCGAGCGCCAGCAGCCCGCGGACCTCGTCCTCCTTTTCCTCGCGCTCCTTCAGCAGCGGCTCTTCCTCGCGCGCCTTGGCCAGCGACAGCGGCTTGTTCTGGTGGACCGGGATCAGCTTGGAGAGCTGGTCGCAGAAGTTGTAGCCCATGTCGAGCACCCGCCCGACGTCGCGGATCACCGCCTTGGAGGCCATCGTGCCGAACGTGGCGATCTGCGACACCGCCTGCTCGCCGTACTTGCCGCGCACGTACTCGATGACCTTCCAGCGATTGTCCTGGCAGAAGTCGATGTCGAAGTCGGGCATCGACACCCGCTCCGGATTCAGGAAGCGTTCGAACAGCAGCGCGTAGGGGATCGGATCCAGATCGGTGATGCCGAGCGCGAACGCCACCAGCGAACCGGCGCCCGAGCCGCGGCCGGGGCCCACCGGCACGCCGTTGAGCTTGGCCCAGTTGATGAAGTCGGCCACGATCAGGAAGTAGCCGGAGAACCCCATCTGCACGATGGTGTCGCATTCGTACGCGAGGCGCGCCTCGTACGACGCCCGGCGCGCCTCGAGCTGCGCGTCGTCGGGGAACAGCTTGCGCATCCGCTGCACGAGCCCGGCCTGCGCCTGCTGGCGCATGAAGTCGTCCAGCGTCACGCCCTCGGGCGTCGGGAACAGCGGCAGCCGCGGCTTGCCCAGCACCATCGGCAGGTTGCAGCGCTTGGCGATCTGCACCGTGTTGGCCAGCGCCGCCGGCAGATCGGCGAACAGCTCCGCCATCTGCGCCTGGGTCTTGAAGTACTGCGTGTCGGCGAAGCGCCGCGGACGGCGCGGGTTGGCGAGGATCTCGCCCTCGGCGATGCAGACCCGCACCTCGTGCGCACGGAAGTCGTCGGGCGCGATGAACTGCACCGGATGGGTGGCCACGACCGGCAGGCCCAGCCGGGCCGCCAACCGGGCCGCCTGCCGCAGGTGCGCTTCGACCTCCGGCTGGCCGGTGCGCTGCAGCTCCAGATAATAGGCGCCCGGATAGGCACGCGCCCAGCCGCGCGCCAGCTTCTCGGCCAGCGCCTCGTTGCCGGCGGCCAGCGCCGCGCCGACGTCGCCGTGCTGGGCGCCCGACAGCACGATCAGCCCCGGCGCCACCCGTTCGTCCAGCCATTCGCGGCGCAGCTCGCCGCGGCCGCGATACTCGTTGACGAGCCAGGCGCGCGAGATCAGGTCGCACAGGGTCAGATAGCCCTCGCGGCTGCGGGCGAGCAGCAGCACGCGGTGCGGGCGGTCACGATCCTGGTCGTTGGTCAGCCAGGCGTCGACGCCGCAGATCGGCTTGACGCCGGCCGCGCGGGCGGCCTTGTACAGCTTGATCCAGCCGAACAGGTTCGACAGGTCGGTGATCGCCACCGCCGGCTGCCGGTCGGCCGCCGCCGCCTCGACCAGCGCATCGATCCGCACGATCGAGTCGCTGACCGAATATTCGCTGTGAACCCGCAGGTGGACGAAGGCTGGGTCGGACATGAGGGCCCGGATGCGACAGACAGACGGGGATTTTACCCCTTCGGATACCGGGGCCGGATCCGGCGGCCGGCCGGTGCACCATCACGCGCCGATAGCCCGCGCCGCTGCACGGCTATGGGCCGCCGCCTATAATCGCGCACGCAAATCGTGCATCCGATGCCCCCGCCCCCGTTCGCCCGTCGCCCCGCTCGTGCGTCTTTCGCACCGACCGGCGGCACCGACCGTCGCCACCACCGCAATGCCGCGCTGCTGCTGGCCTTCTGCGCGCTGTTATGGAGCTCGGCCGGCGTGACGACCCGTCACCTGCAGTTGACCGAAGGCTTCGAGGTCACGTTCTGGCGCAGCTTCTTCTGCGTGATCGGCGTGGTCCTGGCATTGGCCTGGCGCACCGGCGGCCGGCCGCTCGCGCCGGTGATCGCGATGGGCTTGCCGGGCCTGGTCAGCGGCGTGATGTGGGCGGTGATGTTCACCTGCTTCATGCTCGCGCTGACCCGCACCTCGGTCGCCAATACGCTGGTCACGTTGAGCGTGTCGCCGCTGCTCACCGCGCTGCTCGCCTGGGTCGTGCTCGGCGAGCGGATGCGCGCCGGCACCTGGGTAGCGGTCGTCATGGCGGGACTGGGCATCGGCTGGATGGTGCGCCACGGCGTGTCGGCCGAGGGCCTGACGGGCATGGCGATCGCGCTGGCGGTGCCGGTGGCCTCGGCGATCAACATCGTGATGCTGCGCCGGCTGCATGCGGAGGTCGACCTGGCCCCGGCGGTGCTGACCGGCGGCGTGCTGTCGTGCCTGGTGACCCTGCCGATCGCCTGGCCGCTGTCGGCCGGCTTCGACGACATCCTGCTGCTGGCCGGGCTGGGGTTCTTCCAGCTCGCGCTGCCCTGCGTGCTGATGGTGCGCACGACCCGCCACCTGGCGCCGCACGAGGTGGCGCTGATCGCGCTGCTGGAGGTGGTGCTCGGGCCGATCTGGGCCTGGCTGGGTGCCGGCGAGGCGATCGGCACCGCCACCTTGCAGGGCGGCATCGTGGTGCTGGCCGCGCTGGTCGGCAACGAATGGATGGGCGCGCGCCAGCGCGCCGCGGTCGCCAGCCGGCTGGTGCGACCGGCGTGAAGCCGCTGCAGGCCTTCGATGCGGCGGCGATCGCCGGCGTGTTCACCGACATCGACGACACGCTGACCAGCGACGGCCGGCTGACCGAGCAGGCGTACCAGGCGCTCTGCGCGCTCGCGGCCGCCGGCTTCGTCATCGTGCCGGTCACCGGCCGCTCCGCCGGCTGGGCGCACATGATCGTCAAGACCTGGCCGGTGCGGGCGGTGATCGCCGAGAGCGGCGGACTGTACCTGACCCGCGATCCGGCCAGCGGCCGGCTGCTGCAGCGGTTCCACGGCGACGAGGCGCAGGTGCGCGCCGATCGCGTCCGGCTGGCGGCCCATGCGTCGCGGGTGCTGGCGGCGGTGCCCGGGCTCGCGCCGGCCAGCGACAACGCCTATCGGCTGGTCGACCTGGCGCTGGACCATTGTGAGGAAGTGCCGGCGCTGCCGCCGGCCGAGGTGGCCCGGGCGATCGGCCTGTTCCGCGGCGCCGGCTTCAGCGCACGCGCCAGCAGCGTCCATGTGAACGCCTGGGTCGGCGACTTCGACAAGGGCCCGATGGCGCACCGCCTGCTCGACGACTGCTTCGGCGGCGGCCCGCTCGCCGATCTCGCCCGCTGGGCGTTCATCGGCGACGCGCCGAAC
>DAISWF010000428.1:0-3617 GCA_036826495.1 Burkholderiaceae bacterium
CCGCGATGTGCTCGGGCGTCGTGCCGCAGCAGCCGCCGGCGATGTTGACGAAGCCCGCCTGGGCGAACTCGCGCAGCAGCGACGAGGTGACGTCGGGCGTTTCGTCGAAGCCGGTGTCCGACATCGGATTGGGCAGCCCGGCGTTCGGATAGACGCAGATGAAGGTGTCGGCCTTGGCCGCCAGCTCCTCGATGTACGGCCGCATCAGCGCCGCGCCCAGCGCGCAGTTCAGGCCCACCGTCAGCGGCCGGGCATGGCTCACCGAGTTCCAGAACGCCTCCACCGTCTGGCCCGACAGGATCCGGCCCGACGCATCGGTGACGGTGCCCGAGATCATCACCGGCAGCCGCGGCAGGCCGGCGGCCTCGCGTTCGGCCAGCACCTCGTCGATCGCGAACAGCGCCGCCTTCGCGTTCAGCGTGTCGAAGATCGTCTCGACCAGCAGCAGGTCGACGCCGCCCTCGATCAGCGCGCGCACCTGCTCCTCGTAAGCCAGCCGCAGCTCGTCGAAGGTGACGTTGCGCGCACCCGGATCGTTGACGTCCGGCGAGATCGACGCGGTCTTGGGCTGCGGGCCCAGCGCACCGGCCACGAAGCGCGGATGCCCCGGCGTGCCGTGGCGGTCGCAGGCAGCCCGCGCGAGCCGCGCCGCGGCGACATTCATCTCGCGCGCCAGATGGGCGAGCTTGTAGTCGGCCTGCGCGATCGTCGTGGCGCCGAAGGTGTTGGTCTCGATCAGGTCGGCGCCGGCCGCCAGATAGGCGTCGTGGATGTCGGCGATGAGCTGCGGCTGGGTCAGCGACAGCAGCTCGTTGTTGCCCTTCAGGTCGCCGGCGAACGTGGCGAAGCGCTCGCCGCGATACTGCGCCTCCGACAACCGGTGCTGCTGGATCATCGTACCCATCGCCCCATCGAGGATCAGGATGCGGCGCGCGAGCAGCTCGCGCAGGCTGGCCTCGACCGGGGAAAGGGCGCTCATCGCTTGGAATCCGGGCAAAAAACCAATTGTATCAAGGGGTTGAAGGCCACTTGAAAGCCAGGGGCAGAACCGGGGCCGGAGCGGTGACCTGGCCGCCGCCGCGCGGAGCGGGCGGCGCCGGCCGCGGGCGTCAGGTCGCTTCGCTGCGCGACGGTTCGGGAAGGTCTTCGGCGACCACGCAATTGTGGCCGTCCGCCTTGGCGGCCGCCGCGCGGTTCTCGACGATGCGCAGCACCTCCTCGAGCGACTGGCCGCCCTCGTACATCGTCGCGCCGATGCTCACCGTCACCGTCAGCGACAGCTCGTCGTCGTGGAAGCGCGCCGCCTCGACGACCCGGCACAGCCGCTGCGACACCGCGTGCGCCTGCGCCAGATCGTCGACCGGCACCAGCGCGCAGAACTCCGCGTCGCCGAACCGGGTGATCAGCGAATCGGAGCGCAGCGACCGGCGCAATACACTGGCGACATGACGCAGCACCCTGTCGCCGGCCGCATGGCCATGTTCCGCATTGATCGTCTTCAGATGGTCGACGTCGATCAGCAGCACCGCGGTATGACTCTGCTGGCGCTCGTTGGCCACCAGCCAGGGTTCGCCGACCGCGAACAGGAACTTGCGCGTGGCGGCGCCCGTCACCTCGTCGTCCCAGGCGTGATCGAGCGTCTGCGCGAGGCGCCGCGTCCAGATGATCGCGGTGGTCACCGCCAGCAGCATCATCGGCAGCAGCATGAACAGCGCCGCGGCGAGCGCGTCGCTGAGCGCGACGGCGGCCTCGTCGGCGGCCAGCGGGTCGGCAGCCGCCGCCGCCGCCGGATCCACGGTGGCCGGCGACCACAGCACCATCAGCCGCAGGCATTCGATCGCCAGCGTGGCCGACAGCACCGCCATCAGCACCCGCCGGGTGCGCGGCGCCTCGACGCCGATGCCGGTGGCCGCCGTGAACAGCGCGACCCCCAGGCAGACCGCCTCGAACACCACACCGACCGATGCGGTGACCCGCAGGCCGGGCGCCAGGCCCAGCATCACCGCCAGGAACCCCAGCGAGCCGACGATCACCTGCATCCGCGATTCACGCGCATACAGCCGGCGCACCGATTCCATCAGCAGCGCGAAAGCGCCGGCCCCCAGCAACTGCGACAGCCAGTGGCCCGGACGAGCGGGCGCCCAGCCGGTACCGGCGGTCGCCAGCATCGCGCCGCCGCCGCAGGCGAGCGCCCAGCCGAGCAGCGACATCGCCGAACGCGACGGCCGGTGGACTTCACGCGCGTGGCCCAGCGCGACGCCGGCGATCACGCAGGCCAGCCCCGCGAGCAGGCAGAGGGTCCGCAAGTCGAACATCAGGAGAGAGATTTGCACGGTGCGCGAATGGTTGTGGAATTCGTTGCGGATCGCACCGCCAGACCGACGAATGGCGCGTGCCGGGAGCCGGTCAGGATGCGCGGCAGCCGATGCCGCCGGACGGCATGCCGGCGCCCGTTTCCGGCTGCGATCCGGCACTGACGGCGCGCGGCGATGGAACATGTCGATACCGTCATCATCGGCGCCGGCGCGGCCGGTCAGTTCTGCGCCGCGCTGGCCGGGCAGCGCGGCAGGCAGGTGCTGCTGCTCGATCATGCGCGCACGCTGGCCGAGAAGATCCGGATCTCGGGCGGCGGCCGCTGCAACTTCACGAATCTGGCCGCCGACTCGGTGCAGCGCTTCCTCGGCGAGGACCCCGGCTTCGCGCGTCATGCGCTGCGCGCCTACCCGCCGCGGCGGTTCATCGAGCTGCTCGGGCGACACGACATCGGTCATCACGAGAAGCATCGCGGCCAGCTCTTCTGCGATGACGGCAGCGAGGCGATCATCGCGATGCTGCGGCAGGAATGCGCGGCCGGCCGCGTCGCGGTCCGCCATCCGGTCAGGGTCGGACAGGTGCTGCGCGACGCGCAGGGCCGCTTCGTCATCGGCACCGACGCCGGCGAGCTGACGGCGCGGAATCTGGTGATCGCGACCGGCGGGCTGTCGATCCCGAAGATCGGCGCGAGCGACTTCGGCCACCGGCTGGCCCGCAGCTTCGGGCTGCGGATCGTCGAGCCGCGCCCGGGGCTGGTGCCGCTGACCTTCGATGCGCGAAGCTGGCAGCCGTTCGCCGAGCTGGCCGGCATCGGCATCGAGGTGAACCTGCGGATCGCCGGCGACGAGCTCGGGCGGCCCGCGTTCGACGAGGATCTGCTGTTCACCCACCGCGGCCTGTCGGGCCCGGCGGTGCTGCAGATCTCGAGCTACTGGCGGCCCGGCGAGGCGCTGCTGATCGACCTGGCCGGCGGCCGCGACCTGCAGCGGCTGCTGCGCGAGAATCGCGACGCGTCACGCCAGCAGCTCGACACCCTGCTCGCGCAGTGGCTGCCGAAGCGGCTGGCCAGCGGCTGGCTCGCCCGCTCGGCGCATGCGGCGATCGCCGGCCGCCGGGCGGCCGAGCTCGGCAACCGGCAGCTCGACGCGGTGGCGGCCGATCTGCGCGGCTGGCAGGTGACGCCGGTGGGCACCGCCGGCTATGCGAAGGCCGAGGTGACGGTCGGCGGCGTCGCCGCCGCCGAGCTCGATCCGCGGACGATGCAGGCCCGCAAGGTGCCGGGCCTCCATTTCATCGGCGAGGTG
>DAISWF010000429.1:0-330 GCA_036826495.1 Burkholderiaceae bacterium
AGATGTTCCTGCGCATCGCGCCCGAGCTCTACCTGAAGCGGCTGATCGTCGGCGGATTCGAGCGCGTGTTCGAGATCAACCGCAACTTCCGCAACGAGGGGGTGAGCCCGCGCCACAACCCCGAGTTCACGATGATGGAGTTCTATGCCGCCTACACCGACTATCGCTGGCTGATGGACTTCACCGAGCAGGTGATCCGCGCGGCGGCGCAGTCGGCGCTCGGCCGCACCGAGTTCGAGTACCAGGGCCGGCCGCTGGACCTGGGCAAGCCGTTCGCCCGGATGACGATGGCGCAGGCGATCCTCGCCCATGCGCCGCAGTTCACCGTGC
>DAISWF010000429.1:400-3584 GCA_036826495.1 Burkholderiaceae bacterium
GTCGGCCTCGGCGTGCCGCCGCTGGCCACCGGCGGCGTCGGCGCGCTGCAGCTCGCGCTGTTCGAGGAGACCGCCGAATCGAAGCTGTGGGACCCGACCTACATCATCGACTACCCGGTCGAGGTGTCGCCGCTGGCCCGCGCCTCCGATGTCGATCCGGAGATCACCGAACGCTTCGAGCTGTTCATCACCGGACGCGAGATCGCCAACGGCTTCTCGGAGCTGAACGATGCCGAGGATCAGGCCGAACGCTTCCGCCGCCAGGTCGAATCGAAGGAGGCCGGCGACGAGGAGGCGATGTTCTACGACGCCGACTTCATCCAGGCGCTGGAATACGGCATGCCGCCCACCGGCGGCTGCGGCGTCGGCATCGACCGGCTGATCATGCTGCTGACCGACAGCGCGAACATCCGCGACGTGATCATGTTCCCGGCGCTTAAGCGCACCTGAGCACAGCGGGGCCGGGTTTCCCCGCCCGGTCGTGGCGCCCGGGCGGCGAGCATCGCGAACGCGGCGGCGGGTTTCATCCGCCGAAGGATCCGGTCGCGGCGCCGCCCGCCCAGCAGCGCGACCCCGGCCCGCCGGCGTTCAGTCCTTCTCGTCGATCCACGCCTGCTGGATCGCCTCGAGGATCTTCTCGCCGGAGCGCTTCGGGTCGTCGTCGAAGCCCGGCAGGTCGATGACCCACTGTCGCAGATCGGTGAAACGCACCGTCTCCGGATCCACGTCGGGATGGGCCTCGCACAGCTCGACCGCGATGTCCTGGATGTCGGTCCACTTCATGTCGGATCCTCTGCCGTCATTCGCGCGCGTGGTTGATCGTGTACTTCGGAATCTCGATCGTCAGGTCTTCGTCGGCCACCTTCACCTGGCAGGACAGCCGCGACTGCGCGGTCAGGCCCCAGGCCTTGTCCAGCATGTCGTCCTCGGCTTCCTCGGAAGGCTCCAGCGAATCCAACCCCTGCCGCACCACCACGTGACAGGTGGTGCAGGCGCAGGACAGCTCGCAGGCATGTTCGATCGCCACGCCGTGCTCGAGCAGCGCCCGGCACAGCACCGTGCCCTCCGGCACCTCGAACTCGATGCCGCTCTTGCACAGCACCTCGTGCGGCAGGACCTTGACCACAGGCATCTCAGCCGCCCAGCTCGTCGACGCGCCGGCCGGTCAGCGCCTGCGCGATCGAACGGTTCATCCGGCGGGCGGCCAGCACCTCGGTGGCGGCCGACAGCGCCTCGACCGCGGCGCTGATCGCCCGGTGATCGGTGCCGTTGCGCGCCTCCACCGTCCGCTGCATCACCGATTCGATCGTCTCGCGTTCGACCTCGTCGAGCAGGTCGCCGTCGGCGGCCAGCGCGCCGCGGGTCGCGAGAATCATCCGATCGGCCTCGACCTGCTGTTCGCGCAGCGCCCGCAGCCGCATGTCCTCGCCGGCCGACGTGAACGACTGCTGCAGCATCGTCGCGATCGCGTCATCGGTGAGCCCATACGACGGCTTGACGACGATGGCCGACTTGACCCCCGAGGTCTCCTCGCAGGCCGATACCGACAGCAGCCCGTCGGCGTCGACCTGGAAGGTCACGCGGATCCGCGCGCCGCCGGCCGGCATCGGCGGGATGCCGCGCAGCTCGAAGCGGGCCAGCGACCGGCAGTCGTCGACCAGCTCGCGTTCGCCCTGCACGACGTGCAACGCCATCGCGCTCTGGCCGTCCTTGAACGTCGTGAACTCCTGCGCGCGCGCCACCGGAATCGTCGAGTTGCGCGCGATCACCTTCTCCACCAGCCCGCCCATCGTCTCCAGCCCCAGCGACAACGGGATCACGTCGAGCAACAGCCAGTCGTCGCCGGCGGCGCGGTTGCCGGCCAGCAGATTCGCCTGCAGCGCCGCCCCCAGCGCCACGACCTTGTCGGGATCCAGGTCGGTCAGCGGCGGCTTGCCGAACAGCTCGCCGACCGCCCGCCGGATCTGCGGCATCCGGGTGGCGCCGCCGACCATCACGACCCCCTTCACATCGGCCGGGGACAGCCGCGCATCGCGCAGCGCCCGGCGGGTGGTGAGCAGGGTCCGTTCGAGCAGATCGCGGGTGATCGCCTCGAACCGCTCCTGCGACAGCGGCAGCTTGACCGAGGTGGCATCCGACAGCTTCACGAGGAAGTTGACCAGCGGCTGCGTCGAAAGCTGTTCCTTGGCGCGGCGCGCCTCGACCAGCAGCAGCCGCGCGTCGCCGGGCGACAGCGTGCCCGCCGCCAGTGCCTGCTCGATCGGCCGCTCGCCGCTGACCAGGCCGGTCTCGCGCAGCGACCATTCGACGATGTGCCGGTCGAAATCGTCACCGCCCAGCGCTGAATCGCCGCCGGTCGCGATCACCTCGAATACGCCCCGCGACAGCCGCAGGATCGAGATGTCGAAGGTGCCGCCGCCCAGATCGTACACCGCATAGACGCCTTCGGCGCCGTTGTCGAGCCCGTAGGCGATCGCCGCCGCCGTGGGCTCGTTCAACAGCCGCAGCACCTCCAGCCCGGCGAGCTTCGCCGCGTCCTTGGTGGCCTGCCGCTGGGCATCGTCGAAATACGCCGGCACCGTGATCACCGCGCCGTGCAGATCGCCGCCCAGCGCGAGCTCGGCGCGTTCGCGCAGCACCCGCAGGATCTCGGCGGACACCTGCACCGGACTCTTGTCGCCGCCGCGGGTGCGCATCTGCACCATGCCCGGCACGTCGACGAAATCGTAGGAGCCGCCCTGGCGCGACGCATCGTCGCGGCCGCGGCCCATGAAGCGCTTGACCGATACGACGGTATTGATCGGATCGGCGGCCGCCTGCTCGGCCGCCGCATGACCGACGATCACCTGCCCGTCCTCTCCATAGCGGACTACCGACGGCAGCAGCGCGCGGCCGCGGGCATCCTCGATGACCTCCGGCACGCCATGGCGGACGGTGGCCACCAGCGAGTTGGTCGTTCCGAGATCGATGCCCACCGCCAGCTTGCGCTGGTGCGGATCGGGCGACTCGCCGGGCTCCGATATCTGCAGCAGGGCCATCAGCCTGGCTCCTGCGCGTCGGACAGCTCCTGGGCGAACCGTTCGACGAACATCAGCTTGCGCACCAGCATCGCCGCGGCCGCATGATCGCCCGCCTCGTCCAGCGCCGCCTGCAGCGCCACCTGCAGCCGCCGGCGTTCGTCGCG
>DAISWF010000430.1:0-3583 GCA_036826495.1 Burkholderiaceae bacterium
TCCAGACCAACATCCTCGCGCTGAACGCCGCGGTCGAGGCGGCGCGCGCCGGCGACCAGGGCCGCGGCTTCGCGGTGGTGGCCGGCGAGGTGCGCAAGCTCGCGCAGCGCAGCGCCGAGGAGGCCACCGCGATCCGCGGGCTGATCAACGACAGCGTGCAGAAGGTCGAGGCGGGCTCGACGCAGATCGCCGAGGCGGTCGGCAAGATCGGCGACGTGGTGTCGCAGGTCAGCCAGGTGTCGAGCCTGATCGGCGAGATCACCACCGCGGCCGACGAACAGACCTCCGGCATCGGCCAGGTCAACACCGCGGTCGCTCAGCTCGACCAGATGACGCAGCAGAACGCCGCGCTGGTCGAGCAGTCGTCGGCCGCATCCGAGAGCCTGAAGGGCCAGGCCGGGCGTCTGGCCCGCGCGGTGGCGGTATTCGCGTGACGGCGGCCGCGTCGCCCTAGTCGGTCGGGGTTCCCGCCAGTGCGTCGGCCTTGTCCAGCGCCATCATCAGCCGCTGCGCGCCCTGCGCACCGCTGACCGCCAGCCGCTGATCGAAGATGAAGAACGGCACGCCGCTGACGCCGGCCTCGCGTGCTTCCTCGTCCTGGCCGGCGATGATCTCGCGCAGCCGTTCATCGGTCAGCGCCGCGGTGATCGTCGCATCGTCGAGGCCGGCTTCGCGGGCGATCTGCGCGAGCACCGCGTCGTCGGTCAGATCGCGGCCTTCGAGAAAGTACGCGGTGAACAGCTTCTCGGCCATCCGCGGCTGCACGCCGCGCTCGCCGGCCGCCTGCATCAGCACATGCGGCTTCAGCGTGTTCGGTTGGCGCACCACCGCCTCGAGGTTCAGCGACAGGCCGACCTCGCCGGCGGCGCGTCTGACGTTCTCGTAGATCCGCCCGACGTCGCTGCGGCCGAACTTCCTGACCAGATAGTCCTCGCGCAGCATGCCGCCCGGCGGCATGTCGGGGTTCAACTGGAACGGCCGCCAGTTCACCTGCGGCGCCGGCCGATCGGGATGGCGTGCCCGCCATTGCGCCAGCGCCTCCTCGAGCTGGCGCTTGCCGATGAAGCACCAGGGACAGACGACGTCGGACACCACGTCGATCGTGATCGTGTGCCCGGCGGCGGAATCATCGGACCCGTTGCTCATCATGAGGCTCCATGGGTTGTGCCGACCCTCCCCGAGGGCGCGGCGGCACGGCGCGCGCCAGCGCATCGCACCAGCCGCCGATCGCCGCGTTGTCGATCCAGCGTACCACCGCCACCAGATCGCGGTCGGGGTCGATCCAGGTGACCGATGCGCCGGCGCGGATCGCGCAGTACGCACGCGGCGACGATGCGGCGGAGATCCGGCCTTCGGTATTCAGCCACACCAGGAAGCCGTACCACGGCGCGATCGGGCAGGGCGCGCGCAGCCGCGCGATCCATTCGCGCGACAGCACCTGCCGCTCGCCGACCCGGCCGTCGTCGAGCAGCATCTGGCCGATGCGCGCCTGGTCGGCGCTGCCGATCGACACGCCGCCGCCCCAGTGGCTGCCGCCGGGCACGCTCTGCATCCGCCGCCCGCCGACGTCGACCCAGCTATTGTCGTAGCCGACCCAGCGCCAGTCGTCGCTGGCGCCGGACGGGCCGGTGATCGCTTCGCGGAACACGTCGGGCAGCGGACGGCCGAACAGATGCAGCAGCGCCAGCGACAGCAGGTTGATCCGCACGTCGTTGTACTCCCAGTGGCTGCCGGGAAGCTGCAATCGCCGCAGATCGCCCTTGCTGCCGCCGGTGTGCGGCGGCTGCCAGCCGGTCACCCGGAAGTGGTCGACCTGATCGGGCACGCCGAAGCAGGTGCCCTGCCATTCGCTGGTCTGCTGCAGCAGATGGGTCCAGGTCACCTGGCGGTTGCGGCCCTCGTCGAAGCCGATGCCGTGCACCCGCGCGCAGACCGGTTCGTCGGGGTCGGGCAGCAGCCCGCGGTCGAACGCGACACCGGCCAGCAGCGCCAGATAGGTCTTGGCGACCGAGAACGTCAGGTCGGCGCGCGCCGGTTCGCCCCAGCGGGCGACCTCGCGGTCGCCGACCCGCACGACACCCGACACCGGGCCGCGGTCGTGCACCGGCCCGAGCAGCCGGTTCCACGGCGGCCGGTCGTTCATGTGGATGCCCCATTGCGGCGCGCTGCTGTCGCACGGCCATGCGGTCTCGTGCCGCTGCGCGAACGCGACCGCCGCGTCGAGCGATGCCTGGTCGATCAGGTCCGCGATCACGGGCGGGCCCGGTCCGGATAGCTGGCCGCCATGCCGTCGCGCACATCCTGCTGGATGCCGTACTGCGGGAACGGATAGCGAAAACCGTTCTTCGCCAGCGCCTGCATGCCGGCGATCGCCTGGCCGAGCTGCTCGGGCGGCAGCGCCATCAGCATCTCCTCGTCGAGCACGCCGCCATAGCGGCGCTCGGCGAAGCAGGGGATCGACAGGCTCGGCGATCGGGTCGACAGCGCGCGGCCCCAGGAATCGGCGCACGACGATTCGCCGACGACGCTCCAGTCGAAGCGCTTGTAGCCTGACCATTGCAGGCCGTTGATGAAGTACATCATCGCGCCCGGCGTCGCATAGAACATCGCGATGTCGGGCGGGTCGAGGCGGCCGGCGGCCAGCGGCGACACCACCATCGCCTGGTAGCGGCCGGCCGGCACCACCGTCATCGCCGACTGATGGCCGCGGGCATCGACCGGCGTGGCGTACCAGACGCCGACCATCGACTGGCCCGAGCGCCAGGCCTCGTCCTGCGCGCCCAGCCCGATCACCGCCTTGCACTGCGCGCCGACCAGGTCGTCGGCGGTGATGCCGACGGTCCAGCCCAGCCGCGCCGCCTGCGCGACGATCTGGTCGGTGGTGTGCACCGCGCGCGGCCGGCGGATCTTCGGCACCGACTGCATCGCCTCGGTCGTCTCGAACAGCTTCATGCCGAACGGAAACGAGCGCAGCTTCAGCAGTCGTTCGAGCTCGGCGGCCAGTGCCGGCCAGTCCTGGCGTGCGCCGGCGGCTTCGGCCTTTCCGGCGGCTTCGGCCTGTCGCGTGTCGCCCATCGTCGATTGCCTCCCATGGTGTTTGCACGTATTGTCCCCCATCGCCGTCACGGTCGCCGGTCGCTCGGTGGGGCTGCCGCGGCCCGAGCGGCGACCGGCGGTCCGCGATGACGTCGCATTGCAGGGGAGAGGGAAGGGCTTGAACTGGCGCGCGCCGTCGGCGCATCCGTCCACCGGCGACGTGCTGTCGCTGCTGCGGCGCGGGCTGCTCGCGCCTGCCGGAGTCGAGCGGGCGCTGACCGTGGCGGGGGCGGTGCCCGATGCCGCAGGCTGGCGAGTCCGGCTCGAATGGCTGCTGTGGGCCTTGGCGCTGGCGCTGTTCGCGGCCGGTTGCATCTGCGTGGTCGCCTACAACTGGTCGGTGATCGGCCGCTGGGGCAAGTTCGCGCTGGCGCAGGCGCTGATCGTGCTGGTGGTGGCCGGCGGCTGGTATCTCGGCCTCGCGCGCGCCGCCGGCCAGGCGCTGCTGACGTTGGCGATCGTGCTGATCGGTCCGCTGCTCGCGCTG
>DAISWF010000431.1:0-3569 GCA_036826495.1 Burkholderiaceae bacterium
CAAGGGGGTCGAGAACGCGGCCTCGTTCAAGGCCAACGGCACCGGCCCGTTCCGGCTGAAGTCGCGTGACCCGGGCGTGCGAACGGTGCTGGTCCGCAACGGCACCTACTGGGACAGGATCGAGGGCAATGTCGACGAGGTGGTGTTCACGCCGATCGGCAACGACGCGACCCGGGTGGCGGCGCTCGCCTCCGGCGAGATCGACATGATGCAGCCGGTGCCGGTGCAGGATGCCGCCCGCCTGTCGCAGAACCCGAACCTGAAGATCATGCAGGGCCCCGAGCTGCGCACGATCTTCCTCGGCATGGACCAGGCCCGCGACGAGCTGCAGTACTCCAACGTCAAGGGCAAGAATCCGTTCAAGGACAAGCGGGTGCGCCAGGCGTTCTACCAGGCGATCGACATCGAGGCGATCAAGACGCGGATCATGCGCGGCGCGGCGAATCCGACGGCGCTGATGGTCGGCCCCGGCATCAACGGCTTCAGCACCGAGCAGAACAGGCGGCTGCCCTACGATCCGGAAGCGTCGAAGAAGCTGCTGGCCGAGGCCGGCTATCCGAGCGGCTTCGAGGTCAAGCTGAACTGCCCGAACGACCGCTACGTGAACGACGGCGAGATCTGCCAGGCGGTGGCCGGCATGCTGGCGCGGGTCGGCGTCAAGGTGAACCTGGAGGCCGAGACGAAGGGCACCTACTTCCCGAAGATCCTGTCGCGCAACACCTCGTTCTACATGCTCGGCTGGACCCCGGCCACCTATGATTCGCACAACGCGATGAACGCGCTGATGGCCTCGCCGAACCCGCAGGGCCGCGGCCAGTTCAATCTCGGCAGCTACAGCAATCCGAAGTTCGACGAGCTGACCGCGAAGGTGCAGTCGGAAACCGACAAGACCAAGCGCAACGCGATGATCGCCGAGGCGTTCAAGATCCACAGCGACGACGTCGGCCACCTTCCGCTGCACCAGCAGGCGCTGGCCTGGGGCATGCGCAAGAACGTCGACCTGGTGCAGTCGCCGGACAACTTCAACCTGTTCAAGTGGGTGACCGTGAAGGGAGCAAGGGATTGAGGCCCCCCCCGAAGCGCCCTGCGGGCGCCTCCCCCCAGGGGGCGACGCGGATGGACCGGCAAAGCCGGATCCATCGCGTCCCCGCAGGGCTTCGACTCGGGCGTCGGAACACGACGATGCGGGACTTCGAACTGTCGGGATCCAGAAGTAGATGAGTTCGGTTCCGGCGCCTCCGTCCGCGCTGCGCAGGTTTCTCGACGGCGATCTGTTCTACAGCTTCCGGCACAGCCCGGTGGCGGTGGTGGCGGCGCTGGTCGCGGCGGTGATGATCGTCGGCGCGGTGTTCGCGCCGTGGATCGCGCCGCACCGCCCGTTCGACCTGGCGTCGCTGTCGCTGAACGACTCGCTGCTGCCGCCGGCCTGGCTGGCCGAAGGCCAGGTCCGTTACCCGCTCGGCACCGACGACCAGGGCCGCGACGTGCTGTCGACGATCCTGTACGGCTCGCGCGTGTCGCTGCTGGTCGGCCTCGCGTCGGTGGTCATCGCGATGCTGATCGGCATCGTGCTGGGCCTGCTGTCGGGCTACGCCGGCGGGCGGGTCGATACGCTGATCATGCGGATCGCCGACGTGCAGTTGTCGTTTCCGGCGATCCTGATCGCGCTGCTGATCAACGGCGTCGCGCGCGCGGTGCTGCCGCCGTCGAGCGGCGACGACTGGGTGCCGCTGATCGTGCTGGTCGCATCGATCGCGCTGGCCAACTGGGTCCATTACGCCCGCACGGTGCGCGGCTCCACGCTGGTCGAGAAGAACAAGGAGTACGTGCAGGCGGCACGGGTCATCGGCGTGCCCACCCGCGGCATCATGTTCGGCCACCTGCTGCCCAACGTGCTCGGGCCGGTGCTGGTGATCGCGACGATCAACGTCGCCACCGCGATCATCACCGAGGCCACCTTGTCGTTCCTCGGCGTCGGCGCCCCGCCGACCACGCCGTCGCTCGGCACGATGATCAACAACGGCAACAACTTCATGTTCTCCGGCGAGTGGTGGCTGGTGGTCTGCCCGGCCGGCGCGCTGCTGCTGCTGTGCATGTCGGTCAACCTGCTCGGCGACTGGCTGCGCGACGCGCTGAACCCGCGGCTGCAATGAACGACGCACGGCCGCTCCGAAGTCGTTCGGGCCCCCTCGGGGGGCAGGGCCGCAGGCCCTTGGGGGCAACATGAACGACGCACGGCCGCTGCTCGAGGTGCGCAATCTGCGGGTCGAGTTCCCGACCCGCCGCGGCGTGCTGACCGCGATCGACGACGTGTCGTTCGACATCGCCCCCGGCGAGGTGCTGGGGGTGGTCGGCGAGTCCGGCGCCGGCAAGTCGCTGACCGGCGCCGCGATCATCGGGCTGCTGGAGCCGCCCGGCCGCGTCGCCGGCGGCGAGATCCGGTTGTCGGGCCGCCGCATCGACGATCTGCCGCCGGAGGCGATGCGCCGGATCCGCGGCAAGGAGATCGGCGCGATCTTCCAGGATCCGCTGACCTCGCTGAATCCGCTGTACACCGTCGGCCAGCAGCTCGTCGAGACGATCCGCACGCACCTGCCGCTGTCGCCGGCGCAGGCGCGCAGCCGTGCGATCGACCTGCTGAAGTCCACCGGCATTCCGGCCGCCGAGGCGCGCATCGACCACTACCCGCACCAGTTCTCCGGCGGCATGCGGCAACGGGTGGTCATCGCGCTGGCGCTGGCGGTCGACCCGAAGCTGGTGGTGGCCGACGAGCCGACCACCGCGCTGGACGTGTCGATCCAGGCGCAGATCATCTCGCTGCTGAAGAAGCTGTGCCGTGAGCACGGCACGGCGGTGATGCTGGTCACCCACGACATGGGGGTCATCGCCGAGACCGCCGACCGGGTCGCGGTGATGTACGCCGGCCGGATCGCCGAGATCGGCCCGGTGTCCGACGTGATCCACCAGCCCAAGCACCCGTACACCGTCGGCCTGATGGGCTCGATTCCGTCGATCGTCGAGACCCGCGAGCGGCTCGCGCAGATCGACGGCGCGATGCCGCGGCTGAACGCGATCCCGCCCGGCTGCGCCTTCAACCCGCGCTGCCCACGGGTGATGCCGGTGTGTCGGGAACGCCGGCCCGAGCTGATGCCGGCCGGCACGTCGCTCGCCGCCTGCTGGCTGCATCAGCCGCATGAAGCGGCGGCCACGGCAGCCGGCACGATAGCCGCAGGTTCGGCCACAGGCCTGTCCACAGGACACGCCGCAGATGAGGCCGCAGGCAAGGCCGCCGGCGGGGCTGGCATTCACGGCGGAGCCGCGCGATGAGCGCCCCGTCGTCGACCGTGGCCGACGAGCGGCAAACGGCGGACCGCGCGATGCCGCTGGTACGGGCCGAGGGGCTCGGCAAGATCTTCGACGTCTCGCCGCCGTGGCTGGACCGGGTGCTGAGCGGCAAGCCGCGGGCGCTGCTGCATGCGGTCGACGACGTCGGCTTCGACATCGAACGCGGCGAGACGCTGGCGCTGGTCGGCGAATCGGGCTGCGGCAAGTCCACCGTCGCGCGGCTG
>DAISWF010000432.1:0-2917 GCA_036826495.1 Burkholderiaceae bacterium
GCAAGGAGGAGGGCGACCGAATCCGGTCCTCACCCGAAGGCCCGGTGCCGGGCAGCCACGGGCGGGGGCAGTTTTCACCCCCGACAGCCTCCTAGTGCCGTGAACGAAAAACTCCTCGAACATCGACCGCAGACGAGACGGTCGGCCATCCGCAAGCTGCTGGCCGCCGTCGCACTGCCCGCCTCGCTGGCGGTCGTCCACCCGTCCGCTCCCGCCCAGGAACCGCCGCCGATCCGGCTCGCGGTCATCGAGGGCCTGTCCGGCCCGTTCGCCAATGCCGGCGCATCGGTGCTGCGCAACCTGCAGTTCGCGGCCGACCGCATCAACCGCCGCGGCGGGGTCGACCTGGCCGGCCGGATGCATCGGTTCGAGATCGTGCCCTACGACAGCAAGGGACAGACCGAGGAGTCGCTCGCGCTGCTGCGCGATGCGGCGAACCGGCGGATCCCGTTCGTGCTGCAGGGGAACAGCTCGGCGGTGGCGGCGGCGCTGCTCGATGCGATCAACAAGCACAACGATCGCGAGCCGGCCAACCGGATGCTGTTCCTCAACTATTCGGCGGTCGACCCGGCGCTGACCAACGAAGCCTGCAGCTTCTGGCATTTCCGCTTCGATGCGCATGCCGGCATGCGCATGGATGCATTGATCGACGAACTGGCCGGCCATCGGCAGGTGCGCCGCGTCTACCTGTTCAACCAGGACTACAGCTTCGGCCGCGAATTCGCGCGGCTGGCCCGCGCGGCGATCGGCCAACGGCGGCCCGACATCGAGATCGTCGGCGACGAGCTGGTGCTGCCGGGACGGATCAAGGACTTCCTGCCCTATGCGGTCAAGGTCAAGGCGGCCGGCGCCGACACCGTGGTGACCGGCAACTGGGGCAACGACCTCGCGCTGATGGTGCGGGCGCTGCGCGACATCGGCGCCGATACCGCGCTGTACACCTTCTACGGCAACAGCCTCGGCGCGCCGGGCGCGATCGGCGAGGCCGGCGTCGGACGGGTGCATTCGGTCGCCGAATGGAATCCGAACACCGACTGGCCGGCCGCGTCGGCGATCCATGCGGACTTCCGCGGGCGACTGACCGATCCCGCGCAGGACTACTTCAACATGCGGCACGTGGCGATGCTGGAGCTGCTGGCCCGGGCGATCGAGGCGGCCGGCACCACCGAGGCCGGCAAGGTCGCCCGCGCGCTCGAAGGGCGCCGGCTCGACGGCGTACCGTATGCGGCGATGATGCGCGCCGACGATCATCAGTTGCTGGGTCCGCTGCAGGTGTCGGTGATGGCCCGCAAGGACGACACGCTGCGCCATGACGTCGAGGCGAGCGGCTACGGGTTCCGCACGGTACGCAGCATCGACACGGTCGCGCAGCCGCCGGAACATCGCTGCCGGATGAAGCGAGCGGGATGAACGGGCTGGCATGACGCGGCCGTCATCACGCCGCGGCCCCTGCTGAACGCCGCCGTCGCCACGCTGCACCGGCAGCCCGGACGCACCGGCTGAAAAGGCGTCGGGCCTGCGCCGGTGTTATAACGCGAGGCATGAACGCACCTGCAGACCCCCTCGGCGACAGCCACCGCCTCAACAACGAACCCTGGTACCTGCCGCTGGCCGACGAGGTCGCGCTGTTCGAGGCCGCCTATGCGCAGCGCCTGCCGGTGCTGCTGAAGGGCCCGACCGGCTGCGGCAAGACCCGCTTCGTCGAGCACATGGCCTGGCGGCTGTACCGGCAGGCCGACACGCGGCGGCGCGCTCTGGAGACACCGCTGGTGACGGTGGCCTGTCATGAGGACCTGACCGCCACCGACCTGGTGGGCCGCTACCTGCTGTCGAACGATGCCACCGTCTGGCTGGACGGGCCGCTGACGCGCGCGGTGCGCAGCGGCGCGATCTGCTATCTGGACGAGATCGTCGAGGCGCGCAAGGACACGACGGTGATCGTGCATGCGCTGACCGATCATCGCCGGCTGCTGCCGATCGAGAAGACCGGCGAGCTGCTCGATGCCCATCCCGACTTCCTGCTGGTGATCTCCTACAACCCCGGCTACCAGAGCGTGCTGAAGGATCTGAAGCCGTCGACCCGGCAGCGCTTCGTGAGCCTGGAGTTCGACTATCCGCCGGTCGACGTCGAGGCCACCATCATCGCCCACGAGAGCGGCCTGGATGCTGCGCTGGCGCAGCGTCTGGCGCTGATCGGCGAGAAGGTGCGCAACCTGCGCGAGCACGGCTTCGAGGAAGGCGTCAGCACGCGGCTGCTGGTCTATGCGGCGCAGCTCGTCGTGACCGGCATCGCGCCGCGGCGCGCCTGCGACGTGGCGATCATCCGGGCGGTGACCGACGATCCCGAGGTGCAGCGGGCGGTGGGCGACATCGTCGATGTGCTGCTGCCCTGATCGATCGGGGCTCCATGGAGGACTCTGACGCCGCCGTCACGCTGGTCGACGCCCAGCGCGTGCTGGCGCTGTTCGCGCAGGGGCTGGCCGGCCGCTACCTGCATCTGAAGTCGATCGATGCGCTGGACGGCCTGGTGGCCGGCCGGCTGGTCGGCCCGGGAGCCGGCCGGCTCCGGCCCGACTCGATCACCACCGACGGCACGTCGATCTACCTGCCCGATCAGGTCGCGGTGTTCGACACCGCGCGCGCGAACCACGGCGTCTATCGGATCGCGGTGCTGCACCAGCTCGGCTTCGTCGAGCACGGCACCTTCGAGTTCTCGTTCGAGGAGGCTCAGCGCCGGCTGCCCGACCTCCCGACGCGCGCGAGCCGGAGCTGGCTCAACCCGCCGCCGCTCGAGCGGTTCTTCAACCTGTGGCGTTCGCCGACATTGATGCGGCGTCTGTTCATGGCGATCGAGGATCATCGGATCGACAGCGCGATGCCGATCCGCTACCCGGGCGCCCGCGCCGATCTGCGGCGG
>DAISWF010000432.1:2927-3555 GCA_036826495.1 Burkholderiaceae bacterium
GCCGTAAAGGCTCTGTTCCTCGCCGGACCACAGCGCGAAGCGGATCGTACGCTTCGGCTTCACGCCCATGGCGGAGAGGATGCGCGCGGCTTCCATGATCATCGCGGAGCCCGCCGCATTGTCGGCGGCGCCGTCGCCCGCCGCCCAGCTATCGAGATGCGCGCCGGCCATCACATAGGCGCCGCTCGGATCGCTGCCGGGCATCTTCGCGCGTCTGTGGGAGGGACTGGTGCGCTACACGCTGGGCGCGCCGCGCGACGAGCTGCTGGCCCTGCTGCCCGGCCGCGCGCTGGCGCGGATGCTCGATGCGGTGGCCATCGTCGAGATACCCGGGGCCGACGTCTACGACAGCGCCGCCGCGGCGATCCGCTGCTACCGGGTGCTGGAGCGGATCGGGCTGCCCCGCCGCGGCATGCCGGCGATCGACGAGGAACCGGCCGATGAAGCCGGAGAAGGGGCCGACGGCAGCACCGTCGGCGGCGACCCCGGCCCCGACGCGCAGGCCGGCGAGCTCGACGACGACGCGATGGCCGGCGTGCCGGTGGACTTTCGCGGCGAGGTGATGCCGGAGCTCGTCCAGCGCAAGCTGGCCGGCGGCCTGGCCGGCACCTTGAATCAGCAGGCGATG
>DAISWF010000433.1:0-425 GCA_036826495.1 Burkholderiaceae bacterium
GCCGCGGCGGGTTCGCATCATTACTGAGCAGCGCCCGCCGGCCGCCGGCCGCGCCGCGCGAACGGATACCCGGGAAACACCCGCGGCAATGTCGCGACCTCGCCGCAGCGGGTCGCCGAATACCCTGGAAGCTGATTCACCGACTCCTGGAACGCCGGGTCGCGCAGGATGGCCAGCGCGGCGCGCATCGACGGCTTCGTCAACGTCGGCTCGTGGCACAACAGGAAGTAGCGCTCGGTGACGACCGGCTGGAAGTCCAGCTTGAAGCGGCGCGCCGGCGGCTCGACGCCGAAGCCGACGTCGGCCATGCCGCTGGCCACGTAGGCGGCCACCGCCGCATGGGTGTATTCGCCCTGCTCGTAGCCGGCGATCCGTTCGGCGTCGACGCCGGCCTTCTCGAGCAGGCAGTCGAGCAGGAAGCGGGT
>DAISWF010000433.1:437-3511 GCA_036826495.1 Burkholderiaceae bacterium
GCGCAGCCGGTTCACGAAGCGCACGTCGCCGCGGGCCAGATCGGCCACGTCGTAGATCTTCTGCGGGTTGCCCGGCGCCACCATCAGCCCCAGCCGCCGCGTCGCCAGATGGATCACCCGGCTGTCGGCCGGATCGAGCCAGCGGGCGTAGTGATCGAGCGCGCGCGCCTCGAACTCGCCGACCGGCACATGAAAGCTGGCGAGATCGCAGGCGCCGTCGTGCAGCGACGCGACGGTCTCCTGGCTGCCGAGGTACTTCCGTTCGATCGCGATCTGGCCGGCGACCAGCGTATCGAGCAGCTTCTCGATCGCGAAACCATGGCTGGCATGCACGCGCAGCAGATCGCGTTCGGCGGCCAGCACCCGGCCGATCTCGACCTCAAGCTCCGAGGCCAGCGTCTGCAACGTCGGCGTCAGCCGCGCCGCGATCCGGTGGCCGGCCCACACCAGCTTCTCGGCCAGCGGCGTCAACGTCGAGCCCTTGCCGCGCTCCATCCGCAACAGCGGCGCGCCGATCTGCTGCTCGCCCTGGCGGATCAGGTTCCACGCATGGCGGTACGACGCGCCCGAATCGCGGCAGGCGCCGCTCAGGCTGCCGCGGTCGTGCACCTGCGCCAGCAGCTCCAGCAGCCGCGGCGACAGGCTGCGGCCGTCGGCATCGCTGATGGTCCATTGCGGACGGATCGAGACCTTGTGCGCCATCGGTTCTCCCCGGGCATGCAGCCGATCAGGTTCGTGCCCGTCGCCGTGCGGACAGGCCCTATGCTGCCGACAGCATCTGCATCATGCTGCTTGCCACCTATGAACGATACCGCTGCAGGCATATTGCCGACAAGCACGCTCGGTCGTACAGTACCGCTCATACATGCTGTGACAGCATAAGTCCGGAGCCGGAATCCTGCAGCAGCCGGACATGTTCCGGCGGGCGCCCGACCTATGCTTCACGGGAACCTGGTACGAGCCTGGCCCCGGCCCGGCACACGCCCGAGAGGCCGATGACCGCCCCCCATCATCACCGGGTCCGCGACCTGATCGACGAACACCGCAGCCAGCCCGGCGGGCTGCTGCCGCTGCTGCATGCGATCCAGCAGCGGCTGGGTCATGTGCCGGCCGACCTGGTCGAACCGATCGCGCGGGCGTTCAACCTGTCGCGGGCCGAGGTGCACGGCGTCGTCACCTACTACCACGACTTCCGCGCCGCGCCGGCCGGCCGTCACCACGTGCGGATCTGCCAGGCCGAATCGTGCAAGGCGCGCGGCGCCGACGCGCTGGCCCGCCATGCCGCGCAGTCGCTCGGCTGCGCGATGCATGCGACCCGCGATGACGGCGAGGTGACGCTGGAACCGGTCTACTGCCTGGGCCTGTGCGCATCGTCGCCGGCGGTGCAGATCGACGGGCGGCTGCATGGACGGGTCGAGCCGGCCGGGTTCGATGCGCTGGTCGGGCGATGGCAGCATGGGGCGCCGGCCGGTGCGGAGTTGACGGCCGATACCGCAGCATTCATCGGTCGCGGGCAGACAGCCCGCGCGGCTGCGGGCGGCGAACCGGCAGCCTGCGCGGATATGAACGAACTCTCGAGCGGCGCGGCTTCGACGTCAACCCCGGGCGGAATTTCGACTGCGCCTGTCCCGACCGGCCTCGCCTCGTCTGCGCCCGCCATCGCCGCGGCAACCGTTGCCTCCGCGGCGCTGCCTTCGTCCGCAGTGTCGACCGCGCGGACCCCGGTGCGGGTCTTCGTCCCCTGCGACTCCGCAGCCCGCGCCGCCGGCGCCGACGAGGTGGCCACCGCGCTGGCCGCCGAATGCACGCGCCGCGGCCTGGCGATCGACCTGGTGCGCAACGGCGCGCGCGGCCTGTTCTGGCTCGACCCGCTGGTCGAGGTCGACACCGCCGGCGGCCGCGTCGCGTACGGGCCGGTCACGGTGACCGACGTACCGTCGCTGCTCGACGCGGGCCTGCTGCGCGGCGCCGCGCATCCGCTGTGCCACGGCCCGACCGAGGCCATCCCGTTCCTCGCGCGCCAGCAGCGGCTGACGTTCCGCCGGATGGGCCTCACCGCGCCGCTGTCGCTGGACGACTATGCGGCGCACGACGGCTGGGCCGGCCTGCGGCGCGCGGCGGCGCTCGCGCCGGCCGCGATCGTCGACGAGGTGCTGCAGTCGGGCCTGCGCGGCCGCGGCGGCGCGGCGTTTCCGGCCGGCATCAAGTGGCGCACGGTGCTGGCCGCGGCGGCCGGCCAGAAGTACGTCGTCTGCAATGCCGACGAAGGCGATTCGGGCACCTATTCCGACCGGATGACGATGGAAGGCGACCCGTACATGCTGATCGAGGGCATGGCGATCGCGGGCCTGGCCACCGGGGCGACCCAAGGTTACGTCTACATCCGCTCCGAGTATCCGCAGGCGATCGACACGATGCGCCGAGCGATCGGGCTGGCGCGCGACGCAGGCTTCCTCGGCGCCGACGTGCTCGGCAGCGGCCGCGCGTTCGAGCTGGAAGTGCGGGTCGGCGCCGGTTCCTACGTATGCGGCGAGGAAACCGCGCTGCTCGAAAGCCTCGAGGGCCGCCGCGGCATCGTCCGCGCGAAGCCGCCGCTGCCGGCGATCGAGGGCCTGTTCGGCCGGCCGACGGTGATCAACAACGTGATCACGTTCGCCAGCGTGCCGCTGATCCTGGCCCGCGGCGCCGCGTTCTATCGCGACTACGGCGTCGGCCGCTCGACCGGCACGCTGCCGTTCCAGCTCGCCGGCAACGTCCGCCATGCCGGGCTGGTCGAGCGCGCGTTCGGCCTGACCCTGCGCGAGCTGCTGTTCGATTTCGGCGGCGGCACCGCCAGCGGTCGGCCGGTCAAGGCCGTGCAGGTCGGCGGGCCGCTGGGCACCTACGTGCCCGAATCACAATGGGATCTGCCGATCGACTACGAAGGCTTTGCCGCGATCGGCGCGGTGGTCGGCCACGGCGGCATCGTCGTGCACGACGACACCGCCGACATGCGGGAGCTGGCGCGCTACGCGATGGAATTCTGCGCGATCGAATCCTGCGGCAAGTGCACGCCGTGCCGGATCGGCTCGACC
>DAISWF010000434.1:0-3462 GCA_036826495.1 Burkholderiaceae bacterium
TGGGGGCCTGACAGGCACCGGCGCGGGCAGGTTTCAACCCCGACAGGCTCCTAGGGAGGGCCCCCTCCCGCCGGATGCCGCTTTCAGCAACCGAACGCATCACGAGGAGCAACACGGATGGCGATGGTCAGAATCGAGGTCGAGGTGACCGGCAAGGTGTGGAAGATCGAGAAGCAGCCCGGCGAGCGGGTCGAGGCCGGCGAGGCGGTGCTGATCCTGGAATCGATGAAGATGGAGATCCCGGTCGAGGCGCCGCAGGCCGGTGTCGTGCGTGACCTGAAGGTCGCCGAGGGTGACGTCGTCAGCGAAGGCCAGGTCGTGGTCAGCGTGGAGACCTAGCAGGCTGCCTCGGCATGCTGCCTCGGCGGGCTACTTCGGCAGCCTGCCGGCCTCGTTGCCGCGCAGCAGCGCCATCACGACGCCGGTCGCGACGATCAGCAGCATGCCGAGCAGCGCCGGCCGGTCGGGGAAGGTGCCGAACACCAGGAAGCCCATCGGGATCGCCGCGACCGCATGGGTGTAGCTGAACGGCGCCAGCGCGCTCGCCGATGCGGTCTCGTAGGCGCGCACGACCAGCAGGTGGCCGCCCGCGCCGATCGCGCCCAGGCTTACCAGGCCGATCCAGTGCCACCAGGCTTCGGGGGTCTTCCAGTAGAACGGCATCAGGCCGCACAGCAGCACCGTCGGCACCAGCGCACCGATGAACAGCGTCGCGACGCTGTTGTCGATGCCGGCCAGCCTGCGCGTCAGCAAGGTGTAGGCCGCGCCGAAGCCGGCGGTCAGCAGCGGCAGCAGCGCCGCCGGCGAGAACACCGACGAGCCGGGGCGGATGATCAGCAGCACGCCGACGAAGCTGGCCGACAGCGCGTACCAGGTGCCCGGCGGCGCCCGCTCGCCGAGCCACAGCACCGCCACGACGGTGACGATGATCGGGCCGATCGCATTGATCGCGGTGGCCTCGGCCTGCGGCATCAGCGCCAGCGCCGCGAAGAACGTCACCGACGACATGCCGAGCGCCAGGCCGCGCAGCACCTGCAGCCCCGGGCTGCGGGTCGCGACCAGCCGGCCCCGCCAGGCCGGCCACAGGATCACCAGCATCACCAGCACGTGGAAGAAGTACCGCGCCCAGACCACCATCTCGGACGGGTAGATGCGGCACAGGGCCTTCGCCAGGCTGTCCAGCAGCGCGAACGATACGCCGGCGCCGGCGACGTACAGGATGCCGCGCAGGGTGCCCGACATCCGCGCGGTGGCCGCCGCATGCAGCACGCGCAGCCGCGCGACCGCGCCGCGGAGCTCGGGAAGGATCCGCCTCACCCGATGGACTCCGGACGGCCCCGCCGCCGGCACCCGCCATCCGGCGGACCGTCATCGGCCGCCCGTGGTCTCACCCGGGGAACAACCCCATCGACAGATAGCGGTCGCCGCGGTCGCAGACGACGAACACGATCGTGGCGTCGCGGACTTCGGCCGCCACCCTGAGCGCGATGCAGCAGGCGCCGGCCGCCGACGGGCCGCAGAAGATGCCCTCCTCGGCCGCCAGCCGGCGCGCCATGTCCTCGGCATCGCGCTGCGACACGTGCTCGATACGGTCGACGATCGCGTGGCGGTAGATCTTCGGCAGATAGGCATCGGGCCACTTGCGGATGCCCGGAATCGACGAGCCCTCTTCAGGCTGGGCACCGACGATCGCCACCGACGGGTTCTTCTCCTTCAGGTAGCGCGACACGCCGGTGATCGTGCCGGTCGTGCCCATCGCCGACACGAAGTGGGTGATCCGGCCGCCGGTGTCCTGCCAGAGCTCCGGACCGGTGGTCTCGTAGTGCGCGGCCCAGTTGTCGTCGTTGGCGAACTGGTCGAGCACCCTGCCCTTGCCTTCGGCCTGCATCTGGTCGGCCAGGTCGCGGGCGCCTTCCATGCCCTGCTCGCGGGTGACCAGGATTAGCTCGGCGCCATAGGCCTTCATCGCCTGCCGCCGTTCGACCGACAGGTTGTCGGGCATGATCAGCACCATCCGGTAGCCGAGGATCGCGGCGGTCATCGCCAGCGCGATGCCGGTGTTGCCGGAGGTCGCCTCGATCAGCGTGTCGCCGGGCCGGATGTCGCCGCGCGCCTGCGCCCGCTTGATCATCGCCAGCGCCGGGCGGTCCTTGACCGAACCGGCGGGATTGTTGCCCTCGAGCTTGCCGAGGATCACGTTGTTGCGCGCATCGCGCTCGGCCTGGCCGATGCGCTGCAGCCGCACCAGCGGCGTACGGCCGATCGTTTCGTCGATCGTCAGGTAGGTGGGGGGTTGGTTCATCGGAATTCCATCACGGCGGACGTGAACGGCGGGCGGACGGGAACAAGGGCGAAAGTCAGGGCGGGATTCAGTATCGCAGGGTGCGGCCGGGCGCGCAGAATACCGCTGCGCGTCAGAGCGCGATCGGCTTCTCGTCGGGCAGCTTGGTGACGCCCGGCAGATCGGCCGCCAGCATCGCCGCGCGGATCGCCTCGATCGCCGGCCGCCGCGAGAAGCTCTTGCGCCACACCAGCGACACCCGCCGGGTCGGCGGCGGCGGCGAGAACGGCACGTAGCTCAGCAGGCCGTCGTCGGTGCCATCGGGGCGGGCCAGCATCGGCAGCACCGTGATGCCGATGCCGGACGCCACCATGTGCCGGATCGTCTCGAGCGACGAACCCTCGAACGTCTTCTGGATGCCGGCGGTGTTCTGCGAGAACCGCGACAGCTCGGGACACACCTCGAGCACATGGTCGCGAAAGCAGTGGCCGGCGCCCAGCAGCAGCATCGTCTCGTTCTTCAGCTCCTCGGAGCTGACGCTCTTGCGCTGCGCCCACGGATGGCTGCGCGGCACCGCGATCATGAACGGTTCGTCGTAGACGGCCTGCGTCATCAGGCCATGACCGGGAAACGGTTCGGCGAGCACCGCGACGTCGATCTCGCCCTGGCGCAGCAGCTCCAGCAGCTTGATCGTGTAGTTCTCCTGCAGCAGCAGCGGCATGTTCGGCGCGTCGGCGATCATCCTGCGCACCAGGTGCGGCAGCAGGTACGGGCCGATCGTGTAGATGACGCCCAGCCGCAGCGGGCCGGCCAGCGGATCCTTGCCGGTCTTGGCAATCTCGCGGATCGCGTTGCTCTGCTCGAGCACCCGCTGCGCCTGCTCGATGATCTGCTCGCCGACCGGCGTGACCGAGATCTCGTTGGAGCCGCGTTCGAACAGCAGCACCCCCAGTTCGTCCTCGAGCTTCTTGATCGCGACCGACAAGGTCGGCTGGCTGACGAAACAGGCTTCGGCGGCCCGGCCGAAATGCCGCTCGCGCGCGACGGCGACGATGTATTTCAGTTCAGTGAGCGTCATGCCCGATCGATGGTATCAAAGCTTGGAGCGGCGCACGCGCGACGGGCGCGGCGCGGCCGCTTCGGCACGGCTGCGGTCGGCGCGCTCGCCGGGCACCGGCAGC
>DAISWF010000435.1:0-3458 GCA_036826495.1 Burkholderiaceae bacterium
ATGACGATCCCGTTCGCGATCCTGGGCTACGTGTTCAAGAAGCTCGATTGCGAACCGGCGCCGCTGCTGCTCGGCTTCGTGCTCGGCAAGCTGATGGAGGAGTACCTGCGCCGCGCGATGACGATCTCGCGCGGCGATCCGATGGTGTTCTTCAACCGGCCGCTGTCGCTGGGCCTGCTGATCGCCGCCGCGCTGCTGCTGGCGATCGTGTTCCTGCCGGCGATCTCCAGGAAACGCCAGGAGGCGTTCGCCGGCGACGACTGACACCGCCCGAACGGCACGGACGATCGATACACCCAGGTCGTCCGTCTTCCGCAAGCCCGCCCCGTGCGGGCTTTTTTTTCGCCCGCGGCCGGACGGGGTTTTCAGGCGGTGTCCGGCACACTTTTCGCGGATGCGGTAGCGTATCCCTCCACCGACCCCCCGAAACCCGACCGCCCGACGATGCCCCTGCCCTGCCTGCCGCCATCCGATGCCCGCGCGAGCCGCCGCCGTTTCACGCGGATGCTGGCCGCCGCCGGTGCCGCCGGGCTGCTCGGCTCACCGGCCCTCCGCGCCCAGAGCGCCTGGCCGTCGCGTCCGGTCCGGCTGGTGATCCCGTTCCCGGCCGGCGGCGCCACCGACATCATCGGCCGGGTGGTCGCGATGAAGCTGTCGCAGGCGCTGGGCCAGCAGGTGATCGTCGACAACCGGCCCGGCGTCGGCGGCACGATAGGCGCCGACGCGGTCGCCAAGGCCGCACCCGACGGCTACACGCTGCTGCTGGCCACCAGCTCCACGCACTCGATCGGCCCGGTGCTGAATCCGAAGATGCCGTATGACGCGATCCGCGATTTCACGCCGATCATCAACGTCGCCGAAGCGCCCAGCGTGCTGGTGGTCGGCGCATCGTCCCCGGCCGCCGACGCGCGGGGGCTGATCACGCTGCTGAAGGGGGCGCCCGGCCGATACAACTTCGGATCCAGCGGCATCGGCACCTATCCGCATCTGGCCGCCGAGATGTTCAAGTGGCGCGCCGGCAACCTGTTCGTCGTGCACATCCCCTATCGCGGCACGGGGCTGGTGATCCCCGACCTGGTGACCGGCCAGATCGCGTTCCTGATGGACAGCATCGTGTCGGCGCAGCCGCACATCCGCGACGGCAAGGTGCGCGCGCTGGCGGTATCCGGCGCGCGCCGTTCGTCGTCGCTGCCGAACGTGCCGACCTTCGCCGAGATCGGCGTGCAGGGCATGGCGATCAGCAACTGGTTCGGCATGTTCGGCCCCGCCGGCCTGCCTGCCGACATCGTCGCACGGGTCAACCGCGAGATGAACACCCTGATCGCCAGCGCCGACGTGATCGAGCGGTTCGAGAAGACCGGCGCCGAACCGCGCGGCGGCACGCCGCAGGCGTTCGCGAAGCTGTACGCCGACGAGATGCAGAGCTGGAAGGCGGTGATCCAGCGCGCGAACATCCGGCCCGAATGAACACTCGAATGATCTCTCGAATGACCACCCGTACGACCCACGCCACGCGAAGCTGACCGTGTCCTGCTGCAACCGATCGACGAGGGAGCCCGCCATGCCGCCACCGGATGTACCCGCGCCGCAGGTGCTCGCGTTCGATGTGTTCGGCACCGTCGTCGACTGGCACGGGTCGATCGTTCGCGAGGTCGACGCGATGAAGCTCGGCATCGACGGTTCGGCGTTCGCGCTGGCCTGGCGCGCCGGCTATCAGCCGGCAATGGCACGGGTGCGCAGCGGCGAGCTGGGCTGGACCCGGATCGACGAGCTGCACCGGATGATCCTCGACCGCATCCTGCCGGAGTTCGGGCTGGGCGACATGGACGAGGCCGGCCGCCGCGAGCTGAACCGGGCATGGCACCGGCTGGATCCGTGGCCGGACGTGGTCGCCGGCCTCACGCGGCTGCGCACGAAGTTCACGCTGTGCACGCTGTCCAACGGCAATCTGGGGCTGCTCGCGAACATGGCCAAGCGCGCCGGGCTGCCATGGGATCTGATCCTGTCGGCAGAGACGTTCCGCCACTACAAGCCCGATCGCGAAGCCTATCTGGGCGTCTGCGGCGTGTTCGACGTCGACCCCACGCGGATGCTGATGGTCGCGGCGCACAAGAACGATCTGGCCGCCGCGCGCGAGTGCGGTTGCCGCACCGCGTTCGTCGAACGGCCGCGCGAGTTCGGGCCGCGCGAACGCAAGGACCTGGGCCGCGATCCGGCATGCGACTATCATGCGGTCGATTTCAACGACCTGGCGACCCAGCTCGGTTGCTGACGCGCTGCGGACCCCTTCAACCCCGACAGGCTCCTTGGGGAGACGACGATGAACATGATGAACCGCGCCGATGCGCTGGCGCCCACCGGCTTCGACTGGAAGACATCGTATCCGACGATCCGGATACCGATCTTCGCCCGCAACGTGGTCGCGACCTCGCAGCCGCTGGCCGCACAGGCCGGCCTGTCGATGCTCGCGCGCGGCGGCAATGCGGTCGACGCGACGATCGCCGCGGCGGCGACGATCGCGATCGTCGAGCCGTGCTCCAACGGCCTGGGCAGCGACGCGTTCGCGATCCTGTGGGACGGCCGCGAGCTGCACGGCCTGAACGCCTCCGGCCATGCGCCGGCCGCCTGGGATCCGGCCTACTTCCGCAAGCGGCACAACGGCGAGGTGCCGCTGCGCGGCTGGGATTCGGTCACCGTGCCCGGCGCGGTGGCCGGCTGGGCGGCGCTGCACCGCCGGTTCGGCAAGCTGCCGTTCGCCGACCTGCTGCAGCCGGCGATCGACATCGCCGAACGCGGCTACGGCGTCACGCCGGTGGTCCAGCAGAAATGGGTCGCGCACGTGGAGCCGCTCGGCAGGCAGCCCGGCTTCGCGCAGGCGTTCCTGCCGCACGGCCGGGCGCCGGCGATCGGCGAGCGCTTCGTGTTCAACGATGCGGCAGCCACCTTGCGCCGGCTGGCCGCGACGCAGGGCGCCGATCTGTACGAGGGCGAGACCGCGGCGGCGCTGGTGGCGCATGCGCGCGACAACGGCGGCTCGATGACCCTGGAAGATCTGCGCGGCTACACGCCCGAATGGGTCGGCACGATCAGCAAGTCGTATCGCGGCTTCACGCTGCACGAGATTCCGCCGAACGGCCAGGGCATCGCCGCGCTGATGGCGCTGGGCATGCTGTCGAACTTCGATCTGGCGGCGCTGCCGGCCGATTCGGCACAGTCCCGCCATCTGCAGATCGAGGCGATGAAGCTGGCGTTCGCCGATGTCTATCGTCATGTCGCCGATCCGCGTCACATGACCGACGTCAAGGCGGCCGATCTGCTGTCCGACGCCTATCTGCGCGAACGGGCGAAGCTGATCCGGCCCGATCGCGCCGGCGACCCGCAGCACGGGCAGCCGCCCGCCGGCGGCACGATCTACCTGACCGCCGCCGACGAGAACGGCATGATGGGGGCGTTCATCC
>DAISWF010000436.1:0-3443 GCA_036826495.1 Burkholderiaceae bacterium
TCCTTGCGGCGCGCCACCAGGTCCATCTGCGTGCCCATCGGCCGCGGCCGCGGTGCGCGGCCGTACGCCTGCCGCCAGGCTGCATGGCGCGGCCGGATCGCATCGGGCACCAGCGCCTCGACCGACAGCCCCTCGAGCTCCGGCCGCGGATAGCCGAGCAAGGCTGCGGCGGCGGGGTTGGCCAGCACGATGGTGCCGGCGCCATCGACCAGCAGCAGCGCATCCGGATAGCCGACGAACAGCGAACGGAACACCGTCCGTTCGTCGAACGCCTGAACGGCCGGCGGCGGCGCGCCGGACTCGCCGGTATCGCCCGACGTCATGGCCTGATCCCCCCGCTCATCCCGCCTCGACCGCCGGCACCAGGATGTAGCCGGCGCCGCGCACGGACTTGATCAGTTGCGGCGATTCCGGGTCGCTCTCGAGCTTGCGGCGCAGCCGGCCGACCAGCACGTCGATCGTCCGGTCGAACGGCGAAGCCTCGCGGCCACGGGTGTGCTCGAGGATGAAGTCGCGCGACAGCACCCGGCCCGGATGCTGCAGGAACGTGTGCAGCAGATCGAACTCGCCGGCGGTCAGCATCACGTCGTGACCGGCCGGGTGCTTGAGCACCCGCGCGGCGGCATCGAACGAGAAGCCGGCGAAGCGGAACCGGCCGCGCGGCTGCGCGGGATCGGCCGGCGGCGGCGCGGCGGCTTCATCGACCCGGCGCAGCACCGCCTTGACCCGCGCCAGCAGCTCGCGCAGATCGAACGGCTTGGTCACGTAGTCGTCGGCACCCAGCTCGAGGCCCACGACCTTGTCCACCGCATCGCCGCGGCCGGTGACGATCACCAGCCCGCAGCGCCACTGCGCGCGCAGCTTCCGGGCGATCGACAGACCGTCCTCGCCGGGCAATCCCAGATCCAGCAGCACCAGCGCCGGCGGATCGACCGGCATCAGCGCCAGCAGCGAGGCGCCGTCGCGCAACGACGTGACCCGGAATCCATGGCTCTGCAGGTACCCCACCAGCAGCTTGGCGACGTCGACATCGTCGTCGACGACGGCCACGTGTGTATCGGAACTCACTTCATCATCCGTATCGACTCCGGCAGAACGCACGCCGCCCGCCCCAGGGAGGGTGCGCTCTTGCCGACTGATTCAAACGGTCCACAAGCCTATCAGTTTTGGGCGGAAACGCCGTCTACATCTGTACGGAGGGAGCTTCGCGCCCCGCCCGGGGGCCCCCTTGCCAAGCCGGCCACCGCCGGCGCAGAATCCATGCAATTGCATGTTTCGGTGGCTGACGTGAAGATCGCGATCCTGGGCGGCGGGCACGGCTGTTTCGCGGCGGCGGCCGATCTGGCCGAACGCGGCCACGAGGTGCGGCTGTGGCGGCGCGACGCGCAGGCGCTGCAGCCGCTGCTGGCCCGCCCCGCCATCCGGCTGAAGGACGTCGACGGCAGCCGCGAGGTGCCGATCGCGCTGGCCACCGCCGACGTCGGCGCGGCAGTAGCCGGCGCAGAGCTGCTGCTGATCCCCTCGCCCGCCACTGCCCAGGCCGACATCGCCCGAGCGATGGCACCGCATCTGCGCGACGGCCAGGTGGTGTTCCTGCCGCCGGGCACCTTCGGCAGCTTCGTGATGGACCGCATCGCCCGCGAGGCCGGCTCGCGGGCGCGGGTCAGCTATGCGGAGACCGGCACGCTGCCCTATCTGGCGCGCAAGCATGGCCCGGCCGAAGTCGCGATCACGATCCGCGCGACCCGGCTGCCGACCGGCGTCTATCCGGCCAGCGAGCACGATGCGGCGTTCGCGGTGATCCGCCAGGCCTATCCGTCGATCGAACCCTGCGAGGACGCGCTGTCGGGCGCGCTGATGAATGCCGGCCCGATCATCCATCCGCCGCTGATCCTGATGAACGCGGCGCCGCTGCAGCACTTCGAACGCTGGGACATCCACAACGAAGGCACCCAGCCCGCGGTGCGCGCGGTGACCACCCGGCTGGACCGGGAACGGATCGCGGTGCGCGCGGCGCTCGGCTATGCGGCGCCGCACTTCCCGCTGTCCGACCATTACGAGAACGACCGCTGGATGTACGGCGATGCGCACAAGCGGCTGGTCGATTCCGGCGACTGGCGCGAGCACATCGACCTGGCGAGCCACCGCTACATGACCGAGGACACGGTGCTGGGCCTGGCCTTCCTGGCATCGGTGGCCCGCTGGGCCGGCGTCGATGCGCCGGTGGCCGCCGGCCTGCTGGCGATCGCCGGCGCGATCCTCGGCCGCGATCTGCGCGAAGGCCCGCGCACGCTCGAGGGATTGGGGCTGGCCGGCCTCGATCGCGCGGCGATGAAGCGGCTGCTCGCAGAGGGGCGGCGGTGAGCGGGGCCGGCCCCGCACAGGCTGCGGACGGCCCTGCGAGCATCCCCACGAAGGCCGCGAGCGCACCTGCAGCCAGCTTCGAGCCGGTCGCCGGTACGACTGCGGCTGGCGATGCCGACGACGCCGGCGAAGCCGCGGCCGGCCGCGCATCGCCGATCGACCGCATCGTCGCGGTCGGCGCCGGCCGTATGGGCCGCGGCATCGCGCTGGCATTCGCCTACGCCGGCATCGCCGTCGACGTGATCGACTTCAAGCCGCGGCCGCCCGCCGACGCCGGGCGGCTGGCCGACGAGGCCCGCGAGGAACTGCGGGCGAGCCTGCAGATGCTCGCCGAGCTCGATGCGATGCCCGCCGATGCGGTGCAGCGGGTGCTCGAACGGATCCGCATCGTCGGCCACGACGAAGCGGCGCAGGTGCTGGCCGGTGCCCGGCTGGTGTTCGAAGGCGTCACCGAAACGCTAACGGCCAAGCGCGACGCGTTCGCCCGCATCTGCCGCGCTGCGCCGGCCGACGCGATCCTCGCGTCGACGACGTCGACGATCCTGGTCACCGATCTGGTGCCGATGGTCAGCGAACCGCGCCGGCTCATCAATGCGCACTGGCTGAACCCGGCCTACGTGATTCCGCTGGTCGAGCTGAGCAGCCACCCGGGCACCGACCCCGCCGTCACGCAGACGCTGCGCGCGCTGCTGGAATCGATCGGCAAGGTGCCGGTGCTGTGCGGCCCGGCGCCGGGCTTCATCGTGCCGCGGCTGCAGGCGCTGATCATGAACGAGGCGGCCCGGATGGTCGACGAAGGCGTCGCCACCGCCGAGGACATCGACCGCGCCACCCGCTACGGCCTGGGGCTGCGCTTCGCGGCGATCGGCGTCGTCGAGTTCATCGACTTCGGCGGCAACGACATCCTCTATCACGCGAGCCGCTATCTGTCGCAGGCCCTGAGCCCGCAGCGCTATGAGACGCCGGCGATCGTCGAACGGCTGATGCACGAAGGCAGGAACGGCCTGCGCTCGGGCAGCGGCTTCTACGACTACCGGGGCGAGAAGCCGGTTCCCACGCGCTGATCCGGCGCGGATATG
>DAISWF010000437.1:0-3412 GCA_036826495.1 Burkholderiaceae bacterium
GAACTTGCCGTCGCGGCCGCGCCGGTCGGCGCCGGTGTAGGCGCCGGGCGCGACGCCGAAGAACTCGGCCTCCAGCAGCGTGTCGGGGATCGCCGCGACGTTGACCGCGATGAACGGGCGATTGCCGCGCGGCGATGCTGCATGGATCGCCTGCGCGATCAGTTCCTTGCCGGTGCCGGTCTCGCCGAGCAGCAGCACGTTGTTGGCGACCACCGCGGCGCGCCGTGCGCGGCTCTTGACCTCCAGCGCCTGCGGGCTGTTGCCGACGAAGCTGGAGAAGGTGTAGCGGGTGCGTCGCTGCTGCGCGAGCTCGCGCTGCGCGGCCGCCAGCTCGCGCTGCAGCCGCGTGACCCGGCCGACCAGCGGCCGCAGCGACTCGATCTGGTCGTACAGGATGAGGCCCACCGCGCCGATCACCTCGCCGTTGTCGTCACGCAGCGGGATTCGCGACACCACGTAGGTGCCCGCCTTGTTCTCGAGGATGTCGAGCAGGATCGGCTGGCCGCTCGCGACCACCTGATGCATCAGCGTGTTCGGCACCGCATCCTCGACGCGCTGACCGATGATCTCGGCGGGGCTGCCGAAGCCGAGCGCCTCCAGATAGCGCTCGTAGCGGTCGTTGATCCAGACGATGCGCGCCGAGCGATCGACCAGCAGGATGCCTTCGCACATCTCGGACAGATGGTCGAAGAACGTTGCCGCCGCCTGCCTGAGGATGCGGTCGGCGTCGCGATAGGCGTCGAGCGTGCCGGACATGGCGGGCTTATCGCAGGCGCGCCCATACGGGCCGGCGAGGGGACATTCAGCGACCGCAATGCCGGCACGAGTGCCGGTCGTGGTTCATACCCCATTCGGGATACGTTTAACAAGCTTTCACGCGCCGTCGTACCGTCTGTCGCACGCATGACCGACAGACGGAGATTCGTGGTTCCCGCAACATTCGGTTGGCGCCACCCTTGCGCTAATGTCAAAGTGTCTTATCGCCGCCAGCCGCAACACCGGCGAGAGACAAAAACTCTTACATCGATTTCCTCAAATGAAAAAATACGTTTCTCTGGCTTCGACGGTTGCTTTGTCTCTTATGATCGCGGCCTGCGGTGGAGGTGGCGGCGGAGGGGATGCTCCAACTCAGACCGAGCCGCCGGCTCCGACTCCACCTGCTCCGACTCCGCCGGCGCCCACTCCTTCAGCCGATGTCTCGGTGACCCATTCGGTTGCCGCCAAGACCGCAGCCGGCAGCAGCGCCGTGTTCACGTCGGTGGTTTCCAATGCGGGTCCGGACGCGTCGACGAATCTCGCGCTCGCCGCGACGATCACGCCGACTCTGACGCCGAGTTCGATCACGTGCACCGCCGCGGGTGGGGCGGTCTGCCCGACCACCGGCATGGCGATGACGGTCGCCAGCCTGCCGGCCGGCGGCAGCCTCGCATTCGCGATCACGGTCAACGTGCCGAGCACCACCCGCGGCCCCGTCTCCGCGACGGTCACGGCGACGTCGGCGACCGACACGGTAAGCGCCAACAACAGCGCCGCGGCGACGACCCAGGCCCATGACGGGTTGAACGGCACCTATCAGGCCTACTCGACCGAAGGCGTGCAGGTTCCGATCGAGTTCGACTTCGACGCCCGGACACTGAAGGCCGGCAGCGCCGCGGCGGTGGCGTTCTCCGCCGATGCGGGCAGCACCAACCAGTTCACGATCGCGGGCAATGAAGTCAATGCGAAGTTCCGCGTTGCCGACGATCTGATCGTCGGCAACGTCAATCTGGGCGGCGGCGTGCTGCCGTTCATCGCGGCCCGCAAGTTCGTCACGACGATCGCCGAGCTCGGCGGCAGCTACAACACGCTGGCGCGGAGTATCGCAGTGTCGGGCGGCCCGCCTGCCGGCACGCTGGATTCGCGGATCCAATCCTACGGCTTCACGAACGGCAAGCTGCTGGCCTGCCAGGACAACATCCCCTACACGGTCGCGGACTGCCCGTCCGGGTCGCTGTGGACCTTCGACCTGACCGTCAGCGGAGACGAGTTCCTCAGCGTCGACACGGTTCACAACGTGACCGGCCGGTTCCGCGTCGCGAAGTCGGGCAACACCACGCTGTTCATGAGCGCCGGGCCGAACGAGTACAACGGCGTGATCGACAAGCGGATGCGGATCGGTCTGCCCGAACGCGCCGGCATCGTCGCGGGCACCTATGTCGGCGGTACCACGACCACCTCCTGGTCCACCGCGACGGTGACCACCAGCAGCTTCACGCAGGTGATCGTGCCGGCCGGCGGGGGATCGTCGCTGACGACGGGTGCAACACTGACCAATCCGGGCACGCCGCAGTATCCCACCGGCCTCATGGGCGGCACGCGCACTCACGACGGCGCACCGGTGTTCGCGATCGGCAACGACGTGCTGTGGGCCTATGCGGGCGCCCGCGGCGGCCTGGCGCAGGGCTACCTGACGTTCGGCGTGCGCTGAGCGCCGGCCAGCATGCTGCGCAGCGACGCCAGCTTCGCCTTGGCGGCGTCGTCGCTGATCATCACCGCGGTCTTGGGCCGCGCCTCGAGCTTCATCTCCTCGATGAACCGCGACGGCTCGCGGCGTTCGATGTCGCGGGCGCGCTTGCGGGCGCGGCACCAGCTCAGCCACAGCGAGCGCTGCGCGCGCGTGACGGCGACATACATCAGCCGCCGTTCTTCCTCGATGCGCACCGATTCGGTCTTCTGACCGTCGGGCTCGTCGTCCAGCCCTTCGTCGCCGCCGTGCGGCAGCAGCCCTTCTTCGCAGCCGACGATGAAGACGTGCGGGAACTCCAGGCCCTTCGACGCATGGATCGTCGTCAGCCGGATCGCGTCGGTGTCGCCGTCCTTGCGGTCGAGTTGCGACAGCAGCGAGATGGTCTGCGCGAGCTCGAGCAGCGTGGTGCCGCGCCCGGCGGCGGCGCCGGTCTGCGTGCCGCCGGCCGGCGTGTCGGCCTGGGCGACGCGTTTCTTCATCCAGTCGACGAAGTCGCTGACGTTCTGCCAGCGGCTGGCCGCCGCCTTTTCGTCCAGCGTGTCGTACAGATGCGCGCGATAGTCGATCGCGGCGAGCAGGTCGTCCAACACCTGCACCGCCGGCTCGCGGCTGGCGCGCCAGGCGATCTTCTGGATGAACTCGCCGAATTGGCGCAGCGGCTCGAGCTGTCGGGCGGCGAGCTTCGTCTCCAGGCCGATCTCGAACAGCGCCGCGAACATCGATTTGTGACGCTGCCCGGCATAGCTGCCGAGCGCCTGCAAGGTCGCGGTGCCGACGCCGCGCTTGGGCACGGTGACCGCGCGGATGAATGCCGGATCGTCGTCGTCGTTGACCAGCAGCCGCAGGTAGGCGATCAGGTCGCGGATCTCGGCGCGCTCGAAGAACGACTGCCCGCCCGACAGCACG
>DAISWF010000438.1:0-3408 GCA_036826495.1 Burkholderiaceae bacterium
GAAGTAGCCCATCAGCAGCCAGGTGCAGAACGGGATCAGGAATGTCGGGTAGGTGAAGATCAGCGCGAACCGGGTGTTGAACAGCCCGAAGTGCTGCAGCACGATCGCCAGCGGGATGAACAGGATCGACGGCGGGATCGGGTAGGCGAGGAAGATCGACAGGCCGGTGCCCCGCGCGCCGGTGAAACGCAGCCGCTCGATCGCATAGGCCGCCAGCACCGCCGCGAACAGCGAGATCACCGTGCTGACCACCGCGACGATCATCGTGTTCAGCAGCCACTCCGGATAGGCGGTGTCGAACAGCAGCTTCTTGAAGTGCGCGAGCGTCGGGTTCTTGAGCCAGAACGGATTGCCCTCGCGCGACAGCAGCTCGGCATCGGGCTTGAACGACGTGGTGCCCATCCAGTAGAACGGGAACAGCAGCACGAACAGGAACAGCAGCATCGGGATGTACGTGGTCATCCAGCGCCGCGGCACCGATTCCAGGTAGCTCATCCCCCGGCCGTCTGTCGCGTTGTCGCTCATGCGATCGGCTCCATGGGCTCCATGGTTTCCTTGGGGGGCCGCCGCGGATCTGGCTTCGCCAGGCCGCAGGCGGCGCCCCCTGGGGGGAGGCGCCGAAGGCGCTTCGGGGGGGTCATTTCTGCCACGCTCGCCGCTGCAGCCCGAAGAAGGAAAACAGGATCGCCGCGAGCAGGAACGGCACCATCGCGGTGGCGATGGCCGCGCCCTCGCCGAGCGCGCCGCCCGAGATCGCCCGCTGGAACGACAAGGTGGCCATCAGGTGGGTGGCGTTCAGCGGCCCGCCGCGGGTCAGCACGTAGATGAGCTGGAAGTCGGTGAACGTGAACAGCACCGAGAACGTCATCACCACCGCGATGATCGGCGTCAGCAGCGGCAGGGTCACGTGCCAGAACTGCTGCCACGGCGTGGCGCCGTCGATCGCCGCCGCCTCGTAGTACGACGGCGAGATCGTCTGCAGGCCGGCCAGCAGCGAGATCGCGACGAACGGGATGCCGCGCCAGATGTTCGCGGCGATCGTCGACCAGCGGGCGTTCCACGGGTCGCCGAGAAAATCGATGTAACGGTCGATCAGGCCCAGCCGCGTCAGCACCCAGCTTATCACCGAGAACTGCGCATCGAAGATCCACCAGAACGCGATCGCCGACAGCGCGGTCGGCACGATCCACGGCAGCAGCACCACCGCGCGCAGGAACGTCTTGAACGGCAGGTGCTTGTTCAGCAGCAGCGCCAGCCACAGGCCCAGCAGGAACTTGCCGATGCTGGCGATGATCGTATAGAAGAGGGTGTTGAACAGCGCCAGCCGCGTGACGCTGTCGCCCCACAGGAATTCGAAGTTCTCCAGGCCGATGTAGACGCCGGGCCGGCCGATCTTGGTGTCGGTCAGGCCGAGCCAGGTGCCCAGCCCGAGCGGATAGGTCAGGAACAGCAGCAGCAGCGCCGCGGCCGGCAGCATGAACACCAGCCCCAGGCCGTTGCGGCTGTTCTGCAGCCGGTGCAGCCACGACTGCACCGGCGGCAGCGGAGCGGCGGCCGCCCCCCCAGCCTGCGCGGCTGCAGCGGTCCGCCCCCCCCCGCCCCCACGCTTTGGTGTAGCGCCCGGCACGCCTCCGCGCCCGACAGCGGCCGCCGCTCCAGCCGCCGCGGTTGCAGCGATCGGCCCGCCGCGTCCCTCAGACTTTGTAGTAGCGCTCGGCACGCTTCTGCGCCCGCTCGGCCGCTTCCTTCGGCGACTTCGACCCGCTGCCCGCTTCGGCGACCATGTTCGGGATGATGAAGTCGGCCGTCGCGCCCGCCGATGCGTAGCCCAGCTTGCCGTCGTAGCCCAGCGGCCGCATCACCTTCATCGAGTTGCGGTACGGCGTGTGCTTCGGATCGACCGTCCAGATCGGGTTCTTCTCGTAGGCGACCAGCGGCTGGCAGGTGTAGCCGATCGATGCCTGCATCCACGGCCCGTACTGCTCCTCCTCCATCATGAAGCGCAGGAACTCCTTGGCCGCCTTCGGGTACTTGGTGTACTTGAAGATCATCTGGTTGAAGAACAGGTTCGGCTCGGTCGGCATGCCCACCGGCCCGATCGGCATGTTCGAATGCTGGATGTCGGCGGCCATCTCCTTGAGCTTCGCATCCTGCGAGGTCTTCGCCGCGTAGTAGATCGAGATGCCGTTGCAGGTCACGCTGATCTGGCCGTCGAGGAACGCCTTGTTGTTGTTGGGGTCGAGCCACGACAGGGTGCCGGGCACGAACGTCGGATAGAGCTCCTTGGCGAACTCCAGCGCCTTCAGCGTCTCGGGGCTGTCGATGACCACCTTGCCGTTCTTGTCGACCAGCTTGCCGCCGAACGCCCACACCAGCCAGTGGGTCCAGCCCTGGTCGCCGGTCGCGTTGCCGAGCGCGAATCCGCCCGGCGTGCCTTTTTCCTTCAGTGCCTTCATCAGCTTCAGGAACCCGTCGGTATCCTTCGGGAAGCTGTCGAAGCCGGCCGCCTTCACGTGGCTTTCGCGATAGACGATCGCGTTGCCGGCGCAGCCGAGCGGGATGCCGATCCACTTCTTGCCGTCGGGGCGCAGATACGCCTCGCACACCGGATACCAGCCGCCGTACTTCTTGCCGAGGTAGGTGGCGAGATCGGTGACGTCGACCAGCTTGTCCGGATACAGGTTCGCATCGTCCTGCGTCGACAGGATGATGTCGGGGCCGGCGCCGGTGTTGGCCGCCACCGCCGCCTTGGGCCGCACGTCCTCCCAGCTCTCGTTGTCGACGCGCACCTCGATGCCGGTCTTCTCGGTGAACTTCTTGACGTTGGCGAGGTACGTCTCCTCGTCACCGGCGACGAAGCGCTTCCAGCGCAGCACCCGCAGCCGGGCGCCTTTCTCGGGCTGGTTGCTCCATTGCGCATGCGCGCTGGGTATCCACACCATCGGCGCACCGATCGCGGCGGCGGCGCCGACACCCGCGGTGGATTCGAGGAACTTGCGACGTTTGATTCTCTCCACTTCGTTCTCCTTCGTCAGTCGTTCTCAGGTCGCTTCGATCGCATCGCCACGACGGCCGGCGCTGCGACGATGTGTATCGGCGCGATGCCGCGCTCAGAGACGCTTGCCGCTCTGGGCGTCGAAGACGTGCGCGGTGCCCGGCTGCGGCGTCAGCACGATCGCATCGCCCGGCTTGAAGTCGTGGCGCTCGCGGAAGATCGCCGAGATCTCGCCCGCTTCGGAGATCGCCGACACCTGCGTGTCGGCGCCGGTGGGCTCGACGATCGTGACCTTGCCGGCAATGCCCGATGCGCCCAATGTCAGGTGCTCGGGACGCACGCCTATCGTCACCTCGCGGCCCGGTTCGGCCGTCAGCCCCGGCACCGCGACCGCCGCGCCGCCGGCGATCTGC
>DAISWF010000439.1:0-243 GCA_036826495.1 Burkholderiaceae bacterium
CGGCCGATTCCGAGAACAGCGCGAAGTTCACGCCCAGGCCGTCCCAGGTGGCACCGCGCGGGTAGGGTCTGCCGGGCCACAGTGCGTCGAAGGTCGCCGGATTGGCCACCGCTCAGCGCCTCATCCGGTCGCCGGCCGCCCCGCCGGCCCGTTCCGGCGGCCGCTGGGCGACGTCGCTGCGGCGGTCGCGAGGGAACCAGCGATCGATCAGCTCGGCCGCGCGGTCGCGCGCGCCCAGCCCCA
>DAISWF010000439.1:253-3405 GCA_036826495.1 Burkholderiaceae bacterium
GCGACGCCGAACACCAGCCCGGCCAGCAGGATCAGGAAGGTCTGCTGGATCAGCCCGTGGCCGATCTCGAGCTGGTCGATCGCCAGCAGCACGACGAACAGCAGCACGCCGTAGTGCGCCACCCGCCCCAGCAGGTCGGCATCGCTGACGCCGGCCGCGCGCAGGTAGCCGTTGACGGCGCCGCCGACGAAGCGGGCGAAATAGGCGCCGAACACGATCAGCAGCAGCGCGATCAGCAGCCGCGGCAGGAACAGCACGACGCGGCTCAGCAGCTCGGTGACCTGGGCCAGCCCGAGTCCGTTGAACGCGACGATCAGCGACGCGAAGATCACCAGCAGGTAGGCGACCAGGCCGAACAGGTCGACGGTGTCCTTGGTGGTGCCGCCCTGCTGCAGGAAGCGGTCGATGCCGGCGCGGTCGCTCAGCACATGGAAGTTCAGCGCCCGCAGCGCCTTGACGACGCTGAAGCGGGCCGCCTTGGCGAGCAGCCACCCGATCAGCAGCACCACCGCCGCCACCGCCAGCCGCGGCAGGAATGCGCCGACCTGCAGCAGCAGGCCGCGCAGCGGCTCGATCAACACACTGATCTCTTCCATCGGAATTCCCCGTATCTCGATCTCGCTAGCCCGTCGGCAGCGAAGCGGCCAGCGTGGCGATGCCCGACAGCGGCACCGGCACCCAGTCGGGCCGGTTGTTCATCTCGTAGCGCAGCTCGTACAGCGCCTTCTCCAGCTCGAACAGCTCGAGCAGCGCCTGCGCCTGCGTGAATGCCGTGTCGTCGGCATAGAGGCCGCCGGCGACCACCACCTCGCGGTAGGTGTCCAGGAACTCCTCGCGGCTGCGGCGCTCCCACTGGCGCGCGATCGGCGCCAGCCGTTCGATGTCGGCGCTGTTGTTGGCCGCCTGGTGCAGCGCGGTGTGACGGGCATAGTCGAACGAGCGCAGCATGCCGGCGACGTCGCGCAGCGCGCTGTGCTTGATCCGGCGCTCGGCGATCGGCCGGTTCGGCTCGCCCTCGAAGTCGATCAGCATCACCGCCTCGCGGCAGATCAGGATCTGGCCCAGGTGCAGGTCGCCGTGCAGCCGCGTCTTGACGCCGGCCGCCTGGATGCGGTCGGCGAGCCGGCCGATGTGCGCGAGCAGCGCGCGGGCCGACTGCTGCACCATGCGGGCCAGCCCGCCCACCGGTTCGGCATAGCCGGACTGCTGCCGCGCGAGCTGCGCCAGCGTGTGCGAGCACTCGTCGCGCACCGACTGGCTCCACGCGGCGAGGTCGGCGGGCTGGATCGGCTCCGGGTCGAACGCCGGGTCGCCGGTGCGGCGGGCCAGCGCCAGGTGCAGCTCGCCGACCGCGCGGGCGATCACCCGCACCCGCTGCGACAACGTGACCGCGCCTTCCTGCTGGCCTTCGTTGGCCGGATCGACGGATTCCAGCAGCCGCGCCAGCAGCGCCACCGTGTAGGCCCAGGCATCGCCCTGGTTGGTCACCTGCGGCTGCAGCAGCGCCACCGTCGTCGGCACGCCAGCCGCGCTCAGGTACTCGAGGCTGCCGGCCACCGGCACGCAGTGCGCATAGCCGACGACGTCGCACAGGTGGCGGCCCATCTCGACCTCGGGATTGACGCCTTCCTGCAGCCGGCGGTACGCCTTCAGGAAGATCCGTTCGCCGACCAGGCTGACCGAGTTGCTGCTGGTGGTCAGCCGGCGCAGCGGCTGCGGCCCGGCGAGCGCGTCGCCGATCACCGACTCGAAGGTATTGCCCGCCGTGAAGCGCAGGCTGCCCTGGTCGGCCTTCAACGTGCGGCCCGCGCCCATCGCCGCCACCACCGCGCGGCAGAACGCCTCGTCGGCCATCGCGTCGCCGATCACGCCGACCAGCGCCTGCTGGCGCACCTTGCAGACCGCCACCGCCGACAGCAGCCGGGTCTGCTCCTCGTCCTGGTCCTCGAAGGCCATCGCCAGCGGCATGAAATAGCGCGCCTGGCCGGCCACCGTGCCGACCTCGGTCATCGTCATCAGCCAGGTGCGGCCGCCTTCCTCGATCAGCGCATGATCGGTCAGCGCGACCCGGGTGATCGCATCGGCCTTGGACGCATACCAGCGCTGCCGTTCGACGAACGGCGGCAGCAGCTCGTTCTCGAACTGCTGGCGGGTCTTCTCGGCCATGCCGATGCGCCACGGCACGACCTTGTGGCGGAACAGGCTGTTCCACAGATCGAACAGCACCAGCACGGGCAGGTCCTCGACCGGCAGCGCCTCGGTGTGCCAGGCCGGCGGTTCGGCATCGGTCGACAGCCGGAACCAGAAGAAGCCGTAGCCCGGCAACGTCAGCAGATAGGGCAGATCGCCGATCGGCGGGAACGCGGTGCGCCCCATCATCTCGACCGGCACCCGGCCCTTGTAGGCGCGCAGCTCCAGCTCGACCGGCTGGGCGGCGCGGGCGACGTTGGCCACGCACAGCACGTCCTCGTCGCGATACTCGCGCAGATAGGCGAGCACCTTGCGGTTGCCCGGATGCAGCATCGTGAAGGTGCCGCGGCCGAATGCCGCCGACGTGCCGCGCACCGCCAGCAGCCGGCGCATCCAGTTCAGCAGCGACGACGGTTCGCGGCCCTGCGCCTCGACATTGACCGCGTCGTAGCCGTAGATCGGATCCTGGATCAGCGGCAGGTACAGCCGCTGCGGGTCGGCGCGCGAGAAGCCGCCGTTGCGGTCGCTGGTCCATTGCATCGGCGTGCGCACGCCGTCGCGGTCGCCGAGGAAGATGTTGTCGCCCATGCCGATCTCGTCGCCGTAGTACAGCACCGGCGAGCCGGGCATCGACAGCAGCAGGCTGTTCATCAGCTCGATGCGCGCGCGGTCGTTCTCCAGCAGCGGCGCCAGCCGCCGGCGGATGCCCAGGTTGATCCGCGCGCGCGGCTCGGCCGCATAGGTCTTGTAGAGGTAGTCGCGCTCCTTGCTGGTGACCATCTCGAGCGTCAGCTCGTCGTGGTTGCGCAGGAAGATCGCCCACTGGCAGTGCTCGGGAATCTCCGGCGTCTGCTGCAGGATCTCGACGACCGGGTGGCGGTCCTCCTGCGCGATCGCCATGTACATCCGCGGCATCAGCGGGAAGTGGTATGCCATGTGGCATTCGTCGTCGTCGCCGAAGT
>DAISWF010000440.1:0-3373 GCA_036826495.1 Burkholderiaceae bacterium
ATCATCCCCGTCTGGCAAGATCTGGAGCCCGTTAGGTTATGCGGACCCTCCCTAGAACGGCCGAGACCTGTTCGCGGCCCGGCCCGGCCTGTGCTGCCCGGCCGGACGCCCTGCGCCCGCTACCGGGCGGCCTTCGGCGTGCAGGCTGGCGGCGCCCCGCTGCCTGCGCCCGGCGCCTTCAGTGCGGCTCGTTGCCGGGGATCTGGACCTTGCGCGACACCCGGCGCACCACGGTGACCTCGGTGGCCGGCTTGGGCGGCGGCGGCGCCCGGCGTTCGGGCATCGGATCCTCGGCCGCGGCGGGCGCCTGATGGCGCTTGCCGGCCGATTTGCCCTGTGCCGGCCCGACCGAGCTGACCGCATGGTGGTACAGGAAGGCGTCGCTCTGGCCGGTGTCCAGCATCATCGAATACTGGTCGAACGAACGGATGCGGCCCCGCAACCGGATGCCGCTGACCAGGTAGACGTCGAGCAGAGTCCGCTCACGGCGGAACGTGTTCAGCAGATTGAACTGCTGGTTCTTGGGGACGGGGTTCTCGGAGTCAGTCACGATGTTGTCAGGGGCCGGCGCCGCGCGCCCTGCTGTTGGCAACGGTAATGCACCGCATCATCCCATGCCGGGATGACGGCGTCGCCCCTAAAGGCTACTCGCCGATGCGCCGACGGTCCAGTGATCGCGTGACTATTTTTGTCCGCAGGTTGCGTGCGCGAGCGTATCGCGTCGGGGCCCGATGCCCTCAATGCAAGGTCAGCGGCTGCTGCATCAGGCCGTCGAACTGGCTCAGGAAGTCGTCGACCTCCTCGATCGAGGGCTCGGACATGATCAGTTGCTGCACGTCGGCGCGGAACTGGCGCGCAAGATCCCCTTCGATGTAGATCTCGCGGCGGGACGCCTTGTCCATGATCTCGTAACCGCCGGACGCACCCTCCACATCGCGAAACTCGACGACGCAGTAGTTGGGGCTGTTGTAGATCATGTTCATCGAATCAACCTTCGGTATCGGTATCGGTATCGGGGCCTGCCCGTATCGTCGGCGTTCTGCCGGAAGACTCATGAGCTGCACCGACAGGCGTTGCGGCGATACCGACGGACGCTCGGGGGGTCGCGCGTCGGCGCCACAGCCGGCGACGAGGCCCTTCGACGACCGTCCGACAGACGCCTTTCCGCAAGGGTCGGAGGCAATGCGGCGCTCCTGTCGCACAGGTCCGGTCACATCCGTAGAGGTCCGTGGATGGATGGTTTACGGGGGAGCGTATGCTTACTTACGAACTCGGGAGTGCTGATCGGCCATTTGCCCGAAAGCCGCGATCGCCGACACCGGTTCAGTCGGCCGTTCGTTCCAGGTCCGCCAGCTCGATCCACGGCCGGTCCGGGCCGCTGACCAGCAGCGCGTCGGGCCGGTCGGCGCGTGACCGGATCCGCTGCCGGACCTCGTCGGACGCCCCGTCGGCCGGCTGCCACTGCACCGCGCCGGCCGGGCGCAGGTGCAGGCTGGCGTACAGCCGGACCGATGGCGCAGCCGCCGGATCGTCCAGGTAAGGCCCGTACCGCTCGGCGCCGATCACCGCCACGACCCCGGGCGGCCGCAGCCAGGGCCGCCAGTCCGGCGCGCGCAGCAGCGCCTCGACGGCCGCCGGGTCGCCGGTCTCGCCCAGCTCGATGACCAGCCGCCGGGGCCGGTCACGCAGCAGCGCCGGCAACCGGGCGCGCAGCACCGGCAGCGCGGCGCAGCAGACGCAGGCGCCGCGCAGATCCAGCCGCTGCAGCGCCGGCCGGGCGGGCAGCATCGATTCGTTGAGCACCAGGGCCCAGCGCTCTCCGGGCGCCCGCCCCTGCAGCCAGTGATCGATCAGCAGCGCCTTGCCGGGGCCGGCGAAGCCGGTGACCAGGGTGACCGGGATTGTGTCCACTCACTTACGCCAAAACTGAGGCATGAACAGCGCGAACAGCGCCAGCAGCTCCAGCCGCCCGGCCAGCATGGCCAGCGAGCAGACCCAGATCTGGAAGTCGTCCAGCCGCCCGTAGGTGCCGGCGGGACCCAGGTACTCCAGCCCGGGGCCGGTATTGTTGACGCAGGCGATGATCGCCGACACCGACACCGGAAAGCTCAGGCCGGAGGCCATCAGCACGAAGCTCAGCGCGGTGATCGTCGCCCCGTACAGCAGCATGAAGCCTAGCACCGCCAGGATCACGCGGTTCTCGATGACCGCGCCGCTGATGCGGATCGGCGCGACCGCGCGCGGATGCACGATGCGCTTCAGTTCCCGGTGCGCCTGGCGGACCAGCACCAGCACCCGGATCATCTTGACGCCGCCGCCGGTGGAGCCGGCCGACGAGCTGGTGGCGCACAGCAGCAGCAGCCACATCGACACGAAGATCGGCCAGTGGGTGAAATCGACGTTCGCGAAACCGGTGGTGGTGGCCATCGAGATCGTCGTGAACAGCACGTGGCGCGCCAGGCTGGCCGGGTCCTCGTCGAACCCGTGCAGCCACATGTAGATGCCGAGCATCAGCGCGCTGGCCAGGATCAGCAGCCATACGTGCTTGGCCTCGGTGTCGCGCCAGTAGGCGATCAGCGAGCGGTGACGCACTGCGAGGAAGTGGGTGCCGAAATTGAGCACCGCCACCATCATGAAGACGGCCAGCACCGCCTCGATGCGCAGCGAATCGAAGTGCGCGATGCTGGCATCGTGGGTCGAGAAGCCGCCCAGCGCGATCGTCGAGAACGCGTGGCAGACGGCATCGAACCAGTCCATGCCGGCCCAGCGCAGCGCCAGCATGCACGACACCGTCAGCGCGATGTAGATGAACCAGAGATAGCGGGCAGTCTGCGCGACCCGCGGCGCCAGCTTGCCTTCCTTGCGGGGGCCGGGTGCCTCGGCGCGGAAGAGCTGCATGCCGCCCACCCCCAGCAGCGGCAGGATCGCGATCGCCAGCAGGATCACGCCCATGCCGCCCACCCATTGCAGCAGGTGGCGCCACAGGTTCAGCGACGACGGCAGCCGATCCAGGCCGGTCAGCACGGTGGCCCCGGTGGTCGTCAGTCCCGACAGCGCCTCGAAATAGGCATCGGTGAAGCTCAGCCCGGGGATCTCGAACAGCAGCGGCAGCGCGCAGACCGCGGCGCCGCCCGCATAGGCCAGCACGACCAGCAGGCAGCCATCGCGGGCCTGCAGCTCGCAGCGGTAGCGCAAGGTGACCAGGGTCAGCACGCCGGCGCCGCAGAACACTATCGGCGCCGATTTGATGAAGCCCATGTGGGCGCCGTCGCCGATGAACAGCGACCAGGCCAGGGACGGGAGATAGCCGAGCGACAAGACCATCAGCAGGCCACCCAACACGTGGGCAACCGTCAGCAGGGTCTGCATCGGG
>DAISWF010000441.1:0-3339 GCA_036826495.1 Burkholderiaceae bacterium
AACCGCGCCTTGCATTCGCCCCTTCCTCGCTCGTCCTTATGCCAGTTATCTCCGGAACAGCACACTAGCTGCGGCTGACCGGCCGCGGGCGGCGGCACCGCCCGATCGCGCTCAGTCGTACTTGTACGTGATGCCGGTGATGAACACCGTGTCGGTGTTCTTCAGCCCGTTGCCCGGATCGCTGTTGTAGCGCGCGCCCAGCGTCAACGTCAGCGCGAGCCGTGTCGACATCGCGACCGACAGGCCGGCATCGAACGCCGCGCGGAACTCGCCGCGGTCGCTCAGATTCGGATAGATGACGAGCCGCTGCTTGAAGTTCGTGGTGGCGGTGAGCTTGTGCGTCGACTCCTCGCCGAGCAGTCCTTCGATGCGGCCGTAGGTGCTGCGCGTGCGGTCGGCGACGAAGGCCGCGGTCCCGTAGTCGTCGTACGCATAGCCCAGGCCGCCGAACAGGTCGAACGTCGTCGTGTCGTTCCTGATCAGATGCCGCCCCACGCCGCCGCCGAGCCACGCTCGCGCGTCGAGGTTCGCCAGCTTGTTGCGTTCGAGTTCGCCGAGCCCGAAGCCGAACCAGTTGACGTCGATGTTGCGGTCGTAGCGCGTGCCGAGCCGGGCGAGGTCGGCGGTCCGGTTGCCGGCGGCCTTGGCGTTGATCATGTTGCCGTAGACGGCCCAGCGATCGTCGGCGGTGAGCTTCAGGGCGTCGCCGGCGAGGCTCAGGCTGGACGACTTCGCATTGCCGCCGACGTGGCTCGCGCCGAGCGTCGCGCTCGCATGCCACAGGCCGTCGGGCTTGACGGTTGCCTGAGCGAATGCGGGGCTGACGCATGCGGCGGCCCCGACCGCGACGCACGACTGGAGCAGTTTCATCTTGAGTTCCGCACAATGGTTTGAGGAGCGATCGATGATAGGAAGTCGGCGCCGATCGATCCGTTACGCGATGTGAAGCGTTGCTCTGCGTTCGCACAATGCAAGTTGTTGTTGCAGCAGCCGCGCGCGCACTACAATCCGCGAGCCATGAATGAAACACCCGAGCCCGGCTGGTTCCGCTGGCGTCAGCAGGGCCAGGATCCCGACTATCGCTTCTCGCTGGCGAACGAGCGCACGTTCCTCGCATGGATACGCACCGCGCTCGCGTTGTTGGCCGGCGGCGTGCTGCTCGAGCAGTTCGCCACGGCCATCCAGCCGCGCGCGGTGCTGGTCGGGCTCGCGGTGGCGCTGGCGGTGCTGGCGTCGGTGCTGTCGGGCGCCGCGTATCTGCGCTGGCGCGACAACGAGATCGCGATGCGCCTCGGCCGTTCGCTGCCGGGCACCTCGATGATTCCGTTGCTGGCCGTCGCGCTGCTGCTGGTGGCCGCGCTGCTGGCCTGGCGTCTGCTGCTGGCGTGACCGACCCCGGCCTGCAGCCGCAGCGCACCGCGCTCGCCTGGAGCCGCACCGCGCTGGCGCTGTTCATCAACGCGGTCGTGATCCTGCGCGCCGGCGCCGTCCACGACGACCGGCCGATCACCACGCTGGGCATCCTGCTGCTGATCGCCTCCGCCGCCACCGCCGCCTGCGGCACCTGGCGCCGGCGTCGCCTGATCCGCGCCCGCCAGCCGCTCGCACCGCCCGCCTGGCTGATGTGCGCGATGGTGCTGGTGGTCTGGGGCGCCTGCCTGGCCGGCGTCGCGTCGCTGTGGCTGTCGTCCGCGCGAGCGTGAGCCGGATCAGCCTGCGGCAGTGGCCTCGCGTTCGCGCAGCTTGAACCGCTGGATCTTGCCGGTAGCGGTCTTCGGCAGCTCCTCGAGGAATTCGATGAGCCGCGGATATTTGTACGGCGCGAGCCGGTCCTTGACGAACAGCTTCAGCTCGTCGGCGCTGACCGACTGTCCCGGCTTCGTGACGACGAAGGCCTTGGTGCGGGTCAGACCGTCGGCGTCGTGCACGCCGATGACCGCCGCCTCCAGCACCGCCGGATGCTGGACCAGGGTCGCCTCGACCTCGAACGGCGACACGTAGATGCCGCTGACCTTCAGCATGTCGTCGCTGCGGCCGGCATAGGTGTAGTAGCCGTCGGCGTCGCGGACGTACTTGTCGCCGCTGCGGGTCCAGGCGCCGATGAAGGTGTTGCGCGACCGCTCGCGGTCGCTCCAGTACATCAGCGCCGCGCTGGGGCCGCTGATGTAGAGGTCGCCGACCTCGCCGTCGGTCACCGGCCGGCCGTCGTCGCCGCGCAGCTCGACCCGGTAGCCCGGCACCGGCTTGCCGGTGGTTCCGTAGCGGACGTCGCCGGGCCGGTTCGACAGGAAGATGTGCAGCATCTCGGTGGAGCCGATGCCGTCGATGATCTCGCAGCCGAAGTGGTCCGCGAAGCGCTGGCCCAGCTCGGCCGGCAGCGCTTCACCGGCCGACGAGCACATCCGCAGCCGTACCTCGTCGCGGGCCGGCAGCTTCGGCGACGCGAGCATGCCGGCGAAGCCGGTGGGCGCGCCGAAGAACACCGTGGGCCTGTGCTCGACCCAGCGCTTGAACACCGCGTCGGGTGTCGGCCGTTCGGCCATCAGCACGACGGTGGCGCCGACCGCCAGCGGGAAGCTGAGCCCGTTGCCCAGGCCGTACGCGAAATAGAGCTTGGCGGCCGAGAAGCAGACATCGCTTTCGGTCAGGCCCAGCACCCCCTTGCCGTACAGCTCGGCGGTGTACCAGAGGTTCGCATGGCTGTGCACCGTGCCCTTGGGGCGCCCGGTGGAGCCCGACGAGTAGAGCCAGAAGCCCGGATCGTCGCCGATTACCGGGGCGGCCGCGGCCATCGGCTCGTGCCGGCGCAGCAGCTCGTCGATCGGGTGGACGCCGGCCGGCAATCGTGCCGCGTCGCCCGGGCCCGCCGCGGCCGGGCCGCCCGCGGCCGCGTCTGCGCCCGCCGCCGGGCCCGAGCCCATCGCGCCGGCGCCCGACACCAGTACCGCCTGGACCTCGTGCCCGCCCTGCGCCAGCGCCGCCTGCAGCACCGGCAGCAATGCGGCCGACACCAGCACCGCCTGCGAGCGGCTGTGCCGCAGCATGTACGCATAGTCGTCGGCGGTCAGCAGCGTATTGACCGCCACCGGCACGATGCCGGCATAGAGCGCCCCCAGGAAGGCGACCGGCCAGTCGTTGGTGTCGTGCATCAGCAGCAGCACCCGCTCGTCGCGCCGCACGCCGAGCGCGCGCAGCGCCGCCGCCATCCGGCGCACCCGGTCGGCCAGCGCGCCGTAGCTCAACCGTTCGCTGTCGTCGATGTAGGCGGTGCGCTCCGCCCGATCCCGATTGACGGTGAGCAGATGGGCGGCGAAGTTGAACTGCGCGGGGGGCGGGGCG
>DAISWF010000442.1:0-3283 GCA_036826495.1 Burkholderiaceae bacterium
AATGTCCTGGTCCAGCCCACCCCAGGGGCGGATCTGCTGTTCGATCATGTTGAAACGGGCGCGTTCGATGCCCATGGCGATCGGGGCGGGATTCGTTGGGCGGGATTCTATCAATGCCCGGGTGGCTTGCCGGTCCCGCCGGCCCGCGCACGGATCGCGTCGAGGATCATCGACACCTGGGCGCGCAGAACCCGCTCGGCGGTCATGTCGGGGCGCATCGGACAGACCTGTTCGACCGAATTCATCCAGATCGCCTTCAGCACCATCGGCGCGATCCAGATGTGCACCGCCGCGTCGATGTCGATCGGCTTGAACTCGCCGCGGTCGATGCCCCGCTGCACGATGGTGCGCAGCAGGTCATCGTTCGGCGTGACCACCTCTTCCTGGAAGAAGCGGGCCACCTCCGGGAAGTTGCCGGCCTCGGCCACCACCAGCTTGATGATGCCGGCCAGCTCGGTGACGCCGAAGTGCTGCCACCAGGCATCGAAGAAATTCGTCAGTAACTGCTCGGTCGGCGCGGCCGACGTCTCCACCTCGCGGCGGTAGGCATCGATCTTGGGCACGATGGTTTCGCGCACCACGGCCTTGAACAGCTCTTCCTTGCTCGGGTAGTACAGATACAGAGTGCCCTTGCTGACGCCGGCCCGGCTGGCGACGTCGTCCAGCCGGGTGGCGGCATAGCCCTTGTCGACGAACATGTCGAGCGCCGCCGCCAGCAGCTCCGCTGGGCGGCTTTCCTTGCGGCGCTCCCAGCGCGGGGCGCGGTTGGCGGAGGCATTCATCGGGGTGCCCGACCGTACAATTACTGACCAACGAGTCAGTAATTGTACGGTGCTTCGCGCCTCCGGTCAAAAGGCGCCGCCGGCGCCGGTCCGGCGGGCGGCCCCGCGCATCGCTCAGGCCGGCTTGTAGCCCGGCATCGGGAACACCGGCTTCAGCTCCGCCGCGTTCTCCGGCAGCACCACGGCGGGCCGGCCGTCACGGTTCTGCAGGCAGGCCGACAGGTTGCCCTCGACCTGACCCTTGGCGTTGAAGCGGATCGGCCCGCCCAGCACCACCCGTTCGGTCATGTTGGTCTGGCGCACCGCATCGGCCAGCGTCTTGCCGTCGAACGACCGCGCGCGCTTGTACGCATCGGCGGCGATCAGGATCGATTCGAAGGTGTAGCTGACGTTGGCGCCGTGGGTGACCAGCCGCTCCTTCGGATACTGCCTGGCCATCGCGGCGATCACCGCCGGCGTCAGCGCGCCCTTCGGGTTGTACCAGGGATTGTTCGAGATGCAGTAGTCGGACAGCTTGCCGAGTGCCTTGAAGAACTGGTCCTCGTACATGCCCGGGGAACCGGGGCTGATGACACCCATCGGATTCCAGCGCTGCTTGACCATCTCGCGGCGAAGCAGGATCGAGTCGTTGAGCCGGCACACCAGCAGCAGGAAATCCGCCTTGGTCGCCTTGGCCTTGGCCACCTCGACCGACAGATCCTTGGCCGCCGGGTCGTACGAGATCGTCTCGACGACCTTGAACGGCAGATTGGTCAGCGTCGGCAGCATCCGGCTGATGCCCTGGTTCATCGCGGTGCCGAAGGTGTCGTTGACGTGCATGAACACCGCGGTGCGCGGCGCGACGCTGGTCGCGCGGAACAGATCGCCGATCAGCGACAGCCCGTTGCGGGTCAGGTCGATCGCCGTCGGGAAGTTGCGGAACACGAACTTGTAGCCCTGTTCGGTGATCTGCGGCGCGGCGGCGATGTTGATGATGAACGGAATCGACCGCTGCTCGGCGACCTGCGCGATCGCGGCGGCCGCGCCGGAGTCGAACGGGCCGACCAGCACATGCGCACCTTCTTGCACCAGCCGCTCGGCGCGGCTCCTGGCGACGTCGACGTTCGTCTCGGTGTCGGCATTCATCAGTTCGACGTCGACGCCGGTGAGGTCCTTGACCAGATTCGGTGCGATCTCGGCGCCGATCTGGCACGACTGTCCGATGAAACCCTGCACGCCCGAACGCGGCAGCAGCACGCCAACCTTCAGCTTGCCGCTCTGCGCGCGGGCGATGTTGAACGGCGTCGCCGCGCCGGCGCCGGCCAGGCCGGCCAGCGCGGCATTGACTCGACGACGGATCGGATCGTGGGTATCGGTCATGTCACCTCCAGGACGATGTCGGTTGTACGGTGGCGGCCGCGGCGGCGGCGCTCAGGTGGCGAACCGTACCATGCGCAACGGTCGCGCGCCTTCGGGGGCGACCCCTATGCATCTGCGGCTGCGGGGCTCGTTAACGGACCCGCCGGACTTGAAACCGCCTGGCGATTTGCGGTACCGTCGGAACACTCGCTGGGGGTCCTGGCGTTCGGTACGTGGGGTACCGTGCTCCGGGTGAGATAGACCCTTGGAACCTGATACGGATAATGCCGTCGAAGGGAAGCAGGCGGTGCCGACACTCGCCATTCGTGGTGCGTCGCGCGCCAGCGCACCGGGCGCTCGCCCTGGCCCGCGCCGTTTTCCGCGACCGCCCAGGCCGCAGCCGTTCCGGATCTCCCGCGAAGTCGCAGCAACAGGAGATCGCACGGTGAATGCCAATCCCAAGTTTCTCGCCGCCTCGGCCTGGGTCGATCACGCGGCGGTGCAGCCGCTGCCCAATTCGGAGAAGGTGTACGTGAGCGGCTCGCGGCCCGATCTGAGGGTGCCGATGCGCCGGATCCGCCAGTCCGACACGCCGCTGCATGCCGCCGCACCGTCATCAGCGTCGACAGCGGCGCCGGCCAGCGAACCGAATCCGCCGGTCTACGTCTACGACACCAGCGGGCCGTACACCGATCCGCAGGCGCGCATCGACATCCGCGCCGGTCTTGCGTCGCTGCGCGCAACCTGGATCGCCGAGCGCGGCGATACCGAGGCGCTGGCCGCTCCGACGTCGGCCTACGGTCGCGAGCGGCTCGCCGATCCGCGGTTGGCCGAGCTGCGCTTCGATCTTGCGCGCACGCCGCGGCGCGCCCGGGCCGGCGCCAACGTGACGCAGATGCACTACGCGCGCCGCGGCATCGTGACGCCGGAGATGGAGTTCGTCGCGATCCGCGAGAACCTGAACCGCGACGCGTACCTGCAGTCGCTGCAGGCCGCGGGCCCGGCCGGCCGCCGCATGGCGGCGTCGCTGCTGCGCCAGCACGGTGGTCAGTCGTTCGGCGCGGCGATCCCCGAGCGGATCACGCCGGAGTTCGTTCGCGACGAGGTGGCGCGCGGCCGCGCGATCATTCCGGCCAACGTCAACCACCCGGAAAGCGAGCCGA
>DAISWF010000443.1:0-3282 GCA_036826495.1 Burkholderiaceae bacterium
GTGTTCAACATGTCGCCGACCGATCACCTGGGGCTGGACCAGCGCTCGCGCGTGATGGTGCAGATCCGCGGCGGCAAGTGGCTGCTGGTCGATACGCACTGACCGGTCATGACGTCGCAGATCTTCCTGCTGCTGACGCAGGACGGCATCGCCTCCGGCGCGATCTACGTGCTGGTGGCGCTCGCGCTGGTGCTGGTGTTCTCGGTCACGCGGGTGATCTTCGTGCCGCAGGGCGAGTTCATCGCCTATGGTGCGCTGACACTGGCGAGCCTGGAGGCTGGCGCGCTGCCGATGACGCCGTGGCTGGTGCTGGGGCTCGGGGTGCTGGCCTGGCTGCTGCAGCGCTGGCGTGAGCGCGGCGACCGGTTCGACTGGCGCTCCGGCACCGTTCTGTTCCTGGCCGCGCCGGCGGCGGCGCTGGCGGCCGTCCATGGTCTGAAGCCGTGGTGGGGCAACGAGGCGGTGCGCTGGCTGCTGACGCTCGGCTGCCTGCTGCCGCTGGCGCCCATCCTCTATCACCTGGTGTTCCGGCCGATCGCCGGCGCCTCGACCCTGGTGCTGCTGATCGCGGCGATCTCGCTGCATCTGGCGCTGGTCGGCGCCGGCCTCGTGATGTTCGGCGCCGAGGGCTTCCGCACCACGCGGATCGTCGACGGCAGCTTCGACTGGCTGTCGATCACGGTACTGTGGCAGACGGTCGCGGTGCTGGCGGTGTGCGCGCTGATGATCGTGCTGCTGTGGCTGTTCAGCGGCCACACGCTGGCCGGCAAGGCGCTGCGTGCGTCGGCGGTCTGCGCGCGCGGCGCCCGCATCGTCGGCATCCCGGTCGAACGCTCGGGGGCGACCGCCTTCGCGATCGCAGGCGCGCTGGGCATCGTCTCGGGCCTGCTGATCGGCGCCACGACGACGATCAACTACGAGTCGGGCTTCCTGCTCGGTCTGAAGGGCTTCGTCGGCGCGATCATCGGCGGCCTGGCCGGTTTTCCGCTGGCCGCCGCCGGCGCGCTGCTGGTCGGCCTGCTGGAGGCGTTCTCGTCGTTCTACGCCAGCCAGTACAAGGAGATCGTCGTGTTCGCGCTGCTGCTGCCGGTGCTGTTGTGGCGTTCGCTCGGGGCCGCGGGCCACGCCGACGAGGAGGAGGCATGACACCGGACCGACGGATCGGCTTCGGCCTGGCCGCGGCCGGGCTGCTGCTGGCGACGTTCGCCGACGCCTACTGGACCACCGTGCTCGCCTATATCGGCATCTTCGCGATCGGTGCGATGGGGCTGTCGCTGCTGACCGGCACCGCCGGCATGATCTCGTTCGGCCAGGCGTCGTTCGTCGGCATCGCCGCCTACACCACCGGCTGGCTGAGCGCGACCTGGGCGCTGAGCCCGTGGCTGGGCCTGCTGGCGGCGCTGGCGACGACGCTGGCGAGCGCGGCGCTGATCGGCGCGGTGACGTTGCGGATGGGCGGTCACTACCTGGCGCTGTCGACGTTGGCCTGGGGCATCTGCGTGTTCTATCTGCTCGCGGCGATCCCGGCGCTCGGCGGCTTCAACGGCATGGGCGGCATCGCCGCGCCGGCGATCGGGCCGTGGTCGCTCGCGTCGCCGCGGGCGATGACGATGCTGATCTGGGTCGTGCTCGGCGCATCGCTGTTCGCGCTGCAGAATCTGCTGGCGTCGCGCACCGGGCGGGCGATCCGCAGCCTGCGGCCCGGCTCGGTGATCGTCGCCGAGACGTTCGGTGCCGACCTGTTCGTGCTGCGGCTGACGACGCTGCTGGTGGCGGCGGCGCTGGCGGCACTGGCCGGCTGGCTCTATGCGCACCAGCAGCGCTTCCTGAACCCGACGCCGTTTGGCGTGCATGCCGGCATCGAGCTGCTGTTCATGGCGGTGATCGGCGGCGCGTCGGCGCTGTGGGGAGCGGTGCTCGGGGCGGCGCTGGTGGTGCTGCTGAAGCAGTGGCTGAGCACTTTGCTGCCGCAGTTGCTGGGGCAGTCGGGTCAGTTCGAGATCGTCGTGTTCGGCGTGCTGATGATCGTCGTGCTGCATCATGCGCGGGACGGACTTGCGCCGTTCGTGCGCGAGCGGTTCGATCGCCTGCTCCGCAGGGCGCGCAGGCAGGGGGCGGATGCCGAGGATGGGCAGCGGCAGGCCCCCGCCGTCGCGGCATCTGTGACGGGCGGCAGTGCGCCGGCAGGAGGATCCTTGCTGTCGGTCAGTGGCAGCGCGCTGGCAGGAGGGGCCTCACCGTCGGCCAATGGTTGCACGGACGCTTCGCGGCCAGGTGCGACATACGGGGCCGCTGCGTCGTCGCGCGTCGTCGAGTTCACCGGTCGGCCGCCGGCAGCCTGCCTGCAACTGCGCGGCATGTGCAAGCGCTTCGGCGGCCTGACCGCGGTCGACGGGGTGGACGTCGACGTGCCGACCGGTGTGATCACCGCATTGCTCGGCCCGAACGGCGCCGGCAAGAGCACGCTGTTCAACCTGATCTGCGCGACCGCGCCGGCCACCGCCGGCCGGCGCATCTGGCAGGGGCAGCCGATCGATGCGGTGGCCGCGCGCGACATCGTGCGCCGGGGCATCGCGCGAACCTTCCAGCACGTGCGGCTGGTGCCCGGCATGACGGTGCTGGACAGCGTCGCGATGGGCGCCTATGTCCATCATCGCAGCGGCGTGCTGCGGGCGCTGGCGCGGCTGAACCGGGCCGAGGAGCGGGCGATCGGCGAGGCGGCCCGCGGGGCGCTCGAGCGCGTCGGTCTGGCGGAGCTGGCGGACCGGCCGGTCGATGCGCTGTCGCTCGGCCAGCAGCGCATCGTCGAGATCGCCCGCGCGCTGGCGGCGCGGCCGCGGCTGCTGCTGCTCGACGAGCCGGCGGCGGGACTGAGGCTGCCGGAGAAACGCCGGCTGGCCGCGCTGCTCGAGCGCCTGCGCGACGAGGGGCTCGGCGTGCTGCTGGTCGAGCACGACATGGACTTCGTGATGCGGCTCGCCGACCGGATCGTCGTGATGAACTTCGGCCGCAAGATCGCCGAGGGCAGCGCGGCCGACGTGCAGTCCGATCCGCAGGTCGTCGAAGCCTATCTGGGGGTGGCCGCATGACCGCGACCTTGCTGCGTGCCGACGGTCTGCGTGCCGGCTATGGACGGGCCGCCGTGCTCGACGAGGTGTCGCTGCATGTCGACGAAGGCGAGCTGGTCACATTGATCGGCCCCAACGGTGCCGGCAAGACCACGCTGCTGAACACGCTGGCGGGGCTGATCCCGCCGACCCCCGGCACGGTCGAGCTGTTCGG
>DAISWF010000444.1:0-3245 GCA_036826495.1 Burkholderiaceae bacterium
GCTGCCGGCGGTCCCGACGATGGCCGAACAGGGCTTCCCCGACTTCGTGCTGCGCTCGTTCGACGGCATGACGGTGCGTGCCGGTACGCCCGGCGAGATCGTCGAACGGCTCAATGCCGAGCTGAACAAGGCCCTGGCAGCGCCGGAAGTCCGTGAGCGGCTCGGCGTGCTGGCACTCGAGACGCAGCCGATGGCGGCGGGCGCATTCCGCGACGTGATCGCCGCCGAATCCGACCGGTGGCTGCGGATCGGCCGAAAGGCCAACGTGAAGGCGGATTAAGACCGGCCTGAACGCCAGCCTCATCGCTCGCCTGACCGCTCGCCTCACCGCCGACCGGAATGCCGACCGGCGTTGACCGAAACCGACCCGATCGACCTGCTTTCGAACGATCTGCCGTGGCAATGAACGACCCTGATCCGGACCGCGCCGACATCGTCATCGTCGGCGGCGGGTCGGCCGGCTGCGTGCTGGCCGCGCGACTGAGCGAGGACCCGTCGCTGCGGGTCACGCTGCTCGAGGCGGGTCAGCCGACCCGCTATCGCTGGATCGACATACCGATCGGCTACTTCAAGACGGTCGGCAATCCGCGCTTCGACTGGCGCTTCGAGACCGAGCCCGAGCCCGAGCTCGACGGCCGCCGTGTGCCGTGGCCGCGCGGCAAGGGGCCCGGCGGCACCAGTCTGATCAACGGCATGCTCTATCTGCGCGGCCACCGCGCCGATTATGACCAGTGGGCCGCGCTCGGCAATGCCGGCTGGGGCTGGGACGACGTGCTGCCGTACTTCCGCAAGGCGATGCATCGCGCGCAGGCCGCGGCCGCGCACGACGGCGTCGGCGGGCCGCTGTGGGTGTCGAACCTGTCGCGCGACCCGCTGTCCGATGCGTTCGTCGAAGCGGCCGCCGCGACCGGCATCGGCCGCAGCGCCGACTTCAACGCCGGCGACAACAGCGGCGCCGGCTACTTCCAGATGACCACCCGCAACGGCCGCCGGATGAGCACCTATGCGGCCTACCTGCAGCCGGCGCTGGCGCGGCCCAACCTGCGGGTGATCGCCGGCGCCCAGGCCACCCGCATCCGCTTCGACGGCCGCCGCGCAACCGGCGTCGAGTTCGTCGGCGACGGCGCACGGCGCACGATCGACGCGACGCACGAGGTGATCGTCAGCGCCGGCGCGATCCAGTCACCGCAGCTTCTGCAGCTTTCGGGGATCGGCGCACCCGCACTGCTCGAACAATTCGGCATCGCGCCGGTCGCCCCGCTCGACGGCGTCGGAAGCAATCTGCAGGACCATCTGCAGTTGCGCCCGGTCTACCGCTGCAGCGGTGCCGAGACGCTGAACGACATCGCCCACAGCCGCTGGCGCGGCGCGCGTGAACTGCTGAAGTACCTGCTGTTCCGCTCGGGCGCGCTGAACGAGGCGGTCTATCGCGCCGGCGCGTTCTTCGCATCGGATGAGCGCCATGCGGGCTGGCCCGATGCGCAGATCCATTTCGGGCTGGTCAGCTTCGATCGGCCCCACCAGCCGCCGCATCCGTTCGCGGCGGTCACGCTCTCGGCCTGCCTGCTTCGTCCGGACAGCCGCGGCACGGTCGAGATCCGCTCGGCCGATCCGGCCGCCGCGCCGGCGATCCGGGCCGGCTACCTGAGCGCGCCCGCCGATCGCGCGCTGGCCGTCGACCTGCTGCGCCGGATGCGCGAGATCGCCACGGCGCCACCGCTGGCCCGCTTCCTGACCGGCGAGTTCGAACCCGGCCCGGCGCTGACCACCGATGACGAGCTGCTCGGCTGGATCCGCCGACGCGCCTGCAGCATCTTCCATCCGGTCGGCACCTGCGCGATGGGCCCGGCAGACGACGCCTGCGCCGTCGTCGACGCGCGGCTGCGCGTGCACGGTCTGGAGCGATTGCGCGTGGTCGACGGCGCCGTGATGCCGCGCATCGTGTCGGGCAACACCAACGCGCCGATCATCATGATCGCGGAACGCGCGGCCGATCTGATCAGGGAGGATCTGCGCGGCTCGGCCGGGTCTTGACTCAGGCCACCTTCGCCAGATCGGCCGCGGTGGTGAACGCGTCGGCGAAGAACTCCTCGATCGGCAGCCCGCATTCGGCGACGAAATCGCGCTGCGCCGATTCGACGACGATCGGTGCGCCGCAGGCGTAGACCTGATGGCCCGACAGGTCCGGGAAGTCCTGCATCACCGCGCGGTGCACGAAGCCGGTTCGGCCTGCCCAGCCGTCCTCGGACAGCGCATCGGAGATCACCGGCACGTAGCGGAAACCGGGCACCTCGCGCGTCCACTGCTCGCACAGCGCGTTCATGTACAGGTCGTGCGGCCGCCGGCCGCCCCAGTACAGCGTCATCGGCCGGACCTTGCCCTTGGCCACCGCGTGCTCGACCACCGCCTTGATCGGCGCGAAGCCGGTGCCGCTGGCCAGCAGCACCACCGGCTTGGCGGAATCGTCGCGCATGAAGAAGGTGCCCATCGGACCTTCGAAGCGCAGGATGTCACGCTCCTTGACCGCCGGCTGCGCGGCGCCGAACAGCAGGTCGGTGAACCGGCCGCCGGGCAGATGGCGCACGTGCAGCTCGATGTGCTCGGCGGTATCGGGCGCGCCGGCCATCGAATAGCTGCGGCGGGTTCCGTCGCGCAGGATCAGCTCGATGAACTGGCCGGCGAGGGACTTTAGACGGGCGGTGGCCGGCCCCTGCAGCCTCATCACCATTACGTCCCGGGCCACCCGGGTCAGGCTCGCGACCCGACAGGGCATCTTGCGGATCTGGATGTCGCCGGCCATCACGACCCGGGCTTCGATCGTCAGATCGGACTCGGCATGCGCGCAGCACATCAGGCCGAAGCCGCGCGCCGCCTCCTCGGCGGTCAGCGCGGTGGCGGTATGCGGGCCCTGGCGGATGCTTCCTTCGAGCACCTTGGCCTTGCATGACCCGCAGGCGCCGTTCTTGCAGCCGTACGGCAGCACCACGCCCTGGCGCAGCGCGGCCTCCAGGATCGTTTCCTCGCCGGCGACGCTAAACTGCTTGGCGCTGGGCTGGACCGAGACGGTGAAGCTCATGATTCGACACGGGAAATGGGCAAGAACCGCCATTATCGCTCGACCGGCCGGTCGTCCTTTCCGGCGGCCCTTCCGGCGTCCGGCCCGGCATCACACCTGCTGCCGGCGCCGGTGCTGCCGCGGCGCCTGCGCCGCCCACACCTGCTGATCGTCGGCTGCGGCGACGTCG
>DAISWF010000445.1:0-3238 GCA_036826495.1 Burkholderiaceae bacterium
CGGCGTCGGCCCGCCGTTGCTCGAGGGCGGCAGCACCACCGGCTTCGGTGCAGGCGGCACGGCGCGGCCGCGGGTCAGCCCCTGCTCGACCGCCTTCAGCAGCTTCTGCAGCGCGATCGGCTTCTCGAGGAAATCGAGCGCGCCGATGCGGGTGGCTTCCACCGCGGTGTCGATCGTCGCATGCCCCGACATCATGATGACCGGCATCGTCAGCTTGCCCCCGGCGGCCCACTCCTTCAGCAGAGTGACGCCATCGGTGTCCGGCATCCAGATGTCGAGCAGGACCAGATCGAGCTTGTTGTCCTCACAGACCTGGCGCGCCTGGCTGGCGCTTTCGGCCAGCAGAACGGTGTGTCCTTCATCGCCCAGGATCTCGGAGAGCAGTTCGCGGATGCCGATCTCGTCATCCACAACCATTATTTCAGCCATACGCTGCCGACTGCCTCGTGTTCGTTATCGCGTCGCCGCCTCAAAACCTGGATTTTCCACGCTTTTCGCCAATTTCGTAAATAGGATCGCCAATTGGGCTCCCGAGGAGCGCCTCTCGGAGTCGCTCCAGTTGGCCAGGTCGATGCGCGCGCCGTGCTCCTCGACCACCTTCTTCACGATCGCCAGGCCCAGGCCGGTGCCCTTGGATTTGGAGGTCACGTAGGGCTCGAAGGCACGCGCCAGCATCGCCGGCGAGAAGCCCTCGCCGTTGTCGCGCACCACCAGCCGCACCGCCGGCGTGCCGTCGGGCAGCGCCAGCTTCTCGCTGCTGACGTCGATCCGCGGATGATCGCGCGATTCGATCGCGTCGAACGCATTCTGCAGCAGATTGTGGATCACCTGGCGCAACTGGGTTCGGTCGCCGAGCACCGCCGGCAGGTCCGGCGCCAGATACGCATGCATGACGCCGGACTTGCTCATGCCGGCGTACAGGTGCATCACGTCCTCGATCAGCGCGTTCAGATTCAGCGGCGCGAGCCTGGCCGACGGCAGGCGGGCGTAGTCGCGGAACTCGTCGACCATGATCGACAGCGCCTGGACCTGATTGATGATGGTTTGTGAACTCTTGTGGAGGAATTCGGCGTCGGTGCCGGCCAGCTTGTCGCGCAGCTTGCGTTCCAGCCGCTCGGCCGCCAGCCGGATCGGCGTCAGCGGGTTCTTGATCTCGTGGGCGAGCCGGCGCGCGACCTCGCTCCAGGCGACCGCGCGCTGCGCCGAGATCACCTCGCTGATGTCGTCGAATACGATCACGTAGCCGACGCGCCGTTCCGGCAGGATCGAGCCGCGCGCGAGGATGGTCTGGTCGGCCGAGCCGTCGGGCGCGCGCTCGCCGCGGGTCGCGTCGCGATGCAGCGAGAACTGGCGCTGCCAGCTCGACAGGCCGGCGGCGGCCTGCTCGTTGAACGCGGCGCGGATGTCGCGGGCGAGCTTGCCGAAGCGCGGGATCTCGGCGAGCGGCCGGTCGAGATGATCGGCGAGCGGCGCGCCGATGATCCGCTCGGCGCCGACGTTCGCCAGGGTCAGCTTCAGGTCCGAATCGAGCACCAGCACGCCGGCGTTCAGATTCGACAGCACGCTTTCCAGCCGCGCGTTGGCCTGCTCGAGCTCGCGCTGATTGCGGCCGACCAGCTCGCGCGCCTCCTGGAGCTGGCGCGTCATCACGTTGAACGAGCGGGTCAGCACCCCGAGCTCGCCGCGGCGCGCATAGTCCTTGACCTGCCGGAAGTCGCCCTCGGCGACCGAGCGGGTGGCCGCCGCCAGCTCCGACAGCGGGCCGGTCAGCCAGCCGGCCAGCACGAACGCGCCGGCCACCGCGGCGAACAGGGTCAGCAGGAAGATCAGCGACAGCGTGATGCCGTAGAGCTTCTTCAGCCCGCTGCGGGTGCTGGACAGCGCCTTGTAGCCGGCATAGCCCTGCTGCACCGCCTCGGCATGGGTGGCCAGCGCGGTCGGCACCGACTGCACGAGCTGCAGCAGCCGCACGTCGTCGACCCGGCGGCTGTCATCGGTGATCGGCACGATGACCCGCAGCCGCAGCCCCTTGTCGCGCTCGCGCGGGCTGGCGTCGTCGCTCTCGAAGGCGGCGTACAGCCGGGTGATGCGTGCCTGACGCAGCGCAGCGGCCGGCGGCAGATCGGGGATGAGCTGCAGGTACTGACTGCCGCTGGCGGTGATGATGCGGCCGGCGCCGGTGATGATCAGCGCATCCTGCGTGCCGGTCTGGTCGCGCAGCCGGTTCAAGGTCTGCGGCCAGCTTGCATGCGGCACTTCGGCCAGCTCGCGGGCCATCGAGCGGGCCCGCAGGGTCAGGTCCGACAACTGCGATTCGAGCGAGGCCCGGCCCAGGCTCAGGCCCGACTCGAGCGCCTGCTCGACCGGCACGTCGAACCAGGATTCGATCGAGCGGCCGAGGAACTGCACCGCGACCACGTAGATCAGCGCGACCGGCAGCACCGTCATCAGCACGAACACCGTGGCCATGCGCACCATCAGCCGGGTGCCGAACAGACCGCGGCGATAGCGGTCGATCAGCCGGCGCAGCAGCTCCAGCACCAGCAGGAACAGCGCCAGCGCGACGAAGCCGGTCAAGGTCAGCAGGACCGGGTAGTGCTCCTGGAACAGCGCGGTGTTCGAGGTCGCGGTGGCCAGGATCACCAGCAGGATCGCGGCCAGCGCCACCGCACCGATCAGCGACAGCCGCAGGGTGCGGCCTATTGCCCGCTTTTCAGAGTCTGCGGTGTGAAGGCGAACCGTTTCCATTCGGCCTGAAGATTCCAGTCGCGATTGGTGATCGCGTTGACCTGAAAAGGCTTGGGTAGCTGCGAGACGTCCAGCCGCATCCGCAGGAACGCGTCGTACGGCGTGCCGGGCGACACCTGGTCGGCCGCGATCACCTTCCAGCCCCGCAGCAGGCTCATCGTGCGCACCGCATCGGCCAGGCTCGGGTACTGCTGCTGATAGCCGTTCAGCGATACCCGATACTGCCGCGTCAGCGCATGATAGGACAAACGGTAGGTCTGGCCGGCCTGTACCACCTTGTCGTCCCACCAGTACCAGCGTGGCCGGTACAGCTCGAACTCGACGACGAAGTACAGCGGCACGCCGCGGTTCACCGCATCCTCGATCCGCGACGACAGCGGGATCGCGAAATCGGCCGACAGCGCCCAGCCGTCAGCCTCGAAGGTCGGCTCCAGGCGGACGTTGGCGGTCTCTATCGTGTCGGCGTGCGCCGCCGGGCTGCGGGCGGCCA
>DAISWF010000446.1:0-3225 GCA_036826495.1 Burkholderiaceae bacterium
GCCGTCGAACAGCTCGGCGACCCGCTCCGGCGCGAGCGGCCAGCGCACGGTGGCGCCCAGCGGCACCGCGCGGCCGATCGCCACCGCGACCGCCGCCGCGCCGATGTTGACGCCGATCTCCCCAGCGCCGCGCGGCCCGACCGGATCGCCGGGCGGCAGTGATTCGATCGCCAGCACTTCGATCGACGGCGCATCACGCATCGTCGGCATCAGGTAACCGTCGAGGTTGCGCGCGGTGTACCGGCCGGCCTGCATCGTCAGGTCCTCGGTGGTCACCATGCCCTGCCCCATCAGCGCGCCGCCCTCGATCTGGCCGAGATAGCCGATCGCCGACACCACCGGCCCGAGCGCGGTCGCGATGACCATCCGCTCGACCGACACCGCGCCGGTGACGCCGTCGACCTGCACCTCGGCCAGCGCGGCGGCCGCGCCGAACACGTAGTGCGCGCCCGGCACGTCGCTGGGCGTTTCCTCGCCCGGCAGATCGATCGTCAGCACCGGTCGCGGCCCCACGGGGTCGGCCAGCCAGGCGTCGATCATCGATGCGAACCGCGGGCCGTGGTCGCGCAGCGCCCGGTGCACCATCGTCGTCGCCCGTGAAGCGGCGACCGCGCCGGTATCGGGCGCCAGCGCCGAATCGCCGATGACCGGCCGCACGCGGTCCGGCCCGCAGCCGAACTGCTCGGCGGCCATCGCGCGGATCGCGCCGTCGAGGTTCTGGCCCATCTCGGTGAAGCTGACGCGGACCTCGATCACCGCACGGCCGCGTCGGATGCGATCAGCCGCCCCGGCGGGCGCGGCCGCGAGGCCGTCCGGGGCCTCCGCCGCATAGCCAGCCCGTGCATAGCCAGCCCGCGCATCGCCAGCCCGCGCATCGCCAGCCCGCGCGTCGCCGGCCCGCGCGTCGCCGGCCCGCGCGCCGTCCGCCATCGCGTGGGCGTCCATCACGTCGTCAGCCATGACGTTGTCGACCGCCACATCGTCGACCGCCACATCGTCGGCCAACGCGAACGCGAGCCGGCCGCCGTTGGGCCCGCCGCGGCCGTAGCCGTCGCTGCGATGGACCAGCGCGAGCCCCACCGCGCGCCGCCGGCGGCCGTCGAACCCGTCGTGCGGAGCGCGCCACAGCGGATGCCGCGCTACCGCTTCGAGCACCTGGCGCGGGCCGTCGAACGGCACCACCTGCTGACCCAGCGGCCCGGGATCGTCCGGCGCGGTCAGGTTCAGCGTGCGCATCGCCGCGGCATCGAGGCCGGCCCGCCGCGCCAGGCAATCGATCTGCTGCTCCAGCGCGATCTGCACCTGCACGGCGCCGAAACCGCGCATCGCGCCGGCGATGCCGTTGTTCGTGTACGCGAGCCGTCCGTCGATCGCCACCGACTGCCAGCGATACGGCCCCACCGCATGCTCCTGCGCCGCGTCGAGCACCTCCGGTCCATGCGTCGCATAGGCGCCGGTGTCGGCCAGCAGATCGACCTCGTGCAGGGTCAGGCGGCCGGCCGCATCGCAGCCGCTGACCATCCGCACCCGCATCGGATGCCGCTTGACGCCCAGGTCCACCGACTCGCCGCGGCTCAGGTGCAGCCGCACCGGTCGCCCGGTGCGCCAGGCCAGCAGCGCCGCGATCGGCTGCACCGTCAGCTCGTCCTTGCCGCCATAGGAGCCGCCGACCGGCGTGCCGATCACGCGGACCCGTTCGGGTGCCAGGCGCAGCATCGCTGCGATGAACTGCCGGTCGCGCTCGGGATTCTGGCAGCCGAAGTGCACGACCAGACCGCCCTGGCCATCGGGCTCGACGACGCCGCCCTCGGTCTCCAGATAGCCGGGCATCTGCCGCGGCAGCAGGCTGGTGGTCTCGACCCGGTGCACGGTGGCGGCCGCCGCGCGCGCCGGATCGCCGGCGCGATGATGGCAGCGATGCAGAAGATTTCCGCCGGCGTGGACCGGTTCGGCATCGGGCTCGAGCGCCGCCGCCATGTCGTCGACCACCGGCAGCGGCCGCCAGACGATCCGCACCGCAGCCGCCGCGCGCTGCGCCTGCTCGAGCGTGTCGGCGGCCACCGCCGCCACCGGATCGCCGATGCAGCGCACCTTGCCGGTACAGAGCACCGGCCGGTCGACGTGACGCAGACCGAACAGCGCCGGGCCAGGAATGTCCGCCGCCGTCACCACGTCGCGCACGCCCGGCATCGCCCGCGCCGCGGAGACGTCGATCGACTCGATGCCGGCGTGCGGATGCGGGCTGCCGACGACCACCGCACGCAACTGCCCGGCGCGCAGCCGGTCGGTCGGATAGGCGGCGCGGCCGGCCAGCTTGTCGCTCGCGTCGGGCCGCGGCACCGCCCGCGCCAGCAGCGCCGCGGTGTCGAGCGGCTCACCATCGGCGATCATGTCAACGCCCGGTGATGGTGGGCGATCAGCCGCGCGGCCAGCCGGGCCAGCGCGCCGGCCTGCGGCAGATCGTTCGCGCAGGCGTCGAACAAGGCTCGCGGCGGCATCTGCTGCACTTGCGGCGACATCTGCGATGAGGGCTGCTGCGTCTGCGATGACTGCGGCCGCCCTCGCGCTGCCGCGGGGCCGCCGTCCGGCTCGTGCTGCCCGCGCGGTGCCGTCATGGCACGGTCCAGCAGCGCCTCCACCGTCGGCAGCCGGCGGGCCGGCAACGTCGCACCGGTCACCGCGACGCGCCAGCGGATCGTCGGTCCGTCGCCCTCGCCGGCGCACATCGCCAACGTCAGCCGCGACGGCGTGAAGGCCGCGCGCAGGCCCGCCTTCTCGAACCGCCAGCGATCGCCGCCGGCGGCCAGCGGCACGCGCAGCGCCACCAGCAGCGGCAGCGCCGGCTGCGCCAACGCCGGCTGCGCCAACGCCTGCTGTGACTGCGCCAACGCCTGCTGCGGTCGTGGCTGCCCCGGCTGCGCGATCAGTCCGCTCAGCGGCAGTCAGTGCCCCTCGGCCATCAAGGGCTGCGCATCGAGCGCCAGCAGCGCCGCCAGCGCATCGCCGTGCCGCCAGCCGACGTTGCCGCCGATCGTCGCGACGTGGCGCAGCGCGAGCGAGCCGATCACGCCGCAGGCGGCGGCCAGCATCGGCGCGGTACGCCGCACGCGCGGATCGGCGCGCACCGTTTCCAGCGTCTCCGCGGCACCCAGCCGCAGCGCGTCGACGCCCAGCGTGATGCCGCGCGTGCCGTCGAGGCCGCCCACCGGGATCAGCACACGCGGC
>DAISWF010000447.1:0-3224 GCA_036826495.1 Burkholderiaceae bacterium
CAACCTGGTGATGCTGTGCCGGTTCCATCATCGGGCGCTGCACGAGGGCGGGTTCACGATCCGGGTGCTCGATGACGGAGCGCTGCGGTTCATCGACCCGGCGGGGCGGCCGGTGCAGGCCTCGGTCCCCATGAGGGGAGACCTCGGCTCGATCGTCCGGCACCACGAAGACCAGGGGCCGAGCATCGGTCCGGAGACCGCGGTCACGCGTTGGTGTGGCGAGCCGATGGACTACGACATCGCCATCGGCTGTCTGGTGCATAGGCGGTTGCGGCACAAAGACAAAGGCGATTCAGCGGAAACGCTCCGACCGCCCGGCTGACATCCTTCCGAAGGAATATTTCAACTGGCTAGCCCGACGACAAACACAGGCGTCTGAAAGCACTGGCTCGTACAACTCATCAGCATCGACGAGCTGGCGACGGTGGCACTGACCAACTATCATGCGCGCGTCCGCTTCGGGATGCGAATTGGTCCGCGGCGATCGCAAGCGGGCGCGGGCGCTGCTGGACAAGCTAGACAGTACGGACTGACGATTCCAGAAGCCAGCACAGGGCTACGGCCCTCACGGCAGCCGCGCCCGCCCCCCTTCACGCCCCCGCCGCCAGCCCGATCTCCCGGATCACCTTGCCCCACTCGACCGTGTCGCGCCGCTGCTGGGTGCGCAGCCGCTCGGCGCCGCCGGGCATCGGCACCAGCCCCTTGGAGGTCAGGAACTCGCGCCCCTCGGCGCTTTCCAGCGTCTGCGCGGTCCAGCCGGACAACCGCGTGGCGACGTCGGGCGGGGTCGATGCGTTGGCGCTCCAGATCGCGATCCAGGTGACGACGTCGAAGTCCGGGAACATCAGCTCAGCCACCGTCGGAACGTCGGGCGCCGTGGTCAGCCGTTCGCGGGACGACACCGCCAGCGCCTTGACCTTGCCGGCGCGGATCTGCGGCAGCGCGGTGGCGGTGTCGCAGAAGTAGTAGTCGAACTGGGCGCCGATCAGGTCGGTCATCGCCTGAGCGCTGGCACGGTAGGGAACGGCCGATGCCTGCAGCCGCGCCACCTGGCGGAAGCGTTCGCCGGCGATGCGGTTGCCGACGCTGGTGGCGGCGAAGGTCAGCGGCTTGCCGTCGGCGGCGGCCTGGCCGACGAAGTCCTTCAGCGTGCGGGCGCGCACCCGTTCCGGGTTCACCACCAGGATGAACGGCGCGGCGGCCAGCGGCGCGAGCGGCGTGAAGTCGGCCTCCGGGTCGAAGTTCAGCTTCTTGTAGAGCGTGACGTTGGCGGCGTGGGTCGATGCGCCCGACACCAGCAGCGTGTAGGCATCGGGCTGCGCATGCAGCGCCGCCTCGGCGGCGATGTTGCCGTCGGCGCCGGGCTTGTTCTCGACCACCACCGGCCGGCCCGACAGCTTGCCGATCCGCTCGCCCAGGAAGCGGGCGATCATGTCGGTGGCGCTGCCGGCGCCATAGGCGACGATCATCCGCACCGGTTTGTCGAGTGACTGTGCGCGTGCCCCGGGCGCCCAGGCGCCGGTCAATGCCAGTGTTCCCAGGCCGAGCAGCCGTCTGCGATGCCGAATCATTTCCTTTCCTCTCCTCCACCAGATCATTCCACGGGCCGGATCGCCCGCACCTCTCCTCGCGGCACCGCCGCGACACGCCTGTAGCTGTCTATCACAGAATGAGCGCCGCCATGCCACGCGGCGGGTCGTTCTGCCCGGCAGGCGGACGGCGGACGTTCCGGACCTATTGACCCAGATCAATGGCGCCGCACGTCGTGGCGGCCACCCGACGCATGGCGGCCGTGCGCAGTTGTGGCGGATCGCCGCCGCGACTACAGTTGGGAACTTTGTCACCGATACGCCTCCCGATGCTCCTTCGCTCCGCCCTCGCCGGCTGCCTGATCGCGCTCGCCGCACCCGGCGCGCAGGCCGACCTGATGTTCGTGCTCAATTCCCGTGACGCATCGGTGTCGGTGCTCGATGTCGCGTCCGGCGCGCTGAAGCAGACGATCAGCACCGGCAAGGAACCGCACCACCTGATCCCGACACCGGACCGCAAGACGCTGATCGTCGCGGCCGCGGTCGGCAACGAGCTGCTGTTCCTCGACCCGGCGACCGCGAAGGTCCAGCGGCGGCTGCCGATGGACGATCCGTACCACCTGGGGTTCTCGCCGGACACGCAGTGGCTGGTGATCGCGGCGAACCGGCTGGACCGGGTCGACGTCTACCGGGCCGCCGACTACACGCGGGTCGCCAAGCTGCCGCTGCCGTCGATTCCGTCGCACATCGCGTTCTCGAAGGACTCGAAGTTCGCGTTCGTCACTCTGCAGGGAAGCAACAAGCTGGCGGCGGTCGACCTGACGACGATGAAGACCGCCTGGCAGATGCCGGTCGGCCGCACGCCGGCCGGAGTGGTGATGACGCCCGATGACCGCCATCTGCTGATCGGCGTGATGGAGGACAACAACGTCGTCGCCATCGACTGGCGCACCCAGGCGATCGTCAAACGGCTGCCGACCGGCGGCGGCGCGCACAACCTGTATCAGAGCGCCGACGGCAAGCAGATCTTCGTGTCGAATCGCGGCGAGAACAGCGTGAGCGTGATCGATCCCGACACGCTGGAGATCCGCCGCAAGTTCCCGGTGCCCGGCGGCCCCGACGACATGGAGCTGTCGCCCGATGGCCGCGAGCTGTGGGTGACCTCGCGCTGGATCATGAAGGTATCGGTGCTCGACCTGGCATCCGGCAAGGTCGTGCGGCAGTACCCGGTGGGCCGCTCCCCGCACGGGCTGTTCTATGCAGCCGCGCCGGCGGCCACGAACGCCGCGCCGGCCGCCACGAGCGCCGTGCCGCCCGCGGCTGCGACGCCCGCGGCATCCGGAGCCGCATCCGGCGCAAAGGCCGCTGCAGCATCCGGCGCGACGCCTCCCGCATCCGCCGCGACGCCAGCCCCCGCGCCGGGGCCCGCGCCCCGCCGCTGACCGGTCGCGCCGATGCTGCCCGACTGGTTGGCGTCGTGGGTCGGTCAGCTCCAGGGCTGGCTGTTCCAGACGCTGGTGCTGCCGCTCGTCGAATGGGCCGGCCTGTCCGTCTATGTCGATGATGCATTCGACGGCACCGAGACGCTGCTGCTCGGCGCGCTGGAGGTCGCGGCGCTGGCGGCGGTGCTGGTGCCGCTGCAGCGGCTGATGCCGGCCGAGCGGCACGACGAGGCGGTGTCGTCGGCGGCCGGCC
>DAISWF010000448.1:0-3168 GCA_036826495.1 Burkholderiaceae bacterium
GCAGCAGCGGCCGGTCAAGAGCGGCTCGGCCGACGATGCGTCGTTCCTGATGTCGAACGCCGACACCGTGATCATCGTGCCCGGCTACGGGCTGGCGGTGGCGCGCGCACAGCATGCGCTGAAGGAGCTGGCCCAGGCGCTCAGCCAGGAGGGCCGGACCGTCAAGTACGCCATCCACCCGGTCCCCCGCCGGATCCCCGGTCACCTGAACGGGCTGCTGGCCGAGGCCGAGGTGCCGTACGACCAGGTGTTCGAGATGGAGGACATCAACAGCGAGTTCGGCCAGGCCGACGTGGTGCTGGTGCTGGGCGCCAACGACGTCGTGAACCCGGCCGCCAAGGATCCGAAGTCGCCGATCGCCGGCATGCCGATCCTGGAGGCCTACAAGGCCAAGACGGTGATCGTCAACAAGCGCAGCATGGCATCGGGCTACGCCGGCCTGGACAACGAGCTGTTCTACATGGACAAGACGATGATGGTGTTCGGCGACGCCAAGAAGGTGGTCGAGGACATGGTCAAGGCGGTGGACTGAGGAGATCCGTGGGCGCGGGTGACAGGGGCCAACCCTTCGCGCGACCCAGTCGTTAGGAGGGTCCCTCGTTGGGGCGATTCGCTCACGGGCGCCATCGTCGACCCGGGTGTCCGCGGGCTTGAGTCCGCAACGGTCGGCCCCAGATGGGGTGTGGTTTCATCCGCCGGAGGTCATCGAGATGCAGACGCTGGAAGTGATCGACATGGACAACCAACGTGAACGGGAGGCGGGGCTGCGGCGCATCGCGCTGATCGACTACAGCCTGCATATCGCCGGGCCGATCCTGTCGATGGGCATCCTGTCCGTCATCGCGCTGATCATGAATTACATCAAGCGCGACGACGCCCAGGGTACGATTTATGCCAGCCATATGAACTGGATGATCCGGACGTTCTGGTGGACGCTGTTCTGGATCATCGTGCTGGCGATACCCTTTGCGCTGCTGACGGTGATCAGTTTCGGACTGTTGTCATGGCTGTTCGTGCTGCCTGTGATCTGGTATCTGTACCGGATGATCAAAGGTCTGCTGCGGCTCAACGAGGGCCGGGCGATGCCGGAATGAACGCGACCCGGCGGCGCTTCGCGCGCGGCGGGCTGTCGCTGGCCGGAACGCTGGCGCTGGCCGGCGCGGCGCTGCCGCTGGCCGGGTGCGGCACGCCCGCCCAGAAGGTGCCGGCGCCGGCCGCCGCCGCGCAGCCGCCGCGGCTGCGCAACGGCGACCGCTGGCGTTATGGCCTGACGAATCTGTACAACCGGCTGCCGGTGGGCACGCTGACCGCGACGGTGCTCGAAGCGCGGCCGGCCACCCGCATCGGCTTGGTGTGGTCCGACGCCACCCGCCCGCCTGCCGAGGAGATCTACTTCGAACCGTGGAACATCGTGCAGGACCCGAACTGGGACCGGCAGATGACCTTCGCGACGCCGCAGCCGCTGATCCCGCGCGACCTGATCCATCCGTCGACGCAGTCCACCGGCAGCCGATACCGTGTGCCCGAGGACTCCGGCCAGTTCACCTGGACGCAGACCTTGTTCGCCCGCGACTGGGAACGGGTCAACGTGCCGGCCGGCTCGTTCGACTGCCTGCGCCTGGAGCGGCGGATCTCGTTCCAGCACCCGGATCTGCTGCGGCTGCGCTCCGAGCGCACCGAGACGCTGTGGTACGCGCCGGCCGTCAGCCGCTGGGTGCAGCGCGAGTCCACCGGCATCTTCTGGCGGTCCAGCCTGCGCTACGGCGGCGTTCGCGAGGACTGGGTGCTCGCGCAACTGCTCGATTACACGCCGGCGCCGCAGTCCTGACGGGCGGGGCGCGGCCGATCAGCCCAGCGCCTCGTCGAGCCACTCGATCCAGTGCCTGACCGGCAGCCCGGTGCCGGACTGCAGATGCGTGATGCAGCCGATGTTGGCGGTCAGCACCTCCGCCGGCGCGCCGGCGGTCAATGACGCGAGCTTGCGGTCGCGAAGCTGGCGCGACAACTCCGGCTGCAGCACCGAGTAGGTGCCGGCCGAGCCGCAGCACAGATGGCTGTCGGCCACCGGGGTCAACCTGACGCCCAGCGCGCTCAGCAACGCCTCGACCTCGCCACGGATCGCCTGGCCGTGCTGCAGCGTGCACGGCGGGTGGAAGGCCACGGCGCCGACTCCTTCGTCCGCAGTCCTGGGGCCAACCCGGCCACGCCGACCGTCCTGACCGCCCGGGCCCACCTGGCCTGCGTCCGAGCGGTCATCCCGGGCACCGTGGCCCTGCCGCCCCCCCCTGCCCGCCCGCCGCTGCCGCGCTTCGCCCAGCAGCCGCGCCAGCGCATCGCGCTGCGGCGCGAGCCACTCGATGACGTCGCGGGTCAGCTCCGTCACGCGGCCGGCGCGCTCGGCATAGGCCGGATCGTTGCGCAGCAGGTGGCCGTACTCCTTGACCATCGCGCCGCAGCCCGACGCATTGACGACGATCGCCTCGACCGGCGGCCCGCCGAGCGGCGTGCGGCCGTCGGGCGGCGCGATCCACGGCCACCAGGCATCGATGTTGCGCCGCGCCTCGCGCAGCGCGCCGTCCTGGTCGTTCAGATGGTGACGCAGCGCGCCGCAGCAGCCGGAGCGCCGCTCGATGACCGCCTGCACGCCGAGCCGGTCCAGCACCCGCATCGTCGCCGCATCGATGCCCGGCATCATCGCCGGCTGCACGCAGCCGTTCAGCATCAGCACCTTGCGCTCGTGCGTGCCCTGCGGCAGCAGCCCGCCGGGCCGGTACTTCGGCACCTTGGCCTTCAGCGCCGCCGGCAGCAGCGGCCGGGCGAGCTGGCCGAGCGCCATCGCCGGGTCGAACAGCCATCGGCGGGTCAGCCCCTCGCGCAGCAGGCCGCGCACCAGCCGCTCGCCGGCCGGCCGCTCGACCTTCTGCTCGACCAGGTGCCGGCCGACGTCGACCAGCCGGCCGTACTGCACGCCCGACGGACAGGTGGTCTCGCAGTTGCGGCAGGTCAGGCAGCGGTCGAGATGGGTCATCGTCGCGGCGGTCGGCTTCGCCCCCTCGACGACCTGCTTGATCAGATAGATCCGGCCGCGCGGCCCGTCGAGCTCGTCGCCCAGAAGCTGGTAGGTCGGGCAGGTGGCGGTGCAGAAGCCGCAGTGCACGCACTTGCGCA
>DAISWF010000449.1:0-3164 GCA_036826495.1 Burkholderiaceae bacterium
CCGATCCGTGACAGGGGAATGTCGAGCCGGTGGCCCAGCGCCTCGATCGCCGGCCGGTTCTCCTCGGCGGCGGTGAACAGCAGCTCGTAGTCGTCGCCGCCGCCGAGCGCCAGCACCTGGCGCACCGGCTCGGGCTGCACGCGGATGTCGGGCGACGCCGGCACCAGCGGCCAGACGATCTCGGCGCCGACCCGCGAGCGCTCGGTGATATGGCCCAGATCGCCGATCAGGCCGTCGGACAGATCGATCGCCGCCCTGGCCAGGTGACGCAGCTCGCGGCCGAGCTCCAGCCGGGGCACCGGCCATTGCAGCCGGCGCACCGCCGGATGCTCGTCGGGCAGCCGGCGGCCGGCGCTGCGTTCGCGCACCGCATAGGCCGGCGCGCCGAGCTCGCCGCTGACCCACAGATCGTCGCCGGGTTCGGCCCGGTCGCGGCGCAGCGCCTCGCCGTTGGGGCAGTCGCCGAATACCGTGATGCAGATGGTCAGCGGCCCGCGGGTGGTGTCGCCGCCGATCAGCTCGCAGCCGTGCCGGTCGGCCAGCTCGAACAGCCCCTGCGTGAAACCTTCGAGCCATGCCTCGTCGACTGCCGGCAGCGCCAGCCCCAACGTGAACGCGCGCGGGTCGGCGCCCATCGCCGCCAGATCCGACAGGTTCACCGCCAGCGACTTGTGGCCGAGCGCGCGCGGCGACACGTCGTCGTGGAAGTGCCGCCCGGCCACCAGCATGTCGGTGGAGATCGCCAGCAGCGAGGCGCGGCCGTTGCCGTCGGGCCGCGACGGCAGCAGCGCGCAGTCGTCGCCGATGCCGAGCTGCGCGCGCCGCGCGGGCCCGCGTTCGAAGTAGCGCCGGATCAGTTCGAATTCGCCCATGTCCGATTGTGACCGATGCGGGCCTCAGAACCTGTGGACGGACCCGACGCGCCCGACGATCCGCTCGCTCATGGTCGTCAGCCGCGCGCCTCGTGCGGCCGCAGCTTGCCGGCGACCCGGTCCAGCACGCCGTTCACGTACTTGTAGCCGTCGGTGCCGCCGAAGGTCTTGGCCAGCTCGACCGCCTCGTTGATCACCACCCGGTACGGGATCTCGACATGCCGCAGCAGCTCGTAGCCGCCGACCAGCAGGGTCGCATGCTCGACCGGGCTCAGCTCTTCGACGCGCCGGTCGATGTACTGCGCGATCTCGGCATGCAGCCGGTCGGCGTCCCGGATCGCGCCGTGCAGCAGGTCCTGGAAATGCTCCGCGTCGGCCTTCGCGAAGCCCACCGCCTCGGTGATCTGCGCCTCGATCGCGCCGGCATCCTCGTGCGACAGCAGCCACTGGTAGAGCCCCTGCACCGCGAACTCGCGCGAACGCCGGCGCGCGCTCTTGGCGCGGCGAACCGACTTGTCCGGATCGTCACCGGTCATTCGTCGTCCTCGTCGGGGTTCTCCGACAGCGAGGCGATCGATTCGACCAGGCCGGCCATCTCGACCGCGACACGGGCGGCATCGGCCCCCTTCTCGGCGGCGCGCGCCAGCGCCTGTTCGTCGTTCTCGGTGGTCAGCACCGCATTGGCGATCGGCAGCCCCGACTCGAGCGACACCTGGGCGATGCCGCGTGCGCTTTCGTTCGACACCACCTCGAAGTGATAGGTCTCGCCGCGGATCACCGCCCCCAGCGCGATCAGCGCGTCGAATTCGCCGGTGCGCGCCAGGCTCTGCAGCGCCACCGGGATCTCCAGCGCCCCCGGCACCGTGCAGACGAACAGGTCGTCCTGGTGCACGCCGAGCTGCAGGAGCTGCGCGATGCAGGCTTCGCGCAGCGCATTGCACACCGGCTCGTTGAAGCGAGCCTGCACGATGCCGATCCGCAGCGCCTCGCCAAGGGTGTCGGCGGTGAATACTTCGATGCTCAATCTGATCTCCAGCGTGTTCTCGCGGCGGCCGGGTGACTGTCGTCACGCGACCGGTTCGCCGACAGGTTCTCAAGGGCCGGGTTCGAACCCGGTGATCTCCAGATCGTAACCCGTCATGCTGGGCATCTTGCGCGGCTGCGACAGCAGCCGCATCTTGCGCACCTGCAGGTCACGCAGGATCTGCGCGCCGATGCCGTAGGTGCGCAGATCGATGCCGGCGGTGCGCCGGTTGTGCGAGGCGGCCTCGGGGCCGACATCGGCCTGGCACAACGCATCGAAGCTGGCGAACAGATCGGCGGCGGTGCTGGCGCAGTTCAGCAGCACCAGCACGCCCTGGCCGTGACGCGCGATCGCCTGCAGCGAGCGGTGGATGCTCCAGGAATGGGTGGTGCGGTCGACCTCGATCAGATCGAGCATCGACACCGGCTCGTGCACCCTGACCAGCACCTCGCGCGCCGGATCGATGACCCCCTGGACCAGCGCCAGGTGCGCGGCGCCAGCCGGCTTGTCGCGGTAGGCGACCATCCGCATCGGGCCGCTGCTGGTGGCCACCGGCCGCTCGGCCACCCGCTCGATCAGGCTCTCGGTCGCGCTGCGGTGGTGGATCAGATCGGCGATCGCGCCGATCTTCAGCCGGTGTTCGCGCGCGAACACCTCCAGATCGGGCAGCCGCGCCATCTCGCCATCGTCCTTCATGATCTCGCAGATCACCGCGGCCGGGGTCAGGCCGGTCAGCGCGCCGAGGTCGCAGCCGGCCTCGGTATGGCCGGCGCGCATCAGCACGCCGCCGTTGCGGGCCATGATCGGGAAGATGTGGCCGGGCTGGACGATGTCGGTCGGCCGGGCGTCGGGTGCCACCGCGCTGCGGATCGTGCGCGCCCGGTCGGCCGCCGAGATGCCGGTGGTCACGCCCTCGGCGGCTTCGATCGACACCGTGAAATTGGTGCCGGTGCGGGTGCCGTTGTGCGTCGACATCAGCGGAAGCTGCAGCAGCCGGCAGCGCTCCTCGGTCAAGGTCAGGCAGATCAGGCCGCGCCCGTAGCGGGCCATGAAGTTGATCGCCTCCGGCGTCACGAAGTCGGCGGCCAGCACCAGGTCGCCTTCGTTCTCGCGGTCTTCCTCGTCGACGAGGATCACCATCTTGCCGGCCTTGAAGTCGGCCAGGATGTCGGTAATGGGGGATAGCGCCATGGGCGGCATTCTACGCCGCCCCCCTGCGGGGCCGCCGGCGCTGCCGCGGGCCTTGGTGGGGCCGCGCGGCGGCCGTG
>DAISWF010000450.1:0-1597 GCA_036826495.1 Burkholderiaceae bacterium
CGAAGACCTGAACCACACCGGCGCGCACAAGATCAACAACACGATCGGCCAGGCGCTGCTGGCCCGGCGCATGGGCAAGCCGCGGGTCATCGCCGAGACCGGCGCCGGCCAGCATGGCGTGGCCACCGCCACCGTCGCGGCGCGCTACGGCATGCGGTGCGTGGTCTACATGGGTTCGGAAGACGTCGCGCGCCAGGCGCAGAACGTCTACCGGATGAAGCTGCTGGGCGCCGAGGTGGTGCCGGTCACGTCGGGCTCGCGCACGTTGAAGGATGCGCTGAACGAGGCGATGCGCGACTGGGTCACCAACGTCGAGAACACCTTCTACATCATCGGCACCGTCGCCGGTCCGCATCCGTATCCGATGATGGTGCGCGACTTCCAGTCGGTGATCGGCCGCGAGTGCCGCGAGCAGATGCCGGCGATGTGCGGCCGCCAGCCCGATTACGTGGTGGCCTGCGTCGGCGGCGGGTCCAACGCGATCGGCATCTTCCATCCGTACATCGACGACGAGGCGGTGCAGCTCATCGGCGTCGAGGCGGCCGGCGAGGGCATCGACAGCGGCCGGCATGCGGCGTCGCTGCTGGCCGGCACGCCGGGCGTGCTGCACGGCAACCGCACCTATCTGCTGCAGGATGCCGACGGCCAGATCATCGATACCCATTCGGTGTCGGCCGGCCTGGATTATCCGGGGGTCGGCCCCGAGCATGCGTGGCTGAAGGATGCCAAGCGCGCCACCTATGTGCCCGTCGACGACGAGGCGGCGCTGCGGGCGTTCCACGACTGCTGCCGGATCGAAGGCATCATCCCGGCGCTCGAATCGTCGCATGCGATCGCTCATGCGGTGGCGCTGGCGCCGACCCTGCCGAAGGACCGCATCATCCTGGTGAACCTGTCCGGTCGCGGCGACAAGGACATGCATACCGTCGCCCAGCGCAGCGGGCTGGAGTTCTGATGTCGCGCATCGAAGCATCGTTCGCCAGGCTGGCAGCCGCCGGCCGCAAGGCGCTGATCCCGTACATCACCTCCGGCCACCCCGAGCGGGAGCTGACGGTGCCGATCATGCATGCGATGGTGGCGGCCGGCGCCGACGCGATCGAGCTGGGCGTGCCGTTCTCCGACCCGATGGCCGACGGCCCGGCGATCCAGCGGGCCAACGAGCAGGCGCTGGCCCGCGGCGTGTCGCTGGCCGACGTGCTGGGCTGGGTGCGCGAGTTTCGCGAACGCGACGACACGACGCCGGTCGTGCTGATGGGCTATGCCAATCCGATCGAGCGGATGGGCACCGAGCGCTTCCTCGACTCGGCGCGCTCGAGCGGCGTCGACGGCGTCATCGTCGTCGACTATCCGCCGGAGGAAGCCGCACCGTTCGCGCAGGCCGCCCGCCGCGCCGGCATCGATCCGATCTTCCTGCTCGCGCCCACCTCGACCGACGAGCGCATCCGTCAGGTGATCGCGCTGTCGTCCGGCTACATCTACTACGTGTCGCTGAAGGGCATCACCGGCGGCACGATGAACGAGGCCGAGGTGCTGGATCGGGTCGCCCACATCAAGGCGATGACCCGGCTTCCGGTCGGCGTCGGCTTCGCCAGCCGCG
>DAISWF010000450.1:1607-3135 GCA_036826495.1 Burkholderiaceae bacterium
CCCAGCCTCAGGGCGGCGTCCCGGTTCCGGGTGGGGGTGGGCTGGGGCACCCGCGCCGGCGCCCCGGCGCGGGCGTCCCCCTCAACCGCCGATGCCGCGATCATCGGCACGAAGATGATCCAGGTGCTGCAGGACGGTCCGCCCGAAGGGGCCCCGGCGCGGGCCGCCGAGTTCGTCGCCGGCGTGCGCGCGGCGCTCGATCAACCCCGGAATCCCTAGAACAGGACGACAGGATGAGCTGGCTCGACAAACTGCTGCCGCCGCGGATCAAGCGCGCCAACGTCTCACCGAAGCGGGTGCCCGAAGGGCTGTGGGTCAAGTGCCCGGAGTGCGATGCGGTGCTGTACGGCGCCGATCTCGATGCGAACCTGAGCGTCTGCCCCAAGTGCAACCATCACCTGCGGATGAGCGCCCGCAAGCGCATCGATTCGCTGCTGGACCCCGAAGGCCGCTACGAGATCGGCCAGGAGGTGCTGGCCGTCGACGCGCTGAAGTTCAAGGACAGCCGCAAGTATCCCGACCGCCTGCAGGAGGCGATCGAGAGCACCGAGGAGACCGATGCGCTGATCGTGATGGGCGGCGCGATCCGCACGTTGCCGGTGGTGCTCGCCTGCTTCGAGTTCGAGTTCATGGGCGGCTCGATGGGATCGGTGGTCGGCGAACGGTTCGCCCGCGGCGTGCAGACGGCGATCGAACAGAAGGTGCCGTTCGTGTCGGTGGCCGCATCGGGCGGCGCGCGGATGCAGGAGGGCGTGTTCTCGCTGCTGCAGATGGCCAAGACCACCGCGATGCTGTCCAAGCTCGCCGACAAGCAACTGCCGTACATCTCGGTGCTGACCGATCCGACGATGGGCGGCGTGTCGGCCAGCTTCTGTTTCATCGGCGACGTGGTGATCGCCGAACCCCGTGCGCTGATCGGCTTCGCCGGCCCACGCGTCATCGAGCAGACGGTGCGCGAGAAGCTGCCCGAGGGATTCCAGCGCTCCGAGTTCCTGCTCGAGAAGGGCGCGATCGACATGATCGTCGACCGCCGGCAGCTTCGTGAAGAGATCGCCCGGCTGCTGGCGCTGCTGATGAAGCAGCCGAGCGACGCCGTTGCCTGAATCGCCGGCGCTGGCGGCCTGGCTCGCGCGGATCGAGGGGCTGCATCCGAAGACGATCGAGCTCGGGCTCGAGCGCGTGCGGGCGGTGGCCGGCCGGATGGGGCTGGCGATCGACTGCGCGACGATCGTCGTGGCCGGCACCAACGGCAAGGGTTCCACCTGCGCGATGCTGGAGGCGATCCTGCTGGCTGCGGGCTACCGGGTGGGGCTATACACGTCGCCGCATCTGCTGGTGTTCAACGAACGCGTCCGGCTCGACGGCCGGCCGGTCGACGACCCGGCACTGGTCGCGGCCTTCGAGAAGGTCGAGGCCGCCCGCGGCGACACGCCGCTGACCTACTTCGAGTTCACGACGTTGGCGGCGCTGGACCTCTTCGCCGCCGCGCGGCTCGACGTCGCGATCCTCGAGGTCGGGCTGGGCGGCC
>DAISWF010000451.1:0-3105 GCA_036826495.1 Burkholderiaceae bacterium
TGATTCCGAACAGCCCGCGGCCGCCCTGCCCGCCGCGAATCCGGCCGCGCAGGCGTTGCTCGACCACCTCGGCTGGGATCCGGCAGCACCGGACGAGCTGGCCGCACGCAGCCGGCTGGCACCGGCCGACCTGACCGCCGGGCTGCTGCGGCTGGAGCTGGCCGGGCTGGTCGGCCGGCTGCCGGACGGCCGCTTCCAGCGCAATCCGGCCGCCCGCGGGCCTGCCGGGTGCGGGCCGGTTTCACCCCCGGCGGGCCCCCGGTGATATCCCCGTTGCGCCACAGGCTGCTTGCATGTTGGCACCGCGGCCACTTAACATTGGCGCCCCTTGGCGGGCCGTTGTCAGGTTCGCCGTCGCCGCGCGCCCTGCACGGCACCAGCCCGGGAATCAGATGTCCAAAGCCCTGATCATTGCCGAGAAGCCTTCGGTCGCCGCCGACATCGCGCGGGCGCTGGGCGGCTTCAAGCGCGAGGGCGATTACTTCGAGAGCGACGACTATGTGCTCTCGTCGGCCGTCGGCCACTTGCTGGAGATCGCCGCCCCCGAGCAATTCGAGGTCAAACGCGGTAAGTGGTCATTCGCTCACCTTCCGGTGATCCCAACCCATTTCGACCTTCATCCGATCACCCGGGCCGAAGACCGTTTGAAGCTGCTGACCCGGCTGATCAAGCGCAAGGACGTCACCGGCCTGATCAACGCCTGTGACGCGGGCCGCGAGGGCGAGCTGATCTTCCGGCTGATCGTCCAGCACGCCGGCGTCAAGAAGCCGATCAAACGGTTGTGGCTGCAATCGATGACGCCGGCCGCGATCCGCGAGGCGTTCGGCTCGCTGCGCGACGACCAGCAGATGCTGCCGCTGGCCGACGCCGCGCGCTGCCGCTCGGAGGCCGACTGGCTGGTCGGCATCAACGGCACCCGTGCGATGACCGCGTTCAACTCGCGTGACGGCGGCTTCTATCTGACAACCGTCGGCCGGGTGCAGACGCCGACGCTGACGATCGTCGTCGAGCGCGAGGAGAAGATCAAACGCTTCGTGCCGCGCGACTATTTCGAGGTCAAGGCGCAGTTCGGCGCGGCCGCCGGCAGCTACGAGGGCAAGTGGTTCGATCCGCAGTTCAAGCGTTCCGAGCTCGACCCGGAGGCACGCGCCGAGCGGCTGTGGAACCGGGTCGATGCCGAGGCGGTGGTGGCCGACTGCACCGGCCAGCCGGGTATCGCGACCGAGGAAGCCAAGCCGACGACCCAGTCGTCGCCGCTGCTGTTCGATCTGACCAGCCTGCAGCGCGAGGCCAACGGCCGCTTCGGCTTCTCGGCCAAGACGACGCTGTCGATCGCCCAGGCGCTGTACGAACGGCACAAGGTGCTGACCTATCCGCGGACCGATTCGCGGGCGCTGCCGGAGGACTACATCAACACGGTCCGGCAGACGGTCAAGCTGCTCGAAAGCCAGGATTCGTACGCGACGGTCGCGCGTCAGATCACGAAGAACGCCTGGGTCAAGCCGAACAAGCGGGTGTTCGACAACTCTAAGGTGAGCGACCACTTCGCCATCATTCCGACCTTGCAGGCGCCCAAGGCGCTGTCGGAGGCCGAGCAGAAGATCTATGACCTGGTGACTCGCCGGTTCCTGGCGATCTTCTTCCCGCCGGCCGAGTTCCTGGTCACCACCCGGATCACCAAGGTCCGGCAGCATTCGTTCAAGACCGAAGGGCGGGTGCTGACCAATCCCGGCTGGCTCGCCGTCTACGGCCGCACCGCCGCCGACGAGGCGGGCAACCTGCCGCCGATCAAGGCGCCCGAGACGGTCGCGACCGAATCGGTCGAGGTCGTCGCGCTGACCACCCGGCCGCCGCCGCGCTACACCGAGGCGACGCTGCTGTCGGCGATGGAAGGCGCCGGCAAGCTGGTCGAGGACGACGAGCTGCGCGAGGCGATGGCCGCCAAGGGGCTGGGCACGCCGGCCACCCGGGCGGCGATCATCGAGGGGCTGATCGCCGAGGTCTACCTGATCCGCGACGGCAAGGAGCTGGTGCCGACCACCAAGGCCTTCCAGTTGCTGACCCTGCTGCGCGGGCTAGGCGTCACCGAGCTGACCGCGCCGGAGCTGACCGGCGAGTGGGAGTACAAGCTCGCGCAGATGGAGCGCGGCAAGCTCGCGCGCCAGGAGTTCATGCGCGAGATCGCCGAGATGGCGCGCCAGGTGGTCGAGCGGGCCAAGAACTACCAGGCCGACACGGTGCCGGGCGACTATGCGACGTTGGCCACGCCGTGCCCGAAGTGCGGCGGCGTGGTCAAGGAGAACTACCGCCGCTTCGCCTGCACCCGCTGCGATTTCTCGATCAGCAAGACGCCGGGCAGCCGGGCGCTGGAGATCGACGAGGTCGAGACCCTGCTGCGCGAACGCACGGTCGGCCCGCTGCAGGGTTTCCGCAGCCGGCTGGGGCGGCCGTTCGCGGCGATCCTGAAGATCACGCCGGAATACAAGCTGGAGTTCGACTTCGGGCAGAGCCAGGACGGCGAGGACGGCGGCGAGCCGGTCGATTTCTCCGGTCAGCAGCCGCTGGGCGCCTGCCCGAAATGCGGCGCCCGGGTGTTCGAGCACGGCATGTCCTACGTCTGCGAGAAGTCGGTCGGGCCGCAGCGAAGCTGCGATTTCCGCTCCGGCAAGATCATCCTGCAGCAGGAGATCAGCCCGGCGGAGATGACCCGGTTGCTGACCGAAGGGCGCACCTCGCTGCTGACCGACTTCGTGTCCAGCCGCACCCGGCGCAAGTTCAAGGCGTACCTGGTGCGCGGCAAGGACGGCAAGGTCGGTTTCGAGTTCGAGCCGCGGCCGGCGAAGGGCGAGGCGAAAGGCGCGGAGACCAAGGGCGACGCGAAGGCCGGCAATGGCAAGGCTGCGGCGGGCAAGGCTGCGGCGACGGCGCGCTCCCCCGACGATGGCGACGACGGCGATACCGCGGTGATCGAGCGCACGACCCGGCGGGCGCCGCCGGCTGCCCGCGCCGCGACCGCGACGAAAACGGGCGGCGCGGCCGCCCCCGCGACCCGGAGCAGCTCGGCAGGCGGTGCGGCGCGCAGTACACCGGCGGCCGGAAAGAGCA
>DAISWF010000452.1:0-3101 GCA_036826495.1 Burkholderiaceae bacterium
TCACATCCGGCACTGGGCCGAGGGCGGGCACACGAAGCTGGACAACCTGGTGATGGTGTGCCGGTTCCATCATCGGGCGCTGCACGAGGGCGGGTTTGCGATCCGGGTGCTCGATGACGGAGCGCTGCGGTTCATCGACCCGGCGGGGCGGCCGGTGCAGGCCTCGGTCCCCATGAGGGGAGACCTCGGCTCGATCGTCCGGCACCACGAAGACCAGGGGCCGAGCATCGGTCCGGAGACCGCGGTCACGCGCTGGTGTGGCGAGCCGATGGACTACGACATCGCCATCGGCTGTCTGGTGCACCGGCGGTTGCGGCTCAAACACAAAGACAACGGCGATTCAGCGGGAACGCTCTGACCGCCCTGCTCCATACCTCTTCAGTGGCGCGCATTCGGCGAAAAGAGAGGTAAGGGCATGAGGGCGTGTCAGCCCGTACCTCAACATGAAAGACCGACCTCGAACCGTTTCGGGGGAGCTGGTCCGCCGATGCCATCGTGCAGGCATCGAGCGATTGTCTTGCGCAACTGCCGGGTCAGCCCGCGCAAGGCCTCCCGGTCAGCTCCGTGAACCGTCGCCGATACATCGGCCAGACCTCGGGATTGATGAGCCGCGGCGGGCGCCGCCCGGCCAGCACCGTGACGATCTGCTCGGCCGACATCGCCGCGATCGTGCGGCGCGCCTCGCCGGTGACGCCGGCGGTATGGAAGGTCGCGACGACGTTCGGCAGCTTCAGCAGCGACGAGTCGAGCGGCGGCGGTTCCTGCTGCCAGACGTCCAGGCCGGCGCCGGCCAGATGGCCGCCGGCGAGCGCGCGCGCCAGCGCGTCCTCGTCGTGGATGCCGCCGCGCGCGGTGCTGATGAAGACCGCTCCCGGCTTCATCCGCGCGAACGCCGCCTCGTCGATCATGTTCAACGTCGACGCATCGCGCGGACAGTGCAGCGACACGAAATCCGAACGTTCCAGCAATTCGTCGAGGCCGACCGGCTGCGCGCCGCGGCGGGCGATCTCGGCCGGGTCGACGTACGGATCGGTGGCCAGCACCGGCATGCCGAACGCGCGGGCCAGCGCCGCCACGCGGCGGCCGACCTCGCCGATGCCGACCAGCCCGATCGTGCGGCCGCTGATCTCGCGGCCGGTCAGCGCCTCGCGGCTGAAGCCGCGCTCGCTGCGCAGCCGGCGATCGCTCTCGGTGATGCGCCGCGACACGTCGAGCACCAGCCCGAGCGTCATCTCGGCGACCGACACCGCGTTGCCGCCGCTCTGATTGACGACCACCACGCCCGCCGCGGTGCAGGCGGGCACGTCGATCGTGTCGTAACCGGCGCCGCCCGACGACACGCACAGCAGGCGCGGACAGCGCGCCAGGAACGCCGCATCGACGAACAGCTCGCGCGGCAGTTCGTCCTTCGTCGGCGTCAGGTGGAACACGCGCGCGTCGGCCAGCGCCTGCCATGCCGCGGCATCGGGCGTGCCGACCGGCAGCGCCGTCAGCGCGATGCTCGGCTCCTGCGCCAGGCGCTCGCCGAACGCCGGGTCGATCCACACATTGAAGCGAACGACCTGATGCATCGCCATCTGCCTTGTCGTCAATCGAGTCAATCGATCTTCGCGCCGGACACCTTGACCACTTCCTGCCACTTCTTCGTCTCGGCGGCGATGAAGCGGCCGAGATCCTCCGGCGTGCCGCCGACCGGCTCGGCGCCGAGACCGCGGAAGCGCTCGACGACCTCGGGCTTCTTCAGGATGCGATCGACCTCGGCCGACAGTCGATTGACGATGGCGGCCGGCGTGCCGGCCGGCGCCACCAGCACGAACCACGACTCGGCCGAATAGCCGGGCAGCACGCTGGCGATCGGCGGCACGTTCGGCAACTGCGGGCTGGGCTTTTCCGACGTGACGCCGAGCGCGACGATCCTGCCGCTCTTGATGAACGAGAGCGCCGAGGGCAGGTTGTCGATCGACATCTGGATCTGCCCGGCCATCAGATCGGCCAGCATCGGGCTCGAGCCGCGATACGGAATGTGGGTCGCGAAGACCTTCGCGCGGGTCTTGAACAGCTCGGTCGAAAGCTGACCGGTGCTGCCGTTGCCGGGCGACCCGTAGGTCAGCGCGCCCGGCTTGGCCTTGGCCAGCGCGATCAGCTCCTGGATGCTCTTGGCCGGCACCGACGGATGGACCATCAGCACGTTCGGCACGCGGATCACGAACGACACCGGGATCAGGTCGGTCGCCGTGTTGTACGGCATCTTGGCGTACAGGAACTGGTTGATCGCCTGCGTGCCCGGCGTGCCCATCAGGAAGGTGTAGCCGTCCGGCGCCGCCTTGGCGACCTCGGCCGCGGCGATGTTGCCGCCGGCGCCGGCCTTATTCTCGGCGACGAAGCTCTGCTTGAACACCGTGCTCAACTGCTCGGCGATCGTGCGCGCGGCGATGTCGGTGGTGCCGCCCGGCGCGAACGGCACGACGATGCGCACCGGCTTGGCGGGCCAGTCCGATTGGGCGAATGCGGTGGTGGCCGGCGCCAGGCCGCCGGCCAGCAGCGCGCCGGTGGCGTGGATCAGTCGGCGGCGGGAGGAGGAGTATGAGGAGGTCATGTCGTCGTGGCAGTGAGCGGGGCGGGCAAACCGGCGCCCCTGGTCGGAATCAGAATCGGGATCGGAATCGGCATCGCAGACCCGCATTATAACGCCGCCGTGGCCATTGCCGGCTGGGGGAAAAACCCGGGTGGACCCCCGCCGCCCCCCCGCCGCCCCGCCTGGCCGATGCCGGCCTGCCGCCGCCGCAGCCGATCAGCCACGACGTGCTGATGGAGAAATATGCTCGCGAGGGCGACCGCGGCATCGAGGACGTGCGCCGGCGGGTCGCGCGTGCGCTGGCCGACGTCGAGGCGCCCGAACGGCGCGCGGAGCTCGAACGGAGCTTCTACCAGGCACAGGTCGATGGCTTCATTCCCGGCGGCCGGATCAATTCGGCGGCCGGCACCGAGCTGAAGGCGACGCTGATCAACTGCTTCGTGCAGCCGGTGGACGACTGCATCCGCAGCGACGACGGCCGGGTCGGCATCTATGACGCGCTGAGCGAAGCGGCCGAGACGATGCG
>DAISWF010000453.1:0-3082 GCA_036826495.1 Burkholderiaceae bacterium
GGCAGGGCTGTCCCCAGCCTGGTCGCGAATGGTGGAGGGGCAGTTCGCCCTGCCGGTGCGGGTCACCGATGCGTTCGGCAAGAAGATCACCCACGACGTCCACGTCACGGTGTTCCGCGACGATGCCGCCGGCGCACCGCGCCCCGTCGCGGTCGTCGATCACGGGCGCTCTGCCGAAGCGCAGGAACGCGTGACGATGGGCCGCGCCCGCTTTCCGGTGGCTGCAAGGTGGCTGGTGCAGATGGGATTCGTCGTCGCGGTGCCGACGCGCATCGGATACGGCGTGACCGGTGGCGACGACGCGGAAGACACGCCCGGGCCCTGCGAGGCGCGCAATTTCGGCCCCGGGCTGACGGCCGCCGCAGAGCAGACGCTCGCGGTTCTGAAGGCAATGCGCGAACGCAGCGACGTGCGCAGCGACCGTGCGATCGTGATCGGGGTGTCGTTCGGCGGCGCAACCGCGGTGGCGGTGGCCGCGCTCGCCCCGCCCGGCGTCGACGCGGCGATCAACTTTGCGGGCGGCGCCGGGGGCAACCCGAAATTGCGCCCCGGACGGCCGTGCTCCGCGCACATGATGGAGCGCCTGTTCGCCGAATATGGTCGTCGCGCGCGCATGCCGACACTGTGGATCTACGCGGAGAACGACCGATTCTTCGGGTCCGAACATCCGAAGACGTGGTTCGACGCCTTCCGAAAGGCGGGCGGCAACGGAGAGTTCGTACAGCTTCCGCCGGCCGGCGAAGACGGGCACCGGGTCTTCGTAGAGTTCCCGACGCTCTGGCAACCGCTGGTCGCCGACTTCCTGCACAGGCAAGGCTATCGCGCAGCGGAGGCCGTCAGGTGACGGCTGCCGGCGCGCTGCACGTCGACACGCCAATCACCGTGAGCCCGGCACCCCATTCCCCGGCCCCGGAACGCGCTGCGCCTCGTCCGCCGGGCGAGCCCGATCGAGCAGCGTGGCGTACGCCGCCGCGGCGCCGCGCACGCCAATGCCGGCGTACAGGTTCGCCGTGGTGCGAGGATCGCTGTGCCCGAGCAGGCTGCTGACCAGCCCGAGCTCACCGGGCCGCTCGCGCAGCACCAGCATGGCCGCGAGATGCCTGAACTGGCCCGGCGTCAGCGCGACACCGATCGCCCGCCGCGTCTGCGTCGCGATGCCGTACCGCAGCGCCGCGTCCGGCACCGGCTCGCCGTCGGGACGCACGAACAACCGGTGACGGGCATTCGGCGGCAGCCGGGCATGGCACCCGTCGAGGTAATCGTCGATGAGTGCCTTGGTGGGTCCAACGATCGGACATGCGGTCGCGTGCGACGCGCCGCCGGCACCCCTGCCCGGCACGACGGACATGGACCCCTGTCGTCCCGACGGACGTAGCAGCCCGCGCCCGAGCTCGAGTCCGGCCAACTCCCGAAGCCGCAGTGGCACGGAGAGCAGTAGCGCAATCGCCACGCCGACCTGTGCCTGTCGCACGGCTCGCCCGTCCAGCGACCGGCCACCCGAGGCCTGCGCGAACAACCTCTGCGGCAGCGCCAGCAGCGCGGCGAGCACCTTCGGATCGGCAAACGGCTCGATGGCCCGGCGGTTCCGATCCGCGAACCCCGCCGGACGGCTGCCCAGCCGTCGCTTGAACTGACCCAACTGGTCGAGTTGCGACGCGGGCGCCTTCACCCACTGGCGTGCGACCCCGAACAGCGTTCCCGCGAGACCCTGCACGAACGCGCTCGGGCGGCATTCCAGCCCTGCCTCGAGGTACTCTGCGAGGACGAGCTTGAAATTGACCGGCTCGACCAGCGTCGCGAGATTGATTACCCGGCGCGCGTAGCCGAGGCGACGGGCCAGCGCCGAAGCCGCGAGCCGGAGGTGCTCGCCGCGGAGTCGGACGGTGGCGGGCGACAGGCTGCGCGGCGACCCATTGCGAGCCAGGCGCCCGGAATGGGCCGCCCACGCGAGGTAGCTGTCGAGATCGCGCCCGAACGAGATCGGAAACGCCTCGACCGGCAACCGCCCCGGGCGCCCGGTCGGCGCTGGCGCCGCGAGCGTCGTCGACGGCCAGCCCGCGACGGATCCGACGGCCTCGTTCCAGCAGGCGATCGCCTGCCTGCGAAAGGCCCGCCCCCTGGCCTCGCCCCGCGTCGCCGCAACGCGCGCAGCGATCGCTTCCACGAACGCCACGGTGACCCCTTCCGGCTCGACCCCGCTTGCCGATGCTTCGCGGATCAGTCGCGACAGCCCGTTGCGCAATCGGGGGATGTCGAGCCGCTCCCGCAGCGCGGCCCAGCGTGGCGTCAGGGCGGCGCCCCGGGTCGGCGCCGCGACGGCGTCGACGCCAAGCGCGATCGCGCGCTTGAGCCGCCAGCGGGCATTGGCCACCGTCTTGTCGGACCGGCCCCGTGCCGGCTTCGGCACGGCGGCGAGCCGGCGCTCGACGTCGGCCGCGTCGGCCGGGACAGACGCCGGCGGCGCGCCGAGGATCGAGCAGACCGTGCGGACGGCGCCCCGGAAGGCTCGCCGGTCGCGCTCGGCGATCGCGGGCTCCGTCTCGATCCAGGCCAGCACGTCGGCCAGGCTGCGCCGGGTCGTGTCGGGGTCGTCGACGGGCGCGGGGGCATCCTGGTTCGCAGACGCGGGCATGACAGTCGCAGCGGCATCAGTGACGTTGGCGAGAATACTCCATGTGCATGGGTTGAACAATTACGCGGTTTATTTCCCATTAGTCGGCCAGGTCCAAGGGCGGACCTGCCCGAATGCCGCGCCTGCACGGCCTGCCGCAACTTTGGCGGCCTTGTCGGCAGGATTTACACCGTCCGGCGGGTCGGCCAGCCAAGTGATTGATTTCACGAATCGGCCCGCTTATTGCTTGACATCGAAGACTCGATTGCAACGAGCGGAAGGAGTTCCCCCGATGTCCCTGGCCCGCACCTTGCGCCAACACGCCAGCCTGATCGCGCTGACGCTCGGCCTGTCTGTCAGTTCGTCAGCTTCAGCGGCAGTGCTGCTGTCGGAGACCTTCACCGGCGCGACGTTCTACGACGGCCTGACGATCAACCTGTCGAACGCCAGCACGGCCGACGACAACCTGAA
>DAISWF010000454.1:0-3065 GCA_036826495.1 Burkholderiaceae bacterium
CGGGCCTCGGCGACCTGGTGCTCACCTGCACCGGCGACCTGTCGCGCAACCGGCGGGTCGGCCTGGAGCTGGCCGCCGGCCGGTCGCTGGACCAGGTGCTGGCGTCGCTCGGCCATGTGGCCGAGGGCGTGGCCTGCGTGCCGGCCGCCCAGGCGCTCGGCCGGCGCCACGGCGTCGACCTGCCGATCGTCGACGCGGTGGCCGCCGTGCTGACCGGCCAGTGGTCGCCGGCCGAGGCGGTGCGCGGCCTGCTGGCGCGCGAGCCCAAGCGCGAGCATTGAGAACTGTGCTCCGGTTTCCCGTGCCCCGGTCTCCCGCGCAACGGTCTTTCGCGCAACGGTCTTTCGCGCAACGGTATCTAGCGCAATGATCTCTAGCGCAATGATCTCTCCCGCAACTACCCGCGGGGAATCCTGGCCCGGCACCCCCGCGACGATTCCTCGCGGGACGATCCGTTGCGCAACGCGTCCTCTGTCGCAGATCCGCATGAACCCATGTTGAACGATCCCGCCCCCCGACCGATCGCCGATCCGGCGCCGCCTGCGGCGATCCGCGCCGTCTGCATCTTCTGCGGCGCGCGCAAGGGCGCCGATCCGATGTTCGCGCAGGTCGCGCGCGCGGCCGGCCGCGCGCTGGCGGCGCGCGGGCTGACGATGGTATTCGGCGGCGGCGGGGTCGGGCTGATGGGCGAGGCCGCCGATGCGGCACTGGCGGCCGGCGGCGAGGTGATCGGCGTGATCCCGCAGCGGCTGATCGATCGCGAGGCCGGCCATCGCGGTCTGGCCCGGCTGGAGGTGGTGCCCGACATGGCGGTCCGCAAGGACCGGATGCTGGCGCTGTCGGACGCGTTCCTGGTGCTGCCCGGCGGCCTGGGCACGCTCGACGAGCTGTTCGAGGTGCTGACGTTGCGGCAGATCGGCTACCACGCGAAGCCGACCGCGCTGGTCAGCGCTGGTGGCTTTTACGAGCCGCTGCTGCTCACGCTGCGCGGTTTCGCCGCCCACGGGCTGGTCGACCCGCGTGATCTCGATCGACTGGTGGTGGCGCCCGACGTCGACGGCGCGTTGACCGGGCTGCTGGCCGCTGTCTGAGCCGCTGTCTGAGCGACCGGCCGAGCCGCCGACCGAGCCGCCGGGTACCGCCCGGCGCGGCGGCCGGTTCGTTCATGCGGTGAGGGCCTCTGTGCCGCCGTCACCGCGCCGCTCGGCGCCGGTCGGGCCGCGCGACGGTCAGGCCCCTTCGAAGCCCAGTTGCCGCCACGCCTCGTAGACGACGATCGCCACCGCGTTCGACAGATTCAGGCTGCGGTTGCCGGGCCGCATCGGCAGCCGCAGCAGGTGACGGTCGTCGAACCGCGTGCGCAGCGCGTCCGGCAGGCCGGCGGTCTCGCTGCCGAACACCAGCCAGTCGCCGGCGGCGAACGCGACCTGATCGGGCCGCAGGCGTCCACGCGTGCTGAGCGCGAACAGCCGCTGCGGCCGTTCGCGGTCGATGAAGCTCTGCCAGTCCGGATGGACCTTCAATGTCGTGAACTCGTGATAGTCGAGGCCGGCACGGCGCATCTTCGCCGAGTCGATCGGAAAGCCCAGCGGCTCGATCAGATGCAGCCGCGCGCCGGCGTTCGCGCACAGCCGGATCACGTTGCCGGTGTTGGGCGGAATCTCCGGATGGACCAATACGACGTTGAACATGGCCGTCAGCGTACACCTGTCCGCGCGGCCGTCCGCGTGGCTCCCCATGGGGCTCTCCCCGTGGCGCCCCCTGTGGCTGACCGCGCGGAGCCTGCGCGAGGATCGCCTTCGTACGGAGTTCGCATCAATGCTTTTGTCAGATTCGCTTATCGCCACATCGCATGATTATCGGATCGAACGGGGATCTATCCGCTTACGATCCGATTACGAGGCGTTCGGGCAATCACCGCATTGACGACGGCCCGCGCACCGGCGCACTTCAGCGCGTCGGCGGCCGCCTGCAACGTGGCGCCGGTGGTCATCACGTCGTCGACCAGCAGCACCGCGCGGCCGCTGATCGCGCGGCCGGCGGCTTCATCGCAATCGAACACGCCCTCGACGTTGTCGCGCCGCTCGCGCAGCCCGAGCCCCGATTGCGAGCCGGTATGCCACAGGCGCCGCAGCAGCGGCCGCGGCGCCGGCAGGCCGAGCCTTCTCGCGACCCGTGCGGCGATCACCTGCGCCGGGTTGAAGCCGCGTTCGAGCAGCCGTTCGAGCGACAGCGGCACCGCCACGACGAGCTCGGGTGCCGGTTCGCCGGCCTGCTTCAGAAGATGCTCGGCAAGCGTATCGCCGAGTGCCGATCCGATCGCCCGCTTATGACGGAATTTCATCGTGACTATGGCCCGGTCGAGCGGTGCGCGATAGTCGGCGAGCACGTGGGTGCGGTCGAATGCCGGCGTCGTCGCGGCGCAGTCGCCGCACAGGAAGTCACCGGTGCCGACTGCCGCGTCGTCCGGCGGACCCGCCTGTCCGCAGCACCGGCACCGCGTGCCGCCCGCGCCGGCGAGCGCGCCGCGACAGCCGCCGCACATTCCGCATTCGTCGCGCAGCAGCGCGGCCTCGCACAGCAGGCATGACCGCGGCAGCCACGGATCGATGGCCGCCGCCAGCCATCGCCGGGTCGCGCCGGAGGGCAGCAAGCGCCGGACGGTGGTCGAGCCGGCTGGCGGTAAGCGGTGCGGCGGTGCTTCGTGCATCGGAGGTCGGTCGTGCATCGGGGTCGGTCACCGATCGAGGCTTCTTGCGACCCTACCGCGCCGCGCGCCGTGCGCCCATCGATCGCTCGGCCGATCCCGTCGATGCGTCCTGCCAAGCCGACCCGCGCCCACCCCGCTCAGTCGACCCCTGCAGCGGATCCATGCAGCCGACCGGCAGCCAACCCGTAGTCACCCGCAGCCAACCCGCAGCCAACCCGCAGCCGGCCCCGCAGCCGGCAGGTCGCCGGCCCACTTCGTATACTGACCCCACCCCGACCTCGGCCCGCGATGCTAAAACCCCCCGACCTGGACCCGCGCGCGGTCGCGCGGCAATTCGCGCGGCGTGCCGGCCGGC
>DAISWF010000455.1:0-3011 GCA_036826495.1 Burkholderiaceae bacterium
ATCTCGTACTGGCTGATCTGGTAGCCCTTGGGCAGATCGGGATAGAAGTAGTTCTTGCGCGCGAACACCGAACGCGGCGCGATCGTCGCGCCGACCGCCAGCCCCAGCCGGATCGCGCAGTCCACCGCCACCCGGTTGGCCACCGGCAGCACGCCCGGCAGCGCCAGGTCGACCGGCGAGGCCTGCGTGTTGGGCGCCGCGCCGAATGCGGTCGACGCGCCCGAGAAGATCTTCGAGCGTGTCGCGAGCTGTACATGGGTCTCGAGCCCGATCACCACTTCCCAGTTCATCGCTTGGCCATCATCATTGGGTCCGGGCACAGCCGCCGCTGACCGGATCGAACATCACCGGGTACGTCTGCTCGTAGATGCCGGCGGTGCAGCGCCTTTCACAGCCCGCATGGGCCAGCGAGATCTTGCGCGGCTCCTGCCACACCATCAGCTTGCAGCCGCTGCCGTCGCGGGCGATCAGCTCGGCATGCGGGCGCAGCTTGGTCTGCGTGAAGTCGCCGAGCTCGAAGCGGCAGCTTCCGCGCCGGCCCACCTGCACCTGCCACGACATCGCCTGCACCGCATTGGCCTGCACCCGCAGCGTCGCGTTCTCGCGATAGCCGTCCTCCTCGGTCTGCGCACAGTGCCCGTTCAGGTTGATCGCGCGGTCGGCGATCGGCGTCGTCGGCAGCATGCCGCACGAGGCCAGCAGCAGGCCGAGCGACCACAGCAGCAGATGCCGCAGAGGTCGCGGATGTCGCAGGTTCACGTCGCTGCCCCCCGGTTTCACGTCGCTGCGCCCGGCCGCCGGCGATGCCAGTCGGTGGCCTGCTGGAAGCGGTGCGCGACGTTCAGCAGCCGCGCCTCGCCGAAGTAGTGGCCGATGAGCTGCAGACCGATCGGCCGGCCGCGCGCATCGAAGCCGGCCGGCACCGACATGCCGGGCAATCCCGCCAGCGACGCCGGCAGCGTGTAGACGTCGGCCAGGTAGTTGCGCACCGGGTCGTCGATCCGTTCGCCGATCGGCCAGGCGGTGGTCGGCGCCACCGGCCCGGCGATCACGTCGACCCGTTCGAACGCCGCGCGGAAGTCGTCGGCGATCAGCCGGCGCAGCTTCTGCGCCTGCAGGTAGTAGGCATCGTAGTAGCCGTGCGACAGCACGTAGGTGCCGACCAGGATGCGCCGGCGCACTTCGGCGCCGAACCCCTCGGCGCGGCTCTTGCGGTACATGTCGTTCAGGTCGGCGTAGTGCTGCGCCCGATGGCCGTAGCGCACGCCGTCGAAGCGCGACAGGTTGCTCGAGGCCTCGGCCGGCGCGATCACGTAGTACGACGGGATCGCGAGCTGCGTGCGCGGCAGCGAGATGTCGACCCGCTGCGCGCCCTGCGCGACCAGCGCGGCGGTCGCCGCCTCGACCGCGGCGCGCACGTCGGCCGCCAGACCGTCGCCGAAGAACTCCGCCGGCACGCCGATCCGCAAGCCGGCGAGCGGCCGGTCCAAGGTCGCCGACAGGTCGTCCGGCGCGCGATCGAGGCTCGTCGAATCGCGCGGGTCGAAACCGATCATCGCCGCCAGCAGCGCTGCGCAGTCGGCGGCATCGCGGCCCATCGCGCCGCCCTGATCGAGGCTGGACGCGAACGCGATCATGCCGTAGCGCGACACCAGCCCGTAAGTGGGCTTGATGCCGGTGATGCCGCACATCGCCGCCGGCTGCCGCACCGAGCCGCCGGTGTCGGTGCCGGTGGCCACCGGCGCGAGCCCGGCCGCCACCGCCGCCGCCGAGCCGCCCGACGAACCGCCGGGAATCAGCGCCGGATCCCACGGGTTGCGGGTCGGACCGAAGAACGAGTTCTCGGTGGCCGAGCCCATCGCGAACTCGTCGCAGTTGGTCTTGCCGAGGTTCACCGCGCCGGCCGCCGCCAGCCGTTCGACGACGGTGGCGTCGAACGGGCTCACGTAGTGCTCGAGCATCCGCGATCCGGCGGTGCTGCGCCAGCCGCGGGTCACGAAGATGTCCTTGTGGGCGATCGGCACGCCGAGCAGCGGCCCGCGCTCGCCGGCGGCCAGCCGGCGGTCGGCCTCGCGCGCCTGCGCCAGGGTCAGCTCCGGCTGCACGTCGATGAACGCGTTCAGCGGGCTGGCGGCGATGCGCTCGAGGAAATGGCCGGCCAGCTCCACGGCCGAGAAACGGCGCTCCCGCAGCCCGGCCGAGATGTCGGCCAGCGACAACGTTTCTCGTATCATTCGATGACCCTGGGCACCAGGTACAGGCCCCGTTCGACGGCCGGAGCGACCGTCTGGTAGTCGTCGCGCCGGTTTTGCTCGGAAACCACATCGTCGCGCAGTCGCAGCGTGAGATCCTGCGCATGCGTCATCGGCTGCACGCCGGCGGTGTCGACGGCCTTCAGCGCTTCGATCAGCTCGAACACCTGGTTCAACTGTTCGAGCGTATGGGCGGCCTCTTCGGGGCCGAGTTCGAGCCGCGCCAGATCGGCGATGCGGCGGACGTCTTGGGCAGTGAGCGACATGTCGATTCCCGCAGATTTGCGCAGGTTAACCCGATGCGCTGGAATTCCGGGTTCGCGGGTTCGGTTTGACGGTGGCCGTGAACGGTGAACAGGCACGAACAGGGCTCGGGAAGCCAGGCTCAAAAAACTTGAAAATCCCCGTATTTTGAAGGAATTATACGGTATGATTCAGGCCGTTTCTGAACAACGCAGACACCGCTGAGCAGGCGCCGCATGCTGGGTTTTTTCCGAAAGTACTTCTCGAACGATCTGGCGATCGACCTCGGAACGGCCAACACGCTGATCTACGTACGCGGCAAGGGCATCGTGCTGGACGAGCCTTCGGTGGTCGCCATCCGGCAGGAAGGCGGGCCCAACGGCAAGAAGACGATCGCGGCAGTCGGCGCGGAAGCGAAGTCGATGCTGGGCAAGGTGCCGGGCAACATCGAAGCGATCCGTCCGATGAAGGACGGCGTGATCGCCGACTTCACCGTCACCGAGCAGATGCTCAAGC
>DAISWF010000456.1:0-3009 GCA_036826495.1 Burkholderiaceae bacterium
ACGCGATGATGATGATGATCCCGGAGGCGTGGGAGCAGCACACGCTGATGGATCCCAAGCGCCGGGCGTTCTACGAGTTCCACGCGGCGATGATGGAGCCGTGGGACGGCCCGGCCGCGATCGCGTTCACCGACGGCCGGCAGATCGGCGCGACCCTGGACCGCAACGGCCTGCGGCCGGCGCGTTACTGCGTGACCGACGACGACATGGTGATCATGGCATCGGAAGCCGGCGTGCTGCCGATCGCCGAGAGCAAGATCGTCAAGAAGTGGCGGCTGCAGCCCGGCAAGATGTTCCTGATCGATCTGGAGCAGGGCCGCATCATCGATGACGAGGAGCTGAAGCGGCAGCTCGCGAACAGCAAGCCGTACCGCGAGTGGATCGAGGCGATCCGCATCAAGCTCGACCAGATCGACGTGTCGAAGGCCGACTGGCAGGCCGAGCAGGCGAAGGAGACCGCCACCGTCAAGGTGCCGCTGCTCGACCGCCAGCAGGCGTTCGGCTACACGCAGGAGGACATCAAGTTCCTGATGACGCCGATGGCGATCGGCGCCGAGGAGGCGGTCGGCTCGATGGGCAACGACTCGCCGCTGGCGGTGCTGTCGAACAAGAACAAGCCGCTGTTCAACTACTTCAAGCAGTTGTTCGCGCAGGTGACGAATCCGCCGATCGACCCGATCCGCGAACAGCTCGTGATGTCGCTGGTCTCGTTCGTCGGTCCGAAGCCGAACCTGCTGGACCTGAACACGGTCAATCCGCCGATCCGGCTGGAGGTGTCGCAGCCGGTGCTCGACTTCAAGGACATGGCGAAGATCCGCCACATCGAGCACTACACCGACAACAAGTTCAAGTCGTACGAGCTCGACATCTGCTATCCGGTCGCCTGGGGCAACGAAGGCATCGAGGCGCGGCTGGCGTCGCTGGCGGCCGAGGCCGAGGATGCGGTCCGTTCGGGCTACAACATCCTGGTCGTGTCCGACCGCAAGCTGGACCCGGGCCATGTGGCGATCCCGTCGCTCCTGGCCACCAGCGCGATCCATCAGCACCTGGTGAACCGGCAGCTTCGCACCAGCACCGGCCTGGTGGTGGAGACCGGCGCGGCGCGCGAGGTCCATCACTTCGCGCTGCTGGCCGGCTACGGCGCCGAGGCGATCCATCCGTACCTGGCGATGGAAACGCTGATGGAGCAGTACCGCAACGCGCCGGCCGACCTCGCGCCGAAGGGCGGCGCCGAAGGCGCGGTGAAGAACTACGTGAAGGCGATCGGCAAGGGGTTGAACAAGGTGATGTCCAAGATGGGCATCTCGACCTACATGTCGTACTGCGGCGCGCAGATCTTCGAGGCGATCGGGCTGTCGAAGGCGCTGGTGAACCGCTACTTCACCGGCACGCCCAGCAACATCGAGGGCATCAGCGTGTTCGAGGTCGCCGAGGAGGCGATCAGGCTGCACCGGCTGGCGTTCGGCGACGACCCGACGTTGATGTCGGCGCTGGACACCGGCGGCGAGTACGCGTTCCGCACGCGCGGCGAGGACCACATGTGGACGCCGGACTCGATCGCGCGACTGCAGCATTCGGTGCGCCAGAACAGCTACGCGAGCTACAAGGAATACGCGACGCTGATCAACGACCAGAGCCGCCGCCATCTGACCCTGCGCGGGCTGTTCGAGTTCCGCTTCGACCACTGCACGCCGGTGCCGATCGAGCAGGTGGAGCCGGCCAAGGAGATCGTCAAGCGCTTCGCGACCGGCGCGATGTCGCTGGGCTCGATCTCGACCGAGGCGCACACCACGCTGGCGGTCGCGATGAACCGGATCGGCGGCAAGTCGAACACCGGCGAGGGCGGCGAGGACGCGATGCGCTATCGCGCCGAGATGCGCGCCGGCAAGCCGGTGGCCAAGGACGGCGACACGATCGGCACCGTCATCGGCCACGACCGCATCGAGGCCGACATCGCGCTGCGCGCGGGCGACTCGCTGCGTTCGCGGATCAAGCAGGTCGCCTCGGGCCGCTTCGGCGTCACCGCCGAGTACCTGTCCTCGGCCGACCAGTTGCAGATCAAGATGGCGCAGGGCGCCAAGCCCGGCGAGGGCGGCCAGTTGCCGGGCCACAAGGTGTCCGACTACATCGGCATGCTGCGCTACTCGGTGCCGGGCGTGGGGCTGATCTCGCCGCCGCCGCACCACGACATCTATTCGATCGAGGACCTGGCCCAGCTCATCCATGATCTGAAGAACGCGAACTCGCGCGCCAGCGTGTCGGTCAAGCTGGTGTCCGAGGTCGGCGTCGGCACGGTCGCGGCGGGGGTCGCGAAGGCCAAGGCCGATCACGTGGTGATCGCCGGCCACGACGGCGCCACCGGCGCATCGCCGCTGTCGTCGATCAAGCACGCCGGCACGCCGTGGGAGCTGGGCCTGGCCGAGACGCAGCAGACGCTGGTGCTCAACCGGCTGCGCGGCCGCATCGTCGTGCAGGCCGACGGCCAGATGAAGACCGGCCGCGACGTGGTGATCGGCGCGCTGCTGGGCGCCGACGAGTTCGGCTTCGCCACCGCGCCGCTGGTCGCCGAAGGCTGCATCATGATGCGCAAGTGCCACCTGAACACCTGTCCGGTGGGGGTGGCCACGCAGGATCCGGTGCTGCGCCGCAAGTTCCAGGGCAAGCCGGAGCACGTGGTCAACTTCTTCTTCTTCATCGCCGAAGAGGTGCGCGAGCTGATGGCCAGGCTCGGCGTGACGAAGTTCGAGGACCTGATCGGCCGCAGCGAGCTGCTGGACACGCGCAAGGGCATCGATCACTGGAAGGCCCGGGGCCTGGACTTCAGCCGCATCTTCCATTCGCCGCGGGTGCCGGCCGAGGTGCCGCGACGCCAGATCGGCGAGCAGGATCATGGCCTGGAGCATGCGCTGGACCACAAGCTGATCGAGCTGGCGAAGAACGCGCTGCAGAAGAAGGAGAAGGTGTCGTTCATCCTCCCGATCCGCAACGTCAACCGCACCGTCGGCACGA
>DAISWF010000457.1:0-2999 GCA_036826495.1 Burkholderiaceae bacterium
CGCGAGCTTTCGCAACACCGGCCAGGTGCTGGCGCTGGCCGGCTGCGACCTGCTGACGATCAGCCCCGAGCTGCTGGCCCAGCTCGCCGCGTCCGATGCCGACGTGCCGCGCCGCCTCGATCCGGAAGCCGCCCGTCACCAGCACATCGACCGGGTGCGCTTCGACGAGAAGCACTTCCGCTTCGACATGAACGAGGACGCGATGGCGACCGAGAAGCTGGCCGAGGGGATCCGGCTGTTCGTCGCCGACGTGATCAAGCTCGAGCAGATGGTGGCGGCGGCGCGCGGGTAGCTGCACGTCGCTGACGCTTCGGCGCGCGGATTGGCGCGGAACCTGCGGCCGCAGACGCTGCGGCTGACGCCCGGGCGCCGACGATCGTGCGAGGACCATGCCGGGGCCGGTCCGGCCATCGGCGCGCTCAGCGCTTGCCGGTGCTGCCGAAGCCGCCCGCGCCGCGTTCGCTGGCGGCGAACTCGTCGACCACGCTGAAGCGGGCCTGCACGACCGGCACGATGACCATCTGAGCGATCCGTTCCATCGGCTCGATCGTGAACGGCTCGCGGCCGCGGTGCCAGCACGACACCATCAGCGGGCCCTGGTAGTCTGAATCGATGAGCCCCACCAGGTTGCCGAGCACGATGCCGTGCTTGTGCCCCAGGCCCGAGCGCGGCAGGATCATCGCGCAGTAGCCGGGGTCGGACAGATGGATCGCGATGCCGGTCGGGATCAGCTTCGCGTCGCCGGGCGCCATCACCAGCGGCGCGTCCAGGCAGGCACGCAGATCCAGGCCGGCGCTGCCGGGGGTCGCATAGGCGGGCAGATGCTCGCGCATCCGGGAGTCCAGGATCTTCAGATCGATGTTCATGTACGGGGAGGAGGTTTGGGCTTGCCCGGCCGCAGGTACAGCGACAGGAACAGCAGCCCCATCGCGATGGGTATCGTGTTGACGAAGAACTGGACATCGGCGATCAGTCCCAGCGCCAGCCAGATCACCGAGACGACCAGCAGCACCTTGCTTGCCAGCCTGGCCAGGCTGCGGGCCGGGCGTGCGGCAAGCACCGGCAGATCGGGCAGCGGGGCAGGGGATCGATCGGCCTGTCCGCGCGGCTGACCGGGTTCAACGTGGCCGGCCGGCCGGGCGCCCGCCGGGCCGCCGGCCTGTGCCGATCGATCGGACGGGATGCCGCGGTACTTCGATGCGGCAGCGGCGGTGCCCCACTGCGCATCACCGCCCGGTTGCGCCCCCTGCGGGATACCGCGGTACGGCCCGCCGGAGCCCATGCCGGAGCCCGTCGTTGCCGGTTCCCGGCTGCCGTCGGGGGGTTGCTGCCGGCCCGCCAGCCGCCGCAGCAGCCGGCCGGCATCGAACGTCGCCGCATCGCGCACGGTGCCCGGGGCCGGATAGCCGCGGTTCACCAGGTCGTCGAGGTAGCGGGCGAAATCGCCGTTCCTCGGCGGCGCGCTGCCCGGGGGTTCGAAGTCGGCGCTCATCGCCCGCTCACCGTCCGGCGGTCACCGGGCGGCCGGCACCCGACATGCGCGCGGCGATCTCCTCGACCAGCGCCGCCGCCAGCACGTCCTTGCCGGCGCGCGGCAGCTTCCTGATGCCGTCGGCATCGATCAGCAGCAGCTCGTTGTCGTCTCGGCCGAACGTCGCATGGCCGATGTTGGCGACCAGCAGCGGCACGTTCTTGCGGCGCCGCTTGTCCTGACCGTTCTTCTCGAGGTCGTCGCTCTCGGCGGCGAAGCCGACGCACCACGGCGCATCGGGGCGGCGCGCGACGCTGGCCAGGATGTCGGGGTTCTGCGCGAAGCGCAGCTCGGGCAGCGAATCGTCGCCGGTCTTCTTGATCTTGCTGGCGCTGTAGTTCGCGACCCGCCAGTCGGCGACCGCCGCCACCGCGATGAAGATCGTGTGGCGCGGCCCCGGCGCATCGAGCGCGCCCATCACCGCATCGTGCATCTGCTGCGCGGTGCGCACGTCGATCCGCTCGACGCCCGCCGGCGTCGGCAATGTCGTCGGCCCGGCCACCAGCGTGACGTCGGCGCCCGCATGGCGGCAGGCGCGGGCGATCGCAAAGCCCATCTTGCCCGACGACAGGTTCGTGATGCCGCGCACCGGGTCGATCGGCTCGAACGTCGGGCCGGCGGTCAGCAGCACTCGCTGGCCGCGCAGATGCTTGGGCGCGAAGAAGGCGACCGTCAGCTCCGCCAGCTCGTCGGGCTCCAGCATCCGGCCCATGCCGGTCTCGCCGCATGCCTGGTCGCCGCTGGTCGGGCCGAGGAACGTGACGCCGTCGGCGCGCAGCAGCTCGACGTTGCGCCGGGTGGCCGGGTTGCCCCACATCTGGCGGTTCATCGCCGGCGCCACCAGCAGCGGGCATTCCCGGGCCACGCACATCGTCGACAGCAGGTCGTCGGCGAGGCCGTGCGCGAGCTTGGCGAGGAAGTCGGCCGAGGCCGGCGCGATGATCATCGCATCGGCCTCGCGCGACAGCGCGATGTGCGCCATGTTGTCGTCGATCCGCGCGTCCCACTGATCGGTGAACACCGGGCGGCCGGTCAGCGCCTGGAAGGTGACCGGCGTCACGAAGCGGGTGGCGGCCTCGGTCATCACCACCTGCACGGTGGCCCCCTGGCGCTGCAGCTCGCGCGCGAGCTCGGCGACCTTGAAGCCGGCGACCCCGCCGGTCACGCCGAGCAGCAGATGACGGCCGGCCAGCGCCGGGCCCGGGGGCAGGGTGTCGATGTTCATTCGCGCTGTATATCACGGCTGGCGGGCCGGCGGCAGGGGCTGCGGTGCGGTGACCGCCGGTCGGAGCCGGGGCGGACGGCGCACGATCGGCGGCGGGCGCCGGTGTGGCGCATCCGGGCTCAGCGGCTGCGGCGCACCCTCAGCAGCTCGTCCAGGATCAGCAGCGCCGCGCCCAGCGTGATCGCCGAATCGGCGGCGTTGAAGGCCGGAAAATACCAGTTGCCATGATGAAAGAGCAGGAAG
>DAISWF010000458.1:0-2961 GCA_036826495.1 Burkholderiaceae bacterium
CGCGACACGGTGACGCCGCCGCCCTCGACGAACACCGCCGCGAGCCCGCGGTCGGCCAGCGCCGCGCGGATGGCCGGTGGCGACAGGCGGCCGTCCGCGCCGGGCGCCACGGCGACGACCCGGTCCTGCCCGAGCCGCTGCATGGCCTCTGCGGCCTGGGGTGGTGCGCAGACCACCAGCGTCGTCGCCTGGCCGTCGGTGAAGATCTGCAGATCCGCCGACAGCCGCAACTCGGGGTCGATGACGACCCTGACCGCATTGGCGCCGCTGACCAGCCGGGTGGTGAGCCGCGGATCGTCATGGCTGGCGGTTTCGCGGCCGATCAGCACTGCGTCGCTCAGCGCGCGCAGCCGGTGCAGGTGCACCAGATTGGCCTTGCAGTTCAGCGCCTGCGAATCGCCGCTGCGGGTGGCGATCCGCCCGTCGATGCTCTGCCCCAGATGCGCGACGAGGAAGCCGCGGCCGGCATCGATCGACAGCAGCGGCAGATAGAGCGCGAACAGCGCGCGGGCTGCCGGCGTCCAGCCACCCCTCGGCGTCCAGCCGCCGGCCGGCACCCACCGCATCTCCGGCGGAGCAACGGTCGTAGCAACAGGCGGAGCGACCGCTTCGCCGGCGGCTGCGCCTGCCAGCGCCACGAGCCGCGGTCGATCGGCCGATCCATCGTCCAGCGCAAAGGAAGCCTCGCCGCCGCCCGCCGGCAGCGCCCCGCGCCGCCGCGCATCGGCGATCGCCAGGCACCACTGCCAGGCGCGCTCGGCGGAGCGGGCAGCGGTGGCCCGCGCCGGTCGGGCGTCGATCGTCCGGTACATGGCGTCAGCGACTCCCGCGAAACGGCAGCATGCGGTCCAGGAACCCGCTGCGATCGAACATCAGCCGATGCTGCATCGTGTCGAGCCGATGGCTGATGCGGCCTTCGGCCTCGGTCAACGACGAACCCCCGTCCGGCAACGGGCGGGCCATGTTCTTCAGGGGCATCGCGGCACGGTCTCCAGCGCTCGGGCATTGTCCCACAAAGGGCATCGCGCGGTGATTGGCCGCGCGCCGACCGGAGGCACGGCCGGGGCGCTGCGATGAGCGAGGACCGGGGATACGGCCAGGGCGCTGCGGCGGCAGCGCGGCGACCGGCGGCCGCTCACCGCGGCGGCGTGGCCGCGGCCCGCCGGCGCCGCCCGGTCAGCGCGCCCCACACCCGCCCGAACAGATGCTCGAAGTCATCCATCCAGGTGTAGACGACGGGGATCACCAGCAGGCTCAGGAACGTCGACGTGATCAGCCCGCCGATCACCGCGATCGCCATCGGGCTCCTGAACGACGGGTCGGCCACGCCATGGCCGATCGCGATCGGCAGCATGCCGGCGCCCATCGCGATCGTCGTCATCACGATCGGCCGGGCCCGCTTGTGGCAGGCGTCGATCAGCGCATCGAACCGCGACAGACCATGGTCGCGCCGCGCGACGATCGCGTACTCGACCAGCAGGATCGAGTTCTTCGTCGCGATGCCCATCAGCATGATCAGGCCGATCAGCGAAGGCATCGAGAAGCTCTTGCCGGTCAGCAGCAGCGCGACGAACGCGCCGCCCAGCGACAGCGGCAGCGCCGCCAGGATCGAGACCGGCTGCAGCACGTCCTTGAACAGCAGGATCAGCACCAGGTAGATGCACAGCACGCCGGTCAGCATCGCCACGCCGAAGCTGGCGAACAGCTCGCCCATCACCTCGGCGTCGCCGATCTCGATCTGCCGCACGCCCGGCGGCAGGTTGCGGATCGACGGCAGGTTCTGCACCTCGACGGTCACGTCGCCGAGCGGCCGGCCCGACAGCTCGATCTCGAAGTTGACGTTGCGCGCGCGGTCGTAGCGGCTGATGATCGCCGGGCCGCTGGACACCTCCAGGGTCGCGACCTGGTTGATCGTCACCGGCCCGACGCCCGGCTTGATGCTCGGCACCGCCAGCCGCTCGAGCAGCGCCAGATCGTGGCGGGCGTCGGACTGCAGCCGCACGACCACCGGCACCTGCCGCTGCGACAGGTTCAGCTTCGGCAGCGCGACGTCGTAGTCGCCGACGGTGGCGATGCGCAAGGTCTCGCCGATCGCCGCGGTGGTGACGCCGAGGTCGGCGGCCCGGGCGAAGTCCGGCCGCACCGCGATCTCCGGGCGCACCAGCGCCGCCGTCGACGCGATGCTGCCCAGGCCCGAGATCGTCCGCAGATCCTTCTCGACCTCGCGCGCGGCCAGCGCGAGCGCCTGCGGGTCGTCGCCGGTCAGCACCAGGATGTATTTCTCGCCCGAGCCGCCCAGGCCGACCTTGGTCCGGACGCCCGGCAGCTCCCACAGCGCATCGCGGATCTTCTGCTCGATCGGCTGCTTGCGCACCGGCCGCTCGCTGCGTTCGGTCAGCAGCACCGTCAGCGTCGCCTTGCGCACCTCGCTGGCGCCCTGCGGCGCGAACGGATCGGTGCCGGCGGCGCCGCCGCCGATCGTCGTGTAGACGCTGCGCACGTGCTCGACGCCGCCCAGCAGCAGGCGGGCGCGTTCGGCCATCTCGCGGGTCTGCGCCAGCGTCGAGCCGGGCGGCAGCTCCAGATAGACCTGCGTCTGCGAGTTGTCGTCCGGCGGAATGAAGCCGGTGGGCAGGAGCGGGATCAGCGACACCGAGCCGATGAAGAACAGCAGCGCGCCCAGGGTCGTCAGGATCCGGTGGCGGATGCACCAGCCGACCATCCGCAGGTAGTTGCGCATGACCCAGCCGTCCTGCGCCGTGTGCTCCTTGGCCGGCTTCAGCAGATAGGCGGCCATCATCGGCGTGAGCATCCGCGCGACGACCAGCGAGGCGAACACCGCCAACGCGGCGGTCCAGCCGAACTGCTTGAAGAACTTGCCGGCGATGCCGCTCATGAACGCGGTCGGCAGGAACACCGCGATCAACGTGAAGGTGGTGGCGATCACCGCCAGGCCGATCT
>DAISWF010000459.1:0-2958 GCA_036826495.1 Burkholderiaceae bacterium
ACCGCCGCGGCCGCGCAGCGCCGACGCCTTGACCTCGGCGATCACCTGCTCGGGGGTCAGCTTCTCGGTCAGGATGCGCCGCAGCGCCTGGTAGCCCTCGCGCGCCTCGTAGTCGGCGATGTGCCAGCCGCTGTCCGACGTCAGACCCGCATAGATCTGCGGGTTGATGTGGCGGCCGTGGAAACAGGTTTCCTGAGCGGCGGCATCGATCAGCAAGTCCTTTGCGCCCATGTTGGCCTCGTTTCTCGCTTGTTCCTTGCTTGTTCCTTGCTAACCCTTGGCCTTCAGCTCGGCCAGCAGCTCGTCGAGCTTCTCGTTGCTCATGAAGCTGCACATCCGCTTGTTGTTCACCAGCATCACCGGCGAGTCGCCGCAAGCGCCCAGGCATTCGCTTTCCTTCAGCGTGAACAGCCCGTCGGCGGTGGTCTCGTTGTAGTCCACGCCCAGCTTCTGCTTCAGGTATTCGCCGGCCTTCGTGCCGTCGCGAAGCTGGCACGGCAGGTTCGTGCACACCGCCAGCCGGTATTTGCCGACCGGCTGGGTGTTGTACATCGTGTAGAAGCTCGCGACCTCCCAGACCGCGATCGGCTGCATGCCGAGATACGCGGCCACCGCATCGATGACCTGCGGCGAGGTCCAGCCGACCTCGTCCTGCGCGATCGTCAGCGCCGCCATCACCGCCGACTGGCGCTGCTCCGGCGGGAACTTGGCGATCTCGCGGTCGATGCGCCGGTAGGCTTCATCGGACAGGACCTGGGTCGGGACGGGGGCGGCGCTCATGGATGAAGGCATGGGTTGGATGTCAGCGGTCGATCTCGCCGAACACGATGTCCTGCGTGCCGATGATCGCCACCACGTCGGCCAGCATGTGGCCGCGAGCCATCTCGTCGAGCGCCTGCAGGTGGGGGAAACCCGGCGCGCGGATCTTCATGCGATACGGCTTGTTGGCGCCGTCGGACACCAGATAGATGCCGAACTCGCCCTTCGGATGCTCGACCGCCGCATAGGCCTCGCCCTCTGGCACGTGAAAGCCCTCGGTGAACAGCTTGAAGTGGTGGATCAGCTCTTCCATGTTCGACTTCATGTCGACACGGCTGGGCGGCGCCACCTTGTGGTTGTCGCTGATCACCGGGCCGGGGTGGTTGCGCAGCCACTCCACGCACTGCTTGATGATCCGGTTCGACTGGCGCATCTCCTCGATGCGCACCAGATACCGGTCGTAGCTGTCGCCGTTGGTGCCGACCGGAATGTCGAAATCGATCAGGTCGTAGACCTCGTACGGCTGGGTCTTGCGCAGGTCCCAGGCCACGCCCGAGCCGCGCAGCATCGGGCCGGTGAAGCCCAGTGCCTTGGCGCGCTCGGGCGACACCACGCCGATGCCCACCAGGCGCTGCTTCCAGATCCGGTTGTCGGTCAGCAGTGTCTCGTACTCGTCCACGTAGCCCGGGAAGCGGTTCGTGAAGTCCTCGATGAAGTCGAGCACCGAACCCTCGCGGTTGCGGTTCAGCTCGCGGATGGCGGCCTCGTTGCGCAGCTTCGACGCCTTGTGCTTCGGCATCTGGTCGGGCAGATCGCGATAGACGCCGCCCGGCCGGTAGTAGGCGGCATGCATGCGCGCGCCCGACACCGCTTCGTAGACGTCCAGCAGGTCCTCGCGCTCGCGGAACGCGTACAGGAACACCGCCATCGCGCCGACGTCCAGGCCGTGACCGGCGATCCACAGCAGGTGGTTCAGGATGCGGGTGATCTCGTCGAACATCACGCGGATGTACTGCGCGCGCAGCGGCACCTCGATGCCCAGCAGCCGCTCGATCGCCATCACGTACGCATGCTCGTTGCTCATCATCGACACGTAGTCGAGACGATCCATGTACGGCACGCTCTGCAGGTAGGTGCGGGTCTCGGCCAGCTTCTCGGTCGCCCGGTGCAGCAGCCCGATGTGCGGGTCCGCCCGCTGCACCACCTCGCCGTCCAGCTCCAGCACCAGCCGCAGCACGCCGTGCGCGGCCGGGTGCTGGGGGCCAAAGTTCAATGTGTAGTTCTTGATCTCAGCCATGCTGCATCCCGTTCACCGCCCCGCCCCGTAGCCTTCTTCGCGGATCACCCGCGGCACGTTCTCGCGCGGCTCGATCGTCACCGGCTGATAGACGACCCGCTTCTGCTCCGGGTCATAGCGCATCTCGACGTAGCCCGACACCGGGAAATCCTTGCGGAACGGATGGCCGACGAAACCGTAGTCGGTCAGGATCCGGCGCAGATCGGGATGCCCGTCGAACACGATGCCGAACAGGTCGAACGCCTCGCGTTCGTACCAGCCGACCGAGGGCCAGACGTCGATCAGCGACGGCACGACCGGAAAGTCGTCGTCGGCGCAGAAGGTACGCACGCGCAGCCGCCAGTTGTGCGCCACCGACAGCAGATGGCAGACCGCGGCGAAGCGCTGGCCCGACCAGCTTCCCTCGCCGTAGTTCAGGTAATCGACGCCGCACAGGTCGATCAGCGTATCGAAGCGCAGCGCCGGATCGTCGCGCAGCCGCCGGCAGACTTCGAGGTGATCGGCCGCACGGACCGTGATCGTGATCTCGCCCAGCCGGCTGACCATCGATTGCTCGAGCGGACCTATGGCGGTGGTCAGCGCCGCCTGCAGAGTGTCGAGTGCTGTCATGAACGGGCGACTTTCAGCGGGCAATCGTGTTGGTGCGCCTGATCTTGTTCTGGAGCTGGATGATTCCGTAGATCAGCGCCTCGGCGGTGGGCGGGCAGCCCGGCACGTAGATGTCGACCGGCACGATGCGATCACAGCCGCGCACCACCGAGTACGAGTAGTGGTAGTAGCCGCCGCCGTTCGCGCACGAGCCCATCGAGATCACCCATCGCGGCTCGGGCATCTGGTCGTACACCTTGCGCAGCGCCGGCGCCATCTTGTTGCACAGCGTGCCGGCGACGATCATCAGGTCG
>DAISWF010000460.1:0-2953 GCA_036826495.1 Burkholderiaceae bacterium
GATGTTCCACCAGTTCTTCGGCGAGAACATGCTGCGCGCCGACGTCTGCAACGCCGTCGACGAGCTCGGGCAGTTGCTGGACCATACCGGGCCGGTGGCGGCCAGCGAACGCAACGCCGCGCGCATCTTCAACTGCGACCACCTGTTCTTCGTGACCAACGGCACGTCGACGTCGAACAAGATCGTCTGGCACAGCCACGTGGCCACCGACGACGTGGTGCTGGTCGACCGCAACTGCCACAAGTCGGTGCTGCATGCGCTGATGATGACCGGCACCGTGCCGGTGTTCCTGCAGCCCACCCGCAATCATCTGGGCATCATCGGCCCGATCCCGCTGGACGAGTTCCGTCCCGAGAACATCCAGCGCAAGATCGAGGCCAATCCGCTGGTCAAGAACAAGCAGAAGCGGCCGCGGGTGATGACGATCACCCAGTCGACCTACGACGGCGTGGTCTACAACGTCGAGACGCTCAAGCAGACGCTGGGCGACTACATCGACGTGCTGCATTTCGACGAGGCGTGGCTGCCGCACGCGACGTTCCATCCGTTCTATCACGAGATGCATGCGATCGGCACCAACCGCCCGCGCACGAAGAACTCGATGGTGTTCGCGACGCAGTCCACCCACAAGCTGCTCGCCGGCCTGTCCCAGGCCTCGCAGATCCTGGTGCAGGACAGCGAGACGCGCAAGCTCGACCTGCCGAGCTTCAACGAGGCGTTCCTGATGCACACCTCCACCAGTCCGCAGTACGCGATCATCGCGTCCTGCGACGTGGCGGCCGCGATGATGGAGCCGCCCGGCGGCCGGGCGCTGGTCGAGGAGTCGATCTCCGAGGCGCTGGACTTCCGCCGCGCGATGCGCAAGGTGGAGAGCGACTTCGGCAACTCCTGGTGGTTCCAGGTCTGGGGCCCGAAGAGCTTCGAGCACGAAGGGGTCGGCAAGCGCGAGGAGTGGTTCCTGAAGTCGGGCGAGCGCTGGCACGGCTTCGGCAAGCTCGCCCCCGGCTTCAACATGCTGGACCCGATCAAGGCGACGATCGTGACGCCGGGGCTGGACATCAACGGCAAGTTCTCCAACTGGGGCATCCCGGCGGCGATCGTCACCAAGTACCTGGCCGAGCACGGCGTCATCGTCGAGAAGACCGGCCTCTATTCGTTCTTCGTGATGTTCACGATCGGCATCACCAAGGGACGCTGGAACACGCTGGTCACCGAGCTGCAGCAGTTCAAGGCCGACTACGACCAGAACCAGCCGCTGTGGCGGGTGATGCCGGAGTTCGTGCAGGCGTTCCCGCAGTACGAGCGCACCGGCCTGCGCGACCTGGCGCAGCAGATCCACGAGGACTACAAGAAGCACGACGTCGCCCGCGTCACCACCGAGATGTATCTGTCGGAGATGGTGCCGGCGATGAAGCCGTCGGATGCGTTCGAATGCCTGGCGCACCGCAGGGTCGACCGGGTGCCGATCGACGAGCTCGAGGGCCGGGTCACGACGATGCTGGTCACGCCGTATCCGCCCGGCATTCCGCTGCTGATCCCGGGCGAGCGCTTCAACCGCACGATCGTCGAATACCTGAAGTTCGCGCGCTCGTTCAACGGCCGCTTCCCCGGTTTCGACACCGACGTGCACGGCCTGGTGGTCGAGTCGTCGCCGCGCAGCGAGGACCGCTACTACGTCGACTGCGTGAAGGTCTGAACGCGGGCGGCCGGGGCCGGCCGCTGGCGCCTTTTCAGGCGTTCTGAAGCGGCTGCACCGGCCGCACCGCCAGCCGGGTGCCGCTGGCGATGTCGAACAGCGACCGGTGGTCGCGATCGGCCAGCACCCACAGCCACGGCACGACGGTGGCCAGCACCAGCCAGCCCGACAGGTACTGCGCCGCCCCCAGGCACAGCAGCAGCCAGCCGGCGACCAGGCCGCAGCGCAGCGCCGCGCGGCCGGCCCCGACCGGCTGGCCGGCCGTCGTCTGCAGCGCCAGCGACAGCGTCTTCATCGGCAGCGTGCGGCGCCCGTCGCTCCAGAAATAGACGAAGTAGGCGCCCAGCACCAGCAGCATGAACACCTGGAAGGCGGTGCGCAGCGCGCCCGGAGCGCCCTTGAACTGGGTGACCGCCGAAAAGCCGTAGCCGAAGAAGAACACGACCCCGAACAGGATCACGCCCTCATAGGCGACACCCATCAGCCGGCGCCAGGGATGGGCCGGCGGATTCAATTGCGGATCGGCGCGGGATTCGTCGAGGCCGGCCGCACGCTGCCGGTCACCGTCTGCGGGGTCGGCCGCACATAGTCGGCGATCGGCTGGGCCGCTTCCTTGGCCAGGCCGGTGCGTGAACCGGCATGGCGGGCGGCGGTGTTGCTGGTGCTGCCGCTGTTCTGCAGCACGCTGCGCTGCTCGTCGGTCAGCGCCTGGTACTGCTCCCACTGGGCGACGCGCTCGTCCTTGGGCAGCGACTTGGCGATCCGGAAGTTCTGGCGGGCGATCTTGCGTTGCTCGGGGGTCAGCGCCGCCCATTCGCTGATCCGTTTCACCGCGTGGCTGCGCTCGGCGGCCGACAGCTTCGGGAATCGCTCGGCGAGCGCCTTCCAGGCGCGCTTCTCCTCGACCGGCAGGCCGTTCCACTGCTCGGCGAACGGCTGCAGAAGCTGCTGCTGGCGCGGGGTCAGCTCCGACCACAGCGGCTGAGCGAGCGGCAGCAGCGAACGGCGGGGGAACGCCGACTCGTTGTCGTCGGCATGGACCAGCACCGGGGCACGGGCCGCCGGAGCGTTCGCGCCGCTGGCGGCCGGCGCGCGGCCCGGGGCGGCACCCTGGGCGCCGCCTGCGCCTGCGCCGGGGGATCCGCCGCCGGCGGCGGTGACAGCATCGGTGGTCATCGCCCCGCCGGTTGCGCCGGCGGCTGCCGGGCCGCCCGGTTGGGCCGGGACGCCGGCGGGCGCCGTACCTTGCGCCGCCCC
>DAISWF010000461.1:0-2926 GCA_036826495.1 Burkholderiaceae bacterium
CGCTGGCTGCCAGGCGGCTTGCCGGCGCCCTCGGCTTTGCCGGTGCCTTCGGGTTTGGCACCCCCTTCGCCCCTGCCGCCAGTTCTGCCGTCGTTCCGGCCACCGGCCGAGCGCAGCGGCCGGCCACCGCGAGCGTTGCGCTCGGGTCCGGCGGAGCCGTCGGAGCCCTCGCCGGCGACAGTGCGGTCCGTGGATCCGGAGGCGGAGCTGGAGCTGGAGGCTGACGCGGTTCCCTCGACGGAGGTTTCAGCGGAACCATCATCGGCGGCAGCAGCTGGCGGCACCAGGGTAGGCCCGCGGGATCGCGTAGCAGGCCGGTCTTTGGTCGACGGCGAATCGGCCTCAACCTCGCCAGCCGGCGAATCCTCCGGCGCATCGTCCTCGATGACAGCCGCCGCCTTCGGCACCTCGAACGCCATCCCATGCCCGTTCTCCCGGGCATAGATCGCCGACACGTTCTCCACCGGAATCGACAGTTCCCGCGGCGTGCCGCCGAACCGCGCCTGGAACTCGATGAAATCGTTGCCGAGCTTCAGGCGATGGGTGGCCATCATCGACACGTTCAGCACGATCTCGCCGTTGCGGACGAATTCGCGGGGCACCCGCGTGCGGGAGTCGACCGCCACCGCGATGTAGGGCGTGAAGCCGTTGTCCGAGCACCATTCGTGGATGGCGCGGATCAGGTACGGTTTGGTCGAGGTCTCTGCCAAGGTCGGGCTTCCAGAACTTCCAGAACTTTCCGAACGTAAGGGCCGCGGTCAGCGGCGCATCACTTTCTCGGAGGGCGTCAGCGCCTCGATGTACGCCGGCCGCGAGAAGATCCGTTCAGCGTAGCGCAGCAGCGGCGCGGCGGTCTTGGGCATCTCGATGCCGTAGTGGTCGAGGCGCCACAGGAGCGGCGCGATCGCGACGTCGAGCATCGAGAAGTCGTCGCCCAGCATGTACTTGTTCTTCAGGAAGATCGGCGCGAGCTGCGTCAGCCGGTCGCGGATCTGCAGGCGGGCTTTTTCCATCAGGCGGCCGGTGTCCTTCTGGTGGTCGCGCCGCTCGAGCATCTGCACGTGGACGAACAGTTCGCGTTCGAAGTTGAACAGGAACAGCCGTGCCCTCGCCCGCATCACCGGGTCGGCCGGCATGAGCTGCGGGTGGGGGAAGCGTTCGTCGATGTACTCGTTGATGATGTTCGATTCGTACAGGATCAGATCGCGTTCGACCAGGATCGGTACCTGGCCGTACGGGTTCATGATCGAGATGTCTTCCGGCTTGTTGTAGAGGTCGACGTCGCGAATCTCGAAGTCCATGCCTTTTTCGAACAGCACGAAGCGGCAGCGCTGGCTGAACGGACAGGTGGTACCTGAGTACAGCACCATCATCGCAAAGGTCTCCCGGTAAAGGTTCCACAAAAACGGCTCAGGGTGAGTCGAGCGGACTCACCCTGTCGAGGAGTGTTGCCGGCCCGGATTCCATCACGGCCGGCGGCGGCAGGTTCTACTTGATGTCTTTCCAGTAGACGCGATTCAGGTTCCACGTGATCAGACACATCAGTGTCAGGAACAGCAGCACCCATACGCCGATGCGGGTGCGCGACTTGGCCGACGGATCGGCCATGTAGGTCAGGTAGGCGACCAGGTCGGCGACCGCCTCGTCGTAGGCGGCCTGGGTCATGCTGCCGCCCTCGGGCTTGCCGAGCCGGATCTCCTTGCCTTCGTGGGCGCCGTGACCCTCGACCTTCTCGGTCTTCTCGGTGCGGACGCCGCTGGTATCGAACGTCACCAGCGTCCGGGTGGCGCCGGTCACGTGGCCCTTGTCGTCCTTGGTCGCGCGGATCTCCTCGATCTCGGCGCCGCGGCTGCCCTGCAGCTCCCACAGCACGTGGGGCATGCCGACGTTGTCGAACACCGCGTTGTTCCAGCCGGTGGGCCGGCCGGCGTCGCGGTAGTACGACCGCAGGTAGGTGTACAACCAGTCGGCGCCGGAGCCGGAACCGGACGCGCGGGCGCGGGCGGTGACCGACAGATCGGGCGGCACGGCGCCGAACCAGGCCTTGGCCTCGGCGGGCGAGATGGCGGCCTTCATCAGGTCGCCGATCTTGTCGCTGGCGAACAGCAGGTTCTGCTTGATCTGGTCCTCGGTCAGGCCCAGGTCGGTCAGCCGGTTGTAGCGCATCGACACTGCGCTGTGGCAGTTCAGGCAGTAGTTGACGAACAGCTTCGCGCCGGTCTGCAGCGCCGCCGTGTCGTGCAGCTTCTCGGCCGGGAAGTGATCGAGCCTGACCTCCTCGCTGGCGGAGACGGTGAGCGGCAGGGCCGCGGCGACCGCCAGCGCGGCGGCGGCGAACAGTTTTTCCAGAGTCTTCATCGTTGTCCTCGTGTCCCCGGATGTCAGTGCGCGTGGAAGGTCACGCGGTCGGGGACCGGCTTGAACTTGCCCATCTTGCTCCACCAGGGCATCAGCAGGAAGAAGCCGAAGTAGACGATGGTGAACACCTGGGAGATCCGTTCGCCGACCGCCGAGGGTGCCTGCACGCCGAAGTAGCCGAGCACGACGAAGGCGACGACGAACAGGCCGTACAGCCACCAGTGCCAGCCGGGCCGGTAGCGGATCGACTTGACCGGGCTGTTGTCGATCCACGGCAGCGCGAAGAAGATCATCACCGATGCGCCCATCGCGACGACGCCCCAGAACTTCGCGTCGAAGATCATGAAGCCGATGACCATGCCGATGACGACCACCGTCGTGATCAGCTTGCCGATCGCGCTGCGGCCGGTGATCCAGACCAGCAGCATGAACAGCACCGCCAGCACGCCCAGCACCAGCACGAACTCGCTGGTGGTCGCGCGCAGGATCGAGTAGTACGGCGTGAAGTACCAGACCGGCGCGATGTGCGGCGGCGTCTTCAGCGGGTCGGCCGGGATGAAGTTGTTGT
>DAISWF010000462.1:0-2887 GCA_036826495.1 Burkholderiaceae bacterium
CTTCTTCTCGGTGGTCCGCGACGAAATAAACCACGAGGAGGTCTGCGGCCGCGCGATCCACGCGATGACGCCCGACGGTCCGCTGGGCTACGAACCGCAGACGCCGCTCGGACGGCTGGCGCGCAACAACGTCGAGTGGCTGTACTACAACGGCTCGCGCTACTGGGACGGCTTCAAGCGGGCGGTCAACAGGTATCCGCTGCCGATCCTGTTCACGTCGTTCCTGTTCGGCGAGGTGGCCTCCAGCACGCTGTTCCACGGCATGTACCAGAAGACGACGATCCCGGTGTTCAAGGAGGCGTTCCGGCGCATCGGCCAGGACGAGGGCCGTCACCTGGGCATCTGCCTGACGGTGCTGCAGCGGCTGCTGCCGCAGTTGAGCGACGAGGACCGCACGATGATCACGATCCAGCTTCGCGCCGGCTTCGTGTTCCTGTCGGGCGTGCTGTTCGAGCCGCCGGACCAGTTCTGGAAGCTGTCGCCGAACTTCATCGAGGCGCAGCGTGCGATCGAGGAGGTCGCGCGCAGCGCCGGCCTCGGCGTCCTGACGCTGGAGGAGCGCAAGGCCAACTGGCGCACCGCGGTGCTGCGGATGAAGGCCAATCTCGATCCGTACGGCATCGAGTTCCCGGCGCTGCCGGAGGTGGGCATCGAGGGCAAGGAAGTGGCCTTCGATCCCGAGAAGATCATCCCGATCTTCTGACGTCCGCTTTCCACCAGGAGCGCCACGTTGGATGCCGACATCCGTTCCTCCGTCGCGACGGTGACCGTCGAAGGCACCGGCTACCGCTTCGCCGCGGGCTGGCACGAACCGGTGCTCGACTCGGCGCTGCGTGCCGGCGTGCCGCTGCCGCATCAGTGCCGCGGCGCATCGTGCGGCACCTGCAAGTGCGAGGTGCTGGCGGGCGAGGTCGAGCACGGCTGGTCGCTGGGGCTGGCGATCACCGACGAGGAGCAGGCGGCCGGCTACTGCCTGGCCTGCCAGGCGCAGCCGCGTTCGTCGCATCTGCATCTGCGGCCGGTGCAGCCGATGAGCGGCAGCCTCGCGATCACGCAGCACGAGGCGATCGTCATCGCGTCGGTCGCCGAGACGCCGAGGGTGCGCCGGCTGGAGCTGGCGCTGCCGGCCGGGCGGTCGCTCGGCTACCGGCCGGGCATGTACGCGGAGCTGCTGCTGCCGGACATCGCGCCCGACCGCCGCTACAGCTTCGTGTCGCCGGACCGCGGCGACGGGCTGCTGACGTTCTGGATCGCGCTGCATCCGCACGGCCGGGCGAGCGGCCATGTGCACGAGGCGCTGCGCGCCGGCGACCGCGTCGGCCTCCGCGGGCCGCTCGGCAACTGCGCGCTGCCGCCGGCGGATCCGGCCGACGCCGGCCCTTCGCCGGTGCTGGCGCTGGCCGCCGGCACCGGCCTTGCGCCGGTCCACGCGATCCTCGCCGACGCACTCGAACGCGGCCTGTCCGAACCGGTGTCGCTGCTCTGTTCGGTGCGCGAGCATGCGGAGCTGCTCGGACTGGCCGAGCTCGAACGGCTCGCGCGTCGCCATCCGAACTTCCGCTTCGCCTATACCGCCACCGACTCGCCGAGCCCGCTGGCCGCGCATGCGCGCCTGATTCCGGAGCTGCTGCCGGAGCTGCATCCCGATCTGCGCCGGCACCGGCTGCTGATCTCCGGCGCCCCGGGCTTCGTCGAAGCCTGCGCGGCGCGCGCCGTCGCGCTGGGCGCGGACCCGCAGCGCATCAGTTCCGACAGTTTCACGCCGGTCGGCTGACCGCATTTCCCGAACGCTCAACCGAACGCTCAAGAAAGGAGACATGACCGATGATCACTCTCTCGAAACGGATGCTCGCCCGCCTCGCCGGGCTGACCTTCGCGCTGACCGCCGCATCGGCGGGGCCGGCCGCCGCGCAGACGCTGAACGTCGGCCTCATCGTGTCGGTCACCGGGCCGGCCGCGTCGGTCGGGCTGACGCAGCGCAACGCGGTGGCGCTGCTGCCGAAGACGGTCGGCGGGCTCAACGCGAACTACATCCTGCTCGACGATGCCTCCGACACGTCGACGACCGTCAAGCATGCCCGCAAGCTGCTGGTCGAGGATCGCATCGACGTGATGGTGGGGCCGTCGCTGACGCCGAACTCGCTGGCGATCGTCGACCTGATGAAGGAGTCGAAGACGCCGATGGTGAGTCTGGGCGGCTCGGCGGCGATCGTCGAGCCGGTGGCGCAGCGCGAATGGGTGTTCAAGACGCCGCAGAGCGACCAGCAGATGGCCACCGCGGTGGTCAAGCACATGCTGGACAACGGCGTGAAGACGGTCGGATTCATCGGCTTCAACGACGCATACGGCGAGGGCTGGTGGCGCGAGTTCAGCAAGCTCGCCGAGCTGCGCAAGCTGAACGTCGTCGCCAGCGAGCGCTTCGTGCGGACCGACACCTCGGTGACCGGCCAGATCCTGAAGCTGATGTCGGCCAGTCCGGATGCGATCTTCATCGCCGCGTCGGGCACGCCGGCCGCGCTGCCGCAGACCACGCTCGCCGATCGCGGGTACCGCGGCAAGGTCTATCAGACGCACGGCGTGGCCAACAACGACTTCCTGCGGGTCGGCGGCAAGGCGCTCGAGGGAACGTTCGTGCCGGCCAGCCCGGTGCTGGTCGCCGAGCAGCTTCCCGACAGCCATCCGTCGAAGGCGATCGCGATGGACTTCGTCAGGCGCTACGAAGCGGCGCACGGCCCGAACTCGCGCTCGGCGTTCGCCGCCTATCTATACGACGCGGTGCTGGTGCTCGACCGCGCCGTCGCGCGGGCGCGGCAGGCCGGCGCGCCGGGCAGCGAGGCGTTCCGGGTGGCGCTGCGCGCGGCGATCGAGCAGACCCGCGAGGTGGTCG
>DAISWF010000463.1:0-2830 GCA_036826495.1 Burkholderiaceae bacterium
CGCGACCTGCCGGATCTCGTCGCAGCACATCGCCAACTGGCTGCACCACGGCGTCGTCAGCGAGGCGCAGGTGATGGAGGTGATGAAGCGCATGGCCGCGGTGGTCGACCGGCAGAACGCCGCCGATCCGGCCTATCGTCCGATGGCGCCGTCGTTCGAAGGCCCGGCGTTCAAGGCCGCCTGCGACCTGGTGCTCAAGGGCACCGTGCAGCCTTCGGGCTACACTGAGCCGGTGCTGCATGCGCGCCGGCTGGAGCTGAAGGCCGCGTAGAAGACCCCGCATTTGATCGTCGCCAGCCCCCGATGGACAATCGGGGCTTTGGCAGACGCAGCAAGGCAGGGTTCGCGATGAAGCTGTCGATCCTGGTCTACGATGGCTTCACCGCGCTCGACGCGGTGGGCGGCTACGAGGTGCTGTCGCGGATCCGCGGCATCGACACCGAGTTCGTCGGTCCGCGCCGCGGCGTGATCGCGGCCGACACGCGGCGGCTGGCCCTGCTGGCCTGGCGCGATTTCGCCGACGTGCGCGCCACCGACATCCTGTACGTACCCGGCGGGCCGGGCGCGTTCGAGCGCGAGCACGACGAGGAATTCCTCGCGGATCTGCGCCGGCTCGATGCGACGTCGACCTGGACGGTCGGCATCTGCAATGGCGTCGGCCTGCTGGCGGCCGCGGGACTGCTGGCCGGCCGTGCGGCGACCACCAACTGGTTCTATCGCGAGCGGCTGGCCGCCTGCGGCGTGAACGTCGTCGACGAACGCTTCCATCGCGACGGCAAGTACGTGACCGGCGCCGGCGTGTCGGCGAGCATCGACACCGCCCTCTATCTGACCTCGCTGATCGCCGGCGAAAAGGTCGCCAAGCTGCTGCAACTCGGCATCGAGTACTACCCGGCGCCGCCGTTCCCCGAGCGCACGCCGGCCGAAGCGCCGCCCGAGGCGCAGGCGGCGATCGGACGCTACGAGTCGGTCGCGCTCGATCAGTTGCACCGCACGGTCGCGCCGTTCGACGTGATCGTCACACGCTGATCCTGCTCGTACCGCTGTGCCGGCTCATGGGAATGCGTTCTCCGGCTGCTGACGGAGGCGCGCTGCCGGCACGGGCCGTGGGGGTGCTGGCGATGGCCGTCGCGTTGACGGCGTCGATGTTGGCGTCGTCGTCGGCGTCGACGGAGCGGGCGTCAACGGAGCGGGCGTCGACGGAGTCGGCGGCGTCGTCGGCCGGCGGGGCCGCCGCTGTCGTCGACGCGACGCGCAACCGTATCGCGGGCAGGCATCTGCTGGCGTTCTCGCCGGAAGACGCCTCGGTCTGGATCGCAGGCGGCGAGCCGGACGGGCGCGCACGCCGCATCCCAGCGCGCCCGGAACTGATCGACGTGATACAGGCCGGGCCGGCGTCGCGTTTCGCCTATGCGGCGACCGGCGACGGCTGGATCGTGCAACTCGACCTCGAGCGCGGCCTGCCGTCGGCCGAGGCTCGGGTCGCGCAGCGGATCGCCGCGATCGCGGCGTCGGCGGATGACCGGTACCTGGCGGTCGCAGCCGTCGATCCCCCGGCGCTGCTGGTGTTCGATCGGGCCCTGCGGCTCGTCCGGCGCCTCGAGGCGACCGATGCGGCGGGCATGCAGCGCTCGCCGGTCACGGCCGTCCTGCCAGCGGATACGCGGCGCAGCTTCGTCGCGATGCTGCCCGGGATCCGCGAGGTCTGGGAGGTCTCGTACGACGAGACCGCGCCGGACATCCCGGCAGGCGGAACGATCCACGATTTCCGTTTCGCCGAAGGCGCGTTCGTTCGCGGCTTTCTGAACCCGCAGCGGTCCCGCCTGTCGCAGCCGGCGCACGGCGGCCTGCTCGGGCCGTCGGGCGACGAGCTGTTGTTCCCGGCCTCCGATCGGCCGGCCCTGCAGGTGCTGTATCTGGACGGGCGCCGTACGATCGCGGCGCCGCAGTTCGCGACCGCGCCCCGTGTCGGCAAGGCGGCTGCGTGGCGCGACGATCGGCGATCGTGGATCGGCATCGCGCTGGACATCGAAGGCGTGGCGCTGCTCGATGCCGATACCTGGCGGACCGAGCGCATCATCGCGACCGGCGGCCCGGTGGGCGCGGTGATCGCGCATCCGGCCAGTGAGCGGGTCTGGCTGATGTCCGAAGGGAGCGGACCGGGCGCCGATGCGATGCGCCCGATCGCGCGACCGGCGCTGACCATCGGCGCGGATTGGCGCCCGGTGCCGGGCCGGCCGATACGCTGGGCGCGCTTCGCCCCGGACGGAGGCACGCTGTACGTCGCGATCGACGGCCGCGACGGACTGCTGGTTGCGTTCGACGCCCACTCGCTGAAGGAACGCTGGCGCGTCGAACTGCCGTCGCCGCGCGCGCCGGCAGCCTTCAGTCGGTGACGATCACGACGCCCTTCATCTCCGGGTGCGGGCCGCAGGTGTACTCGAAACGGCCGGGCTTGTCGAAGCGGCGCTCGTAGTGTTCATCGGGGAAGAACCGCGGCGATTCGGTCTTGTCGGCCGACCACAGCACCGAGTGGCTGGTGCGCGCTTCGCGATTGACCCAGCGCACCGTGGTGCCGGCGCGGATCCGCAGTTCCGCCGGCTTGTACAGGTACTTCTCGATCGAGACTTCGACCGTCTTCGGGTCGGCCGCGCCGGCCCCGGCGGTCACGAAGCCGAGCGCGCACGCGGCCGAGGCCAGCGCCGCACCGGCCAGCCGCCGCCGGGCGGCGGCATGCGGGCGGCGGCGGCCCTTCGGAACTGGCACCCGCGGCATCTTGTATCTTTAGGCCTCGGACCAGCTCGGGTAGCCCGAGCGGCCTCTGGGCCAG
>DAISWF010000464.1:0-924 GCA_036826495.1 Burkholderiaceae bacterium
GCACCAGCAGCGGCAGCACCGGCGGCGGCTCCTCGACCGGCTGCGGCTTGGGAAGAGTCCCGGGCTGATTTCCGGGCAACACGCGTTCGCTCATGTTCCGCTCCCGATCGCGATGATCGTCACTCGCCGAAGCGCCGGCGCGTCAGCACCAGCGCGATCTGGAACGCCACCAGCGTGTAGCCGACCAGGATCGCCAGGTGCAGCAGCGGCTGCTCCGGCCAGCGGTCCAGCACCAGCGGCCGCACCAGCTCGACCGCCGACGCCAGCGGCAGCAGCGACGAGATCGTTGACAGCCACGACGGCAGGCCGGCCATCGGATAGTAGACGCCCGACAGGAACACCATCGGCGTCAGCACCAGCGTGAAGTAGTAGGCGAAGAAGTCGTAGCCCTTGGCCAGCGCATTGAAGCACAGGCCGATCGCGCCGAAGCACAGGCCGATCAGCATCACCACCGGCAGCGCCAGCAGCAGCTTCGGCGAATGCGACAGGCCCAGCGCCAGCATCACCAGCACGATCGCGATGCCGGAGAACAGGCCCTTGGTGGCGGCCCACAGCCATTCGGCGATGACCACGTCGTCGAGATCGAGCGGCGCATTGAGCAGCGATTCCCAGGTCTTCTGCGCATGCATCCGCGAGAACGCGGAGTACAGCGCCTCGAAACTGGCCGCCATCATCGTGCTCATGCACAGCGAACCGGCGGCCAGGAACACGATGTAGCGGACGCCGTCGATCTCCTGCACCAGCCGGCCCAGCCCCCAGCCGAACGCCACCAGCGTGATCAGCGGATCGGCGATGTTGCCGAGGATGCTCGACACCGCGAGCTTGCGCCACACCAGCAGATTGCGGCGGTAGACCGGCAGCCAGCGCAGCGACAGCGCCGGCAGCCGCAGCGGGCTCGGGGCGGGCGGGACGATGACGTGCGAA
>DAISWF010000464.1:934-2817 GCA_036826495.1 Burkholderiaceae bacterium
CGGCGGGAGTCATGTCGGATCGGGGCGTAAGGTGGTGTCAGGCAGCGGCAGGGGCGTCGTCGGTGTAGGTGGCGTCGGTGGCGTCAGCGACTCGGGCGGCGTCAGCGGCATCGGGTAGTCAGCGGCATCGGGTAGCGTCATGGGCATCGGCACGGCCTGTGCAGCACAGGCAACCGTCAATCCCGCAGATCACGCCCGGTCAGCTTCAGGAACACGTCTTCGAGATTGGCCGGCCGCTGAAGATACCGCAGACCGGGCTGCGATTCGACGGCGTCGATGATCGGCCGGGGATCGCGGCAGTAGGCGAAGACGGTCTCGCCGACGATCTCCAGCCGGTCGGCGAAGTGTCGCGGCCGGATCGAGGCACCCCATTCGGGTACGCCGTCACCGGTGATCTCGATCACCTGCGGCTCGATCTCGCGCCGGATCAGCCCCTGCGGCGAATCCTCGGCGATCTTGCGGCCCTGGTCGACGATCAGCAGCCGGTTGCACAGCCGCTCCGCCTCGTCCATGAAGTGCGAGGTCAGCACGATCGTCTTGCCGCGCGCGAGCAACTGCTTCAGGCGATCCCAGATCAGGTGACGCGCCTGCGGGTCGAGGCCGGTGGTCGGCTCGTCGAGGAACAGGATGTCGGGGTCGTTGATCAACGCCCGGGCGATCGTCAGCCGCCGCTTCATGCCGCCCGACAGCTCCTGGATCCGCGCATCGCGCTTGCTCTCCAGGCCCGCGAATGCGAGCAGGGTGTCGACCCGCGCGGCGGCCTCGCGCGAACGCATGCCGAAGTAGCGGCCGAACACCGTCAGGTTCTCGGCCGTCGTGAAGTCGGGATCGAGCGCGTCGGCCTGCGGCACCACGCCGACCCGGCGCCGCGCCTCGCGGGCCTGCGCCGGCACCGGCATGCCCAGCAACGAGATCTTGCCGGCATCGGGCTGCAGCAGCCCCAGCACCAGCTTCAACGTCGTGCTCTTGCCGGCGCCGTTGGGCCCGAGCAGCCCGAAGCACTCGCCCCGCCTGACCTGGAAACTCAGGCCGTCGAGCGCGACGTGTTCACCGAAACGTTTGCGCAGCCCGTCGACCGACAGCACGACGGGAGCGGAGGCAGGCGGTTCGTTCATCGGTCGGAATCAGGCCGGATGCCCCGGCCACGACAGTGAGTCACTCCCGCCTGAAGGCGGGAGCTTCCTCGCCACGATACAGGGGCGCCTTCGGCACCAGAACGAGCTTGCCTCGCTTGACCTCGCCCTGATGGGCGAGGCTTGCGCTTTGGCCCGTGGTCATGAAGGCCCGCCGCCCAGCGCTGACGGGACACGGCGGCCGGCGCCGGCCGGCCGCCAATCGCGTCGTCAGCTCGCCGCGCTGTCGGCTTCGACCGGCTCGGGCCGGTCCATCAGTTCGACCAGCGCCATCGCGGCGTTGTCGCCGACCCGGAAGCCGTACTTCAGGATGCGCAGGTAGCCGCCGTTGCGGTTCGCATAGCGCGGGCCCAGCTCGTTGAACACCTTGAGCACGATCTCGCGGTCGCGCAGCCGGTCGAAGGCCAGCCTGCGGTTGGCCAGCGACGGCTTCTTGCCCAGCGTGATCAGCGGCTCGACGACGCGGCGCAGTTCCTTCGCCTTCGGCAGCGTGGTCTTGATGACCTCGTGGCGCAGCAGCGAATTGCACATGTTGCGCAGCATCGCCTCGCGATGGGCGCTGGTGCGGTTCAGTTTTCTCAGTCCGTGACCGTGACGCATGATTCGTTCCTTCCGTGTCCGCCCCGGCGGTTACGGGCGGTCGAGACCGGCCGGCGGCCAGTTCTCGAGTTTCATTCCGAGCGTGAGGCCGCGCGACGCCCGCAGTTCCTTGATACCGTTCAGGGGCCTACGGCCCAGGTCACGCGTCTT
>DAISWF010000465.1:0-2784 GCA_036826495.1 Burkholderiaceae bacterium
CCAGCCGGTCGATCGCATCGGACAGCTCGGCGACCAGCCGCGCGCCGTACTGCTCGGGCGTCTCGCCGGGCGCGCGGTCACGGTATTCGTAGCACGGCGACACGTGGGTCACGTCTATCAGCAGCGGCGCGAACTGCGCGCGCCGCCAGGCATTGCCGCCGACCGCCAGCGCGCCCAGCGTGTTGCCGTGGTAGCTCTGCCGGCGCGCGATGAAGTGCCGCCGCTGCGGCTGGCCGATCTCGACGAAGTACTGGCGGGCGATCTTCAGTGCCGCCTCGACCGCCTCGGAGCCACCGGACACGAAGTACGCATGACTGGTGCCGGCCGGTGCTCCGCGCACCAGCACGTCGGCCAGCTCCTCGGCCACCGCGGTCGAAAAGAAGCTGGTGTGCGCATAGGCGAGCTGATCGATCTGCGCGTGCATCGCGGCGCGCACGTCCGGGTGGCCATGTCCCAGGCACGACACCGCCGCGCCGCCCGACGCGTCCAGATAGGTCTTGCCGGTGCTGTCGGTGATCCAGGCGCCGTTGCCGGCTGTCGCGACCGGGTAGTCGCGGTTGAACTGGCGGTGCCAGACCGCGGTGCGGATCGAGGTCGGTGAAACGGGGGCGGACGAACGTTGCATCGCCGAAGTCTGCGTCAGCCGCCGGCGGATGTCCACGCACGGGCGACGATCCTGAATCGGCCGGCTGGACGTTCCTGCTGGCGCTGGCGCTGCGGCCGGCCTCGACGCAGCGCAAGTGTCGATGCGCGCGCCATGCGGCGGTGCGGCAATCGTTCAGTGCGCTCTTTGGCGAGCGAGTTCTTCGGCGAGCGAGTTCTTCGGCGAGTTCAGCGGATGCCGCGGAACGGCGTCCCCGGCGAGGGCATGCGCGGCGGCGCGGGCACGCCGGGCCGCACGCCACGGAACGGCGTGACCGAGGGCGGCGCCACCGATGGCGGCCGCACGACCGGAGGAGCGGACGGCGGCCGCACCGGCGGCGCGATCCGCGATGGCCCGTGCCAATGCGGATACGGCCGATGGACCCATGGCCGCCCGCGGTAGCCGTAGTAGCCGAAACCGATCGCCGGGCCGTAGTAGTAGCCCGGCCAGGTGTCGTAGTAGCCGGGCCAGGCGCTGTAGTAGCCGGGCGCGTAGCCGACGCCGGGCGGGGCTTCGGCGACCCGGGACGACGGCTGCCAGGTGACGGCGATCACCGCATCCATCACTTCCTGCGATGCACCACCGGTGCGCAGCGTCTCCATGTCGGCGCTGCTGGGCGCATGACGCATGCCGCGGGCGCGGATCTGCGCGATGATCTCCGACTGCGGCTTGCTCGCCGCGATCATCGCGACCACCTCGTCGTAGCCGACGCCGCCCTCGTTGACGTAGTTCTGCGGCCCGACCGGTTGCGTGCTGACGCAGCCGGAGGCCAGCGCGGCGACCACGACAACGGCCGCGATCAGCAGACGGTGCATCTCTTGCCCCATGATTCGGTTCCCCTGAAACGGCTGCCGGAAGGCGCCCGTTGACCGGGCAAGCGCATCGACCCCGCCGCGGCCGGCTGCTACAGTGTCGCACCTGAAGTCACGCACCTGACTCCCCGGGTGCTCTTGTAGGAGACTTTTCGATGCGTCAAGCGAAGCTGGCGGCGGCCGCGATACTGGCCGCCGGGTTGATCGTGTCCGCCTCCGCGCAGGCTCAGCAGTATCCGACGCGGCCGGTTTCGGTCGTGGTGCCGTTCGCCGCCGGCGGCCCGACCGATACCGTCGCCCGCAACATCGCCGATGCGATGGGCAAGGCCCTGCCGGGCGCGAACTTCATCGTCGAGAATCTTGGCGGCGCCGGCGGCACGATCGGTGTCGGCAAGGTTGCGCGCGCCACGCCCGACGGCTACACGCTGCTGATCCACCACATCGGCATGTCCACCGCGCCGGCGCTGTACCGCAAGCTGCAGTTCGACCCGCTGAAGGACTTCGAGTACATCGGCCTGATCAACGAGGTGCCGATGACCTTTCTCGCGAAGGAGGGCTTTCCGGTCGGCACGATGAAGGAGCTGGTGCCCTACCTGAAGGCCAATGCCGCCAAGGTGTCGCTGGCCAACGCCGGCATCGGATCGGCCTCGCACCTGTGCGGTCTGCTGTTCATGTCGGCGATCCAGACCGAGCTGACCACGGTGCCGTACAAGGGCACGGCGCCGGCGATCACCGATCTGCTGGGCGGCCAGGTCGATCTGCTGTGCGACCAGACCACCAACACGATGCAGCACATCAAGGCCGGCAAGGTCAAGGCGCTCGGCATCACGACGCCGAAGCGGCTGGACATGCTAAAGGAGCTGCCGACGCTCGCCGAATCGGGCCTGACCGGCTTCAACGTGTCGGTCTGGCATGCGATGTATGCGCCGAAGGGCACGCCCAAGCCGGTCGTCGACCGGCTGGTGGCGGGGTTGCAGCAGAGCCTGAAGAACCCGGACCTGATCAAGCGTTTCGCCGATCTGGGCACCGAGCCGGTCAGCGCCGACAAGGCCACGCCCGAGGCGCTGCAGAAATTCCTGACGGCCGAGATCAACAAGTGGTCGCCGGTCATCAAGAAGGCCGGCATCTACGCGGACTGAGCCGACGCCTGCATCGGGCAGGGGCCGCCGGGTGATCCGGCCGCCCGGCCCCGGCTCGGGACGGCCGAAGCCCTCCCGTAGAATCGCGGGATGGACACGCTGACCCTGATCCGTCCCGACGACTGGCACCTGCACCTGCGCGATGGCGAGTCGCTGCGCGCGGTGATCGGTGCCAGCGCCGCGCAGTTCG
>DAISWF010000466.1:0-2763 GCA_036826495.1 Burkholderiaceae bacterium
GCGCCAGCAGACCGCCAAGCGCGACGGCGTCGACAACAAGTGCCTGGCCGACTTCATCGCGCCCAAGGTCATCGACGGCCGGCCCAGCGGCATCGCCGACCACATCGGCCTGTTCGCGGTGACCGCCGGCCTGGGCGTCGAACGCAAGGAGAAGGAGTTCGCCGCGTTGCTCGACGACTATTCGTCGATCATGCTGAAGGCGATCGCCGACCGGCTGGCCGAGGCGCTGGCCGAATGCCTGCACGAACGCGTCCGCAAGGATCTGTGGGGCTACGCGTCCGACGAATCGCTGAGCGTCGACGACCTGGTCAAGGAGAAGTACCGCGGCATCCGCCCGGCGCCGGGCTACCCGGCCTGCCCGGAGCACACCGTCAAGCGCGCGATGTTCGACCTGCTGCAGGCCGGCGAGATCGGCATGACCCTGACCGAGAGCTACGCGATGCTGCCCGCCGCCAGCGTGTCGGGCTTCTACATCGCCCACCCGCAGGCGCAGTACTTCAACGTCGGCCGCATCGGCGAGGACCAGTTGAAGGACTACGCGGCGCGCGCCGGGCGGGATGAGGAGGAGCTGAGGCGGGCGCTGGCATCGCTCTTCTGAGCGAAGCTCACGAGGGCGGCGCGTGGCGCTGTGCCGAGGGCTCAGCGCCACCGCTCCTTGCAGGTGACGCCTCTTCCGTTCTGGCGCGCTACTTGCTATCAATCGGTGCCGCCCCGATCCGGGGCATTCGTCCGGAAGCCGAACCGTGGCCCTTCAAGCACGATCCGTGAAGCAGAATGGCGCGGCCACCGGTTCCGGCGGCCGCGCCGTCTCGAAGCCGGCGCGCGCCGCGCCCCCGGCGAAGCCGGCCGCGGCCGCCGACGCCGCCAAGAACGCCCCGTTGATCGCCGACATCCGGCTGCTGGGCCGGATCCTCGGCGAGGTGATCCGCGAGCAGGAGGGCGGCGAGGCGTTCGACCTGGTCGAGCGGGTGCGTCAGCTCTCGGTGGCCTATCGGCTGAAGCGCGATGCCGCCGCCGGCAAGTCGCTGGACCGGCTGCTGAAATCGCTGACGGTGGACCAGACGGTGTCGGTGATCCGGGCATTCAGCTACTTCTCGCACCTCGCCAACATCGCCGAGGACCGGCACCACGTGCGCCGGCGCGAGGTGCACGAGCGTCAGGGCGATCTGCAGGAAGGGTCGCTGGCGATGACCTTCGACCGGCTGGCCGCGGCCGACCTGCGGGCGGTCGACATCGCCCGGACCTTGCGCACCGCCTACATCTCGCCGGTGCTGACCGCGCATCCGACCGAGGTGCAGCGCAAGAGCATCCTCGACGCCGAGCGGGCGATCGCCGAGCTGATCGCCGAGCGCGACGAGGCCCGCACCGACCGGGACCTGGCGCGCATCGATGCGCTGCTGCGCGGCCGGGTCACGCAGCTATGGCAGACGCGGATGCTGCGCCAGGCGAAGCTGAAGGTGGCCGACGAGATCGAGAACGCGCTCAGCTACTACCACACGACGTTCCTGCGGCAGATCCCGCGGCTCTATGCCGACATCGAGGCGGCGCTGCCCGGTCACCCGATCGCGACCTTCTTCCGGATGGGCAACTGGATCGGCGGCGACCGCGACGGCAATCCGAACGTGACTGCCGATACCCTGCAGATGGCGCTGCGGCGGCAGAGCGAGACGGTGCTGCGTTTCTATCTGACCGAGATCCACGAGCTCGGCGCCGAGCTGTCGATCTCGACCTTGCTCGCCCCGATCACCGAACCGATGGCGGCGCTGGCCGCCGCATCGCCGGATCACAGCGGGCTGCGCGACGACGAACCGTACCGGCGTGCGCTGATCGGCATCTACGCGCGGCTGGCGGCAACCTTGCACGAGCTGACCGGCACCGAGGCCCTGCGCCACGCGGTGGCGCCGCAGCGGCCGTATCCGAGCGCCGATGAGCTGCTGGCCGATCTGCGCACGATCGAAGCGTCGCTGATTGCCGGTCATGCGAAGGCGCTGGTGGCGCCGCGGCTGGCGCCGCTGATCCGCGCGGTGCAGGTGTTCGGGTTCCACCTGGCCACCGTCGATCTGCGGCAGAGTTCCGACAAGCACGAGGCGGTCATCGCCGAGCTGCTGTCGGCGGCGCGGCTGCAGGCCGACTATGCCGCGCTGCCGGAGGCGGACCGCCGCGAGCTGCTGATCGGGCTGCTGAACGACGCCCGTCCGCTGCGGGTGCGCGGCGCCGCGTACTCGGAGCTCGCGCTGGGCGAGCTGGCGATCTTCGATGCCGCCGTCGAGATGCGCCGCCGCTTCGGCGACGCGGCGCTGCGTCACTACATCATCTCGCACACCGAGGAGGTCAGCGACCTGCTGGAGGTGCTGCTGCTGCAGAAGGAGGCGGGGCTGATGCGCGGCACGCTCGATGCCGACGGGCGGGCCGACCTGATCGTGTCGCCGCTGTTCGAGACGATCGGCGATCTGCGCAACGCCGCCCGCATCATGGGCGAGTTCTACGCGGTGCCCGGCGTGCTGGACCTGATCAGGCGGTCGGGCGGTGAGCAGGACATCATGCTCGGCTACAGCGACAGCAACAAGGACGGCGGTTTCTTCACCAGCAACTGGGAGCTGTACGAGGCCGAGATCGCGCTGGTCCGGCTGTTCGAGCCGCTGCGCGGCGGTCCCGGCGGCGACGGCGGCATCACGCTGCGGCTCTTCCACGGCCGCGGCGGCACCGTCGGCCGCGGCGGCGGCCCGAGCTATCAGGCGATCCTCGCGCAGCCGCCGGGCACGG
>DAISWF010000467.1:0-2745 GCA_036826495.1 Burkholderiaceae bacterium
GCGTCGGCCGCGTGATCGTGCTGATGGAGCACACCGCGAAGAAGAAGGACGGCACCGAGGATCTGAAGATCCTCGACAAGTGCGAGCTGCCGCTGACCGGCGTGGGCGTCGTCAACATGGTGATCACCGACCTCGGCGTCATCGACGTGACGCCGGCGGGGCTGAAGCTGGTCGAGCTGGCGCCCGGCGTCACCGCCGACGACGTGAAGAAGCGCACCGGCTGCCCGATCGACGTCAGCACGGTCGCCTGATCGCGCTGCTCACAGCGCACCATGACGGTGTGAGAAACCCTGGCCGCGGCGCCAGGGCGGCGGCGCAGCAGAGTGCCTGCGCCGCCCTTCGGCGCCCCGTCAGGCCGGCTGCGCAGCCTTCGCGGCGCTCTGCTCGGTGGGCATCAGCGCCACCAGCACCGCGGTGCACACCGCGATGCCGGCCATCACCATCAGCAGCGTCTGGAAGCCCGACGCCTTGACCGCCGGCCCGAGCAGCCAGACCGCCAGCGAGCTGATGCCGAACGACACCGCCAGCCGCATGCCGGACACCCGCGAGCGGATCCGGTCGTCGACATAGCGGACGATCATCGCGTCGGTGAACGGGATCGCACCGAAGATCGCCGCCATGAACGCGAGCTGCAGCGCGAACAGCAGCCAGCCCGAGGCGGACGCCGCCAGCAGGAACAGCGGGATCTGCGCGAGCACGATCGTCAGATAGATGTTCTTCAGCGGATACCGGTCGATCATCCGGCCGACGAACACCTGCGTGAACGAGGCCACCGCATAGACCACCGCCAGCAGCATGCCCAGGGTGGCCGGGTCCTCGATGATGCCGCTGAAGCGTTCCTTCATGAGCTGGCCGTTGCCGTTGGTGGTGAAGTTGAACAGCAGGCTGCCGGTGATCGCGGTCAGGGTCATCACCAGGAACAACCGGGCCAGCAGCGACGGCGGAAGCTGCACCGCCGCCTTGACGGTGCGCTTGGCGGGCGCCTCGGTCTCCTTCGGCGTGACGAGCGCGAATGCGATGCCGCAGGCGATCGATACCAGCCCCGGCACGATGAACGCCATCCGCCATCCGAAGTACTTGACCAGCAGCCCGGTGGCCAGCGCGGCCACCGCGATGCCCAGATTGCCGGCCAGCCCGTTGATGCCGATCGTGACCCCCGGCCGGGTGGCCCGCTGCAGCAGCATCGGAATGCCGACCGGGTGGTAGATCGACGCGAAGGCGCCCATCAGCGCCAGCGCGGCGGCGATCTGCCAGGGGTTCTGCGTGACTGCGATCAGCAGCGCCGACAGCCCCATGCCGAAGAAGAAGATCAGCATCATCGCGCGCCGGCCCCACAGGTCGCCGAGCCGGCCCGACGGCAGCGAACCCAGCCCGAACAGGAAGAATGCGCCGACGCTGTACGGCATCAGGTCCTCCCAGCGCGCGAAGCCGAAGTCGGCGGCGATCGTCGCCACCGCGGTGGCGAAGATCAGCAGGAACATGTGGTCGATCGCATGCGCGATGTTCAGCAGCAGCGATGTCGTGCGTTTCAGTTCCATCTCGGCATCCAGTGCACCTCGGAGCAGCGATTCTGCACCGTTCGATTGCGTCCGTCTTGCTTCGGTATGACAATGGATCGCGTGAAACGGACATCCCGGCCACCCGCTGTGCCCCGCTCCACCGACGCCGCCGACTACCAGCACGTGCCCCGCCCGGTGGCGGCGATGCTGAAGCACTTCCCGGACGGCTTCCGCAACGAGCCGCACCACCACGAACGCGGCCAGCTCATCTTCTCGACCACCGGCGTGATGTCGGTCACCACCGAGCGCGGCGCCTGGGTGGTGCCGCCGAACCGCGCGGTCTGGATGCCGGCCGGCGTGATCCATCAGGTCGGCATGTCGGGGGCGGTTGAGATGCGCACCCTGTATCTGCGCGAGGACGTGGCCCGCGGGCTGCCGATGCAGACCACGGTGGTGGCGGTGTCGCCGCTGCTGCGCGAGCTGATCGTGCGGGCCACCGAGCTGCCGCTGCTGTACGACGAGAGCGGCCCGGCGGCGCGGGTCATGGCGGTGCTGATCGACGAGCTGCGCACCCTGCCGGCGCTGCCGCTGTCGCTGACGATGCCGGCGGACGAACGGCTGGCGCGGCTGTGCGCCGAGCTGCTGCACGACCCGGCCGACCCGCGCCAGCTCGGCGAGCATGCGGCGCAGTTCGGCCTGAGCGCGCGTACGCTGGCACGGCTGTTCCGCAGCGGCACTGGCATGACCTTCGGCCAGTGGCGCCAGCAGGCCCGGCTGTTCCGGGCGCTGCAGCGGATCGCCGCCGGCTCGCCGATCACCCGGGCGGCGCTGGACGTCGGCTACGACAGCGCCAGCGCGTTCAGCGCGATGTTCCGGCGCACGATGGGGGTGGCGCCGAGCGAGTACTTCGGCCCGGACGTCGCCGGGCCGCGCTGAAGCGGATCAGCAGCGACCGGCAGCGGGCCGATGCGGCGGCGGCAAGCAGCGGCAGCCAACAGCGGCGGCCGCCGCGGCGATTCAGAGCCCGAAGCCGTCGTCGGCGGCGATCGCCGCGCCGTTGATGAAGCGCGAATCGTCGCTGGCCAGCAGCAGCAGCACGCCGTCCAGATCCTCGGGGCTGCCGACGCGCTTTCTCGGCATCATGTTGATCAGCTTGCGGCCGCCCTCGCTGTCCCAGTGCTGCTCGTTCAGCTCGGTGACGATGTAGCCCGGGCAGATCGCGTTGACGTTGATGTTGTAGCGGCCC
>DAISWF010000468.1:0-2706 GCA_036826495.1 Burkholderiaceae bacterium
CGGTGTAGATCTCGATGTCGTCGTCGTTGATCGAGTTGGCCGGCAGGAACGCGACCACCGCGTTGGCGGTCAGCGAGCGGCCGTCGATGACCCGCCTGAGCATCGACTTGCCGTCGGAATACACCCGGCGGGCCGATTCGCCGACCACCTCGTCGTTGAGGATCGCCGGCCAGGCGCCGTGCAGGTCCCAGGTCTGGAAGAACGGCCCCCAGTCGATGTAGCGGGCGACCTCGGCGAGGTCGTAGTTGCGGAACACCCGGCGGCCGAGGAACTTGGGCTTGGGAGGATGGACGTGCGCCGTCGGATGCACGCCGGGCGTGCCCGGATGATCGTCGGCGGGCATCTGCCAGACGATCGGCGTCTTGTTGGCGCGCGCCTCGGCCAGCGTGACCAGCGCCGGGCCCTTCTTGCCGGCATGCTGCTCGCGGACCCGGTCGTAGTCGCGGACCAGCTCGGCGACGAACTTCTCGCGCGAATCGGGCGAGATCAACTGCTGGGCGACCGGCACCGACCGCGACGCATCGGGCACGTAGACCACCGGCCCCGAGTAGTGCGGCGCGATCTTCACCGCGGTGTGCACCCGCGACGTGGTGGCGCCGCCGATCAGCAGCGGCACCTTGCGCGAGCGGAAATACTCGTCGCGCTCCATCTCGCGCGCCACGTAGGCCATCTCCTCGAGCGACGGCGTGATCAGCCCGGACAGGCCGACCACGTCGGCGCCCTCGTCGCGGGCCTTCGCGAGGATGTCGGCGCAGGCGACCATCACCCCCATGTTGACCACTTCGAAGTTGTTGCACTGGAGCACGACCGACACGATGTTCTTGCCGATGTCGTGCACGTCGCCCTTGACGGTGGCGATGACGATCTTGCCGCGGCTCTGCACGTCGCCTCCGCTGGCGGCGATGCGCGCCTTCTCGGCCTCGATGTACGGAATCAGGTGGGCCACCGCCTGCTTCATCACGCGGGCCGACTTGACCACCTGCGGCAGGAACATCTTGCCGGCGCCGAACAGGTCGCCGACCACGTTCATGCCGTCCATCAGCGGCCCCTCGATGACCTCGATCGGCCGGCCGCCGCGCGCCTCGATCGCCTGCCACGCCTCCTCGGTGTCGTCGACGATGAACTGCGTGATGCCGTGGATCAGCGCATGGGTCAGCCGCTCGTTGACGGTGCGCGGCGCCTCCGGCGTGCCGCGCCAGTCGAGGTTGTCCTCCTTCTTCGCGCCGCCGGCCTTCAGGTTCGCCGCGAACTCGATCATCCGCTCGGTGGCGGTCTTGGCGGCCTCGGCATCGAGCGCGGCCTGCGCGGCGGCGCGCCCGGCATCATCGGCGGCCGCGGCCAGCCGCGCCCGCTCGGCGGTCAGTGCCGGCGTGCGGTTCAGCACGATGTCCTCGACCCGTTCGCGCAGCTCCGCGTCGATCTGGTCGTAGACGCCGACCATGCCGGCATTGACGATGCCCATCGTCAGGCCGGCGCGGATCGCGTGGTACAGGAACACCGTGTGGATCGCCTCGCGCGCCGGGTCGTTGCCGCGGAAGCTGAACGACACGTTCGACACGCCGCCCGACACCTTGGCATGCGGCAGGTTCTGCCGGATCCAGCGGGTGGCCTCGATGAAGTCCACCGCGTAGTTGTTGTGCTCCTCGATGCCGGTGGCGATCGCGAAGATGTTCGGATCGAACACGATGTCTTCCGGCGGGAACTGCACCGCCTCGGTCAGCAGCCTGTAGGCGCGCGCGCAGATCTCGGTCTTGCGGGCGAAGGTGTCGGCCTGGCCCTGCTCGTCGAACGCCATCACGATGACCGCCGCGCCGTAGCGGCGGCACAGCCGCGCCTGGCGCAGGAACTCGGCCTCGCCCTCCTTCATCGAGATCGAGTTGACGATCGCCTTGCCCTGCACGCACTTCAGGCCCGCCTCGATGACGGTCCACTTGGAGCTGTCGATCATCACCGGCACCCGCGCGATGTCCGGCTCGGACGCGATCAGGTTCAGGAAGCGCGACATCGCCCGCTGCGAGTCGAGCATCGCCTCGTCCATGTTGATGTCGATGACCTGCGCGCCGTTCTCGACCTGCTGGCGCGCCACCGCCAGCGCCTCCTCGAACTGGCCGGCGAGGATCAGGCGCGCGAAGGCCTTGGAACCGGTCACGTTGGTGCGCTCGCCGATGTTGACGAACAGCGAGCCGGCGCCGATCTCCACCGGCTCCAGGCCGGAGAGTTTCATCGGGGGCACGGGGTGGGCAGGGACGGTCATCGCGGCGCTTCCATCGGGGCCGCGGGCTCACCGCGACCAGGGTCGGGTGAGCGCCGTTGAACGCGGGCCGTTGTCGGCCGCTTCGCCCGAGCCTGGCGACCGCGAAGGACCTGAGGCGGTCCCGGTCGTCGCAACGCTCCTCGGGCGAGGCTGCATTGTACGGTTACCGATGCTCGCAAGCCCTCTCTTGCCCGCAGTCGGGCCATGGGCTGCAATCGCCGCCATGGCCCAAGGTGCACGCCTCACCGCCCGCGCCGCGACGGCCGCCGTGACCGCGGCGCTGGCGCTGGGCGGCTGCGCGCTGCCGCAGGCCCCGGCGCCGGTGGGGCCGCCGCCGGTCGGTGCCGCGCCGCTGCCGGTCGCGCCGTCCGGCGCCTGGGTGTGGATGCCGCAGCTGGAGTCGGCCGGTACGCGGCTGCGCGCCTCGCTGTTCGGCTCGGGCGCGGAGGTCT
>DAISWF010000469.1:0-2698 GCA_036826495.1 Burkholderiaceae bacterium
CGCGCGCATAGGCCAGCGTGTCGTGCATCCAGCCCATGTTCCACTTCATCCCGAAGCCGAGGCCGCCGACGTCGGTCGGACGCGACACCATCGGCCAGGCGGTCGACTCCTCGGCGATCGTCATCGTGTCCGGGTGGTCGCGGTAGACTGCCTCGTTGAGCCGGCGCAGGAACGCGACCGCTTCGAGGTTCTCGCGGCCGCCGTAGCGGTTCGGGATCCACCCGCCGTCGTTGCGCGCATAGTCCAGGTACAGCATCGACGCAACCGCGTCGACGCGCAGCCCGTCGACGTGATAGCGCTCGAGCCAGAAGAGCGCCGACGACAGCAGGAAGGCCGACACCTCGTGCCGTCCGTAGTTGAAGATGCTCGAGTTCCACTCGGGGTGAAAGCCCTGCCGCGGGTCGGCGTGCTCGTAGAGGTGCGTACCGTCGAACTGCGCCAGGCCGTGTGCGTCGGTCGGGAAGTGCGACGGCACCCAGTCGAGGATCACGCCGATCCCGTTGCGGTGCAGGTGGTCGACCAGGTACATGAAGTCCTGTGGCGTCCCGTAGCGCGCGGTCGGCGCGAAGTAGCCGGTGGTCTGGTAGCCCCAGGATCCGTAGAACGGATGTTCGGTGACCGGCAGCAGCTCGACGTGCGTGAAGCCCATCTCGTGCACGTACGGCACGAGGGCCTCGGCCAGCTCGCGCCACGACAGGTGGCTTCCGTCGGCCCGGCGCCGCCACGAGCCCGCGTGCACTTCGTAGATCGAGATCGGCGCGTCGAGCGCGTTGCGGCTGCCGCGGCCCGCCATCCAGTCGGCGTCGCCCCACGCGTAGTCGAGGGACCAGACCCGTGACGCGGTACGCGGCGGTTCCTCGGCGAAGAACGCGAACGGGTCGGCCTTGTCGGGGACCGGATCGCCGGTTTGCGACGCGATGCGGTATTTGTACGCGTGCCCGGGGCGGGCATCGGCGGCGAAGCCCTCCCAGATGCCCGAGCCGTCCCAGCGCGGCTGCAGCAGGTCGGCGTCCGGATTCCAGCCGTTCCAGTCGCCGATCACCGACACCGAGCGCGCGTTCGGCGCCCAGACCGCGAAGCGCGCGCCGGAGCGGGCATCATCGACGTGGCAACCCAGGTGCTCGTGGAGGCGGCAGTGGGTGCCCTCGCGAAACAGGTAGATGTCGTCGTCGGTCAGCACGTGTCTGCGGTCCGTTCGCTGGGCGGCCTGGTGGGGCCGAACGACCGGCTGTCGCGATGCGGTACGCGGCAGGCGGACCTCGGATGCGGGCGCCTCGTGAGCGCCGGCGATGCACCCCGAGGGTAGCACGGGGCCACCTGAGCTCGCGCCCGATGCCTCCATCGGTGCGGGCTCCCCCGAGCCACGGCGCGATGCGCCCCGTGATGGCAGGGGCCGCGTGGCTCAGCCGCCGCGAGCCGACGTGCTGCCGTGCAGCGGCACCAGCAGCGCCATGGTCAGGCCGATGATCGCGTGAACCCAGCCCAGCGAAGGGCGAACCGGCTCGGGGGCGAAGTAGTAGAGCAGGTAGCCGCTGAAGACCGCTGCCGCGCCCAGTGTGGTCATCGCGAGCCCGGTGCGGCGCTGTCCGGCGAGATCGGCGCGGCGCATCTTCGGCGCGGTCAGTCGCCAGCCGTTCGGAATGTGTCCGGCGGACAGCACGCCGGCCACGAACAGCGCAGCGAACGCGGCGGCGCCGTGCAGCCGGATCAGCCACGGCTCGAGCGGATGCGGCAGCTCGCCGGCGCCGGCGCCCCACAGATAGTGGATCCCGAGCCAGGCGACCCCGCTCGCCGCGAGCAGCCAGGCCGACGCGTGCAGCAGCCGGCGCTGCCACGGGGCGACGCGATTCAGTGAAGCCACGCGCGTGCGCCGCATGCTTCGAGTGCGCGATGGCGCGCGTCGCCGCTGACGGCCACCACCTTGGTCAGCGCGTCGGCCCACAGGCAACGCGGCGCCGCCACGCTCACGTGGCAGGCCCGCGCGCCGCGATCGAGTCCCCAGGCCTGCGAGCGGCTGCCCGGCCCGAAGTGGCTGCTGGCCAGCGCCCCGTCGGTCAGCGACGCGAAGGGGTGCACGCCGCCGTGCGCCTCGTCGCGAAGCATCACCGCTACGCTGGCGTCGCCGAAGACGCGCAGGTCTCCGCCGGCGTTGACCCAGCCCGACGCGCAGCCGTGCCGCCTCAGCGCCTCGACTGCGAGGTCGACCGCGAGTCCCTTGGCGATGCCGCCCAGGTCGAGCGTGGCGCCCGGTGCGAGCCGCTCGAGCCGCGCGCCGTTGCAGCGCCATCCACGCGCGCCGCTGCCCAGGCTCACGTCGAAGACGTCCCCGGTGACGCCCTGCAGCCAGCGCGCCGCCTGCAGCACCTCGGTCGTGACAGGATCGATGGTGATCGCTTCGCCCGCGGCGAGCGCGTGAAAGCGCGACACGTCGCTGGCGGGGTCGAAGCGCGACATGCGCGCCTGGACGTGCGCGATCGCGTCGAACGCGGCGCGCACCGCGGCCCCGGCGCCGCCGGCCGTGTCGCCCCGGGCACCGCCGTCGCGGACCGCGACCTCGACCAGCGTGCCGAGCAGCGGCCGCGCGCGGCGCAGCCAGGTGCCGGTCGCGTCGATCGCGTTCACCGCAGGTTGCCGCTGCGCCGAAGCGCATCGACGCGGGCGACGATCCGGCGCACGCCGTCGGTGACGTGCTGGCAGC
>DAISWF010000470.1:0-2670 GCA_036826495.1 Burkholderiaceae bacterium
CGAGCAGCCGGGCCGGTTCGTCGATCTGACCGTCACCTTCCTCACCGGCGGCGACGTGAAGGATGGCCGGGTCGCCCGGGCGCTGGCGCCGGCGCAGGGCCGCGAACTCGGGCTGGCCCGCCGCAAGGAGGTGCTGGGCGCCGCCTACGTCGAGTCGCGGATCGCCGACACGCAGCCGTTCACCGAGGCTTTCCAGGATCTGATCACCCGTTATGCGTGGGGCGAGATCTGGAGCCGGCCGGTATTCGACGACCGCGACCGGCGGCTGCTGGTGCTGGCGCTGCTGATCGGGCTGGGGCGCTGGGAGGAGTTCCGGCTGCAGGTCGACAAGGGCCTGCAGGCCGAGCTCGACGTCAAGGAACTCGAGGAGCTGCTGCTGCTGGCCACCGTGTACGCGGGCATGCCGGCCGGCAACACCGGCTTTCATCATGCACTGACGGTGCTGAGCGGGAACCGTTGAGGCCTGTTCCGACCGCCGGCCGGCGCCGTGCATCAGAACAGCCGCGCGCCGGAACAACAGGCGGGGGAATCCCGATTCCACTGCCCGCCGCGATCCCCCACAATGATGCCCGCCCGCGGGACGGGCGAACAACGAGGGAGGCAGCGTGAGAGCTGCGCTGGACGTTCTATCCAAATTCTTCGCGATCTTCGCGGGAATCACGATGGTGGTGATCACGCTGATCACCACCGGCAGCATCATCGGCCGCTGGCTGTTCAACTCGCCGCTGCTGGGCGACACCGAGCTGGTGGAATTCGCGATGGCGTTCGCGGTCGCCGCGTTCATGCCGATCTGCCAATGGCGCGGCGGCAACATCATCGTCGATTTCTTTACCACCAACACCTCGGCCCCGGTGCGCGACCGGATGGACCGGGCCGGCGCGCTGATCATCGCGCTGATGGCGGCGCTGCTGGCCTGGCGTACCGGCGTCGGCGCGATCGAGCAGCAGAAGATGCAGGGCTCGACGATGCTGATGCAGCTTCCGGAATGGATCGCCTACGCATCGATGGTGCCGCCGCTGGTGCTGACCGCGGTGATCGCGCTGTACACCACGTTCACCGGTGTCACCGGACGTCAATGACCCGCCGCCCGGCGCCTCACCAGGACTGACATGTCTCCACTGATAATCGCGCTGCTGCTGTTCGTGCTGATGCTCGGGCTGATGGCGATCCGGGTGCCGATCGCCGCGGCGATGTTCGTGGCCGGCGTGGTCGGCTATCTGTGGCTGTCGGGCTGGCAGCCGCTGATCGCTCACCTGAAGAACTATGCTTACGGGCGTTTTTCCAGTTACGACCTGTCGGTGATCCCGCTGTTCATGCTGATGGGGCAGTTCGCCACGCAGGGCGGGTTGTCCAAGTCGCTGTTCGCCTTCGCCAACGCCCTGCTCGGCAATTTCAAGGGCGGGATGGCGATGGCGGCAGTGGTGGCCTGCGCGCTGTTCGGCTCGGTGTGCGGCTCGTCGATCGCCACCGCGGCGACGATCGGCTCGGTGGCGCTGCCCGAGATGAAGCGCCATGGTTACTCCGGAAAGCTGGCCACCGCGACGGTGGCGGCCGGCGGCACGCTGGGCATCCTGATCCCGCCCTCGGTCGTGCTGGTGGTCTACGCGATCCTGACCGAGCAGAACATCGCCAAGCTGTTCGCCGCCGCATTCGTTCCCGGCATCCTGGCGATGGTCGGCTACGTGATCGCGGTGGCGATCTACGTGCGGGTGGTGCCGGGCCTGGCGCCCGACAAGACCAGCACCGAACGGGGCCATCTGCTGCAGAGCGCGGTCGGCGTGTGGCCGATCGCGGCGATCTTCCTGATCGTGTTCGGGGGCATCTATGGCGGCGTGTTCACGCCGACCGAGGGGGCCGCGGTGGGCGCCGCCGCCACGTTCCTGACGGCGCTGATCCGGCGCGAGCTGAGCTGGAAAGGCTTCGTCCAGAGCTTCTACCTGACCGCCGAGGCGTCGGGCATGATCTTCATGATCTTCGTCGGCGCCGACACGCTGAACTCGGCGCTGACGTTGACGCAGGCGCCGAACCAGCTCGCCGCCTGGGTCACCGGCATGGGCCTGGCGCCGCTCGCGGTGATCGTCGTGATCCTGGTGTTCTACGTCGTGCTCGGCTGCGTGATGGACGAGCTGTCGATGATCCTGCTGACGATCCCCATCTTCTTCCCGCTCATCATGGCGCTCGACCTGGGCCTGCCGCCGTCGGAGAAGGCGATCTGGTTCGGTATCCTGGTGCTGATGGTCGTCGAGATCGGCCTGATCGCGCCGCCGGTGGGATTGAACGTCTACGTGATCAACGGCATCGAGCGCGAAACGCCGATCGCCGACACCTACCGCGGCGTGATGCCGTTCCTGATCAGCGACTTCCTGCGCACGGCGCTGCTGCTGCTGTTCCCGGTGCTGTCGCTGTACCTCGTGAGGATGATGGACTAGGAGGCTGTCAGCCTCCTGGGGCCGCGGAGACCTCGTTGAAGCAACTGCAACCCAGGGAAGCCTATGCGCTCCAGCAGGCCGACCCCGACGCCCTGCTGATCGACTGCCGCAGCGAGGCGGAGTACTTCTTCGTCGGCCATCCGATGAGCGCGGTACACGTGCCCTGGGTCGACGGGCCCGAGTTCACGCCGAATCCGCATTTCGTCGGCGAGGTGCGCAAGCTGGCCGGCGGGCGAACCGA
>DAISWF010000471.1:0-2646 GCA_036826495.1 Burkholderiaceae bacterium
CGTCGAGATCGTGCTTGCCGAGCACCGACCGCAGCGTGGTCTGCGCCAGCTGGCTGGTCGCCTGCTGGTAGTCCTCGACCTGGATCACCGCCTTCTGCGGTTCGACGACCCGGAAGTAGATCACGGCGTTGACCTTGACCGACACGTTGTCCTGCGAGATCACGTCCTGCGTCGGCACGTCGAGAACCATCGTGCGCTGGTCGATGCGCACCATCTGCTGGACGTAGGGAATCAGCAGGATCAGCCCCGGTCCCTTGACAGCGGTGAAGCGGCCGAGCGTGAACACCACGCCGCGCTCGTACTCGCGCAGGATGCGGATCGCGGCCACGACAATGGCCACGAGGGCGACGACAATCGGCAGGTAGAAGGCAAGATCGAACAGCATTTCGGATCTCCGTCAGGATTGTGCGGCGGGCTCGGGTTCGACACGCAGCACCAGTCCGTCCACGCCCGTCACGCGGACGCGCTCGCCGGTGGCAAGCGACGCATCGGACTCGGCCTTCCAGCGTTCGCCCGCCACCAGCACGCGGCCGCTGCGGCCGGTCCAGTCGAGCACCGTGCCTCGCTCGCCGATCATGCCTTCCCGCCCGCTGACCAGCGGCCGCCTGCGCGAGCGCCAGGCGAGCCGGGCCACCAGCAGCGAGAAACCGAGGCCCGCGGCCGCGATGCCGGCGATGATCGGCAACGAGACCTCGAAACCGGGCACGTCGGTGTCGATCAGGATCGTGGCGCCGAGAATGAACGCGATCGCGCCCCCGATGCCGAGTATGCCCACCGACGGCGTGAACGCCTCGGCGATCATCAGCGCGACACCGAGCGCGATCAGCCCGAGCCCCGCGTAGTCGAGCGGCAGCGCCGACAGTGCATACAGGCCCAGCAGCAGACAGATCGCGCCGATCGTTCCCGGGTACAGCGCTCCCGGATTCATGAACTCGAAGATGAGTCCGTAGACGCCGATCATCATCAGGATCAGCGCGAGGTTCGGGTTGGTGATCGCCGACAGCAGCCGGGTGCGCCAGTCCGGATCGAGCGCCTCCTGCGCGATCCCGCTCGTGTCGAGCACGACGCTGCGCTCTCCCACCTTCACCGTACGACCGTGCGCGACTTCGAGCAGGTTGGCCACGCTGGTCGCGATCAGGTCGATCACGTTGCGCGCCTTTGCCTCCTCGGCCGACAGGCTCGCCCCTTCGCGCACTGCCGACTCGGCCCAGTCGGCGTTACGCCCCCGCAGTTGCGCCAGCGAGCGGATATAGGCGACCGCATCGTTGACCAGCTTCGCCTCCATCGCCGAGGCCGGACGCCGGGGTCGAGCCGCGGTGCCGTTCCCTGCGGCACCGTTCCTTGCAGCATCGTCCTTGGCGGCACCGTCGCCTGCGGCGCGCTCCGGACGATCGGAACCGGACGCCCCGTCGCGCGACGGGCCGTCCTGCCCCGCGCCGGGCAGCGGCAACCCGCCGCCGATCGATATCGGCGTGGCCGCACCGAGATTGGTGCCCGGCGCCATCGCCGCCACGTGGCTCGCGTACAGGATGTAGGTTCCGGCGCTGGCCGCCCGCGCGCCGCTCGGCGCGACGAAGGTCAGCACTGGCACCGGAGCGGCGAGGATCGCGCGGATGATCTCGCGCATCGACGTGTCCAGGCCGCCGGGGGTGTCCATCCGCAACACGACCACCGCCGCGCCGCGCTCGTCCGCGCGCCGGATGCCGCGAACCACGTAGTCGGCGCCGGCGGGCCCGATCGCGCCCTCGAGATTCAGGACCACGGCCGTGCGCGAAGCCGGCAACGCACCGCGCCCGATCAACAGGATCGCCAGGCCGACGACCGCCATCGCCAGCCATACGAGGAGCCGAAGCCGCCGCGTCCTGTCACCTGCCCTGGCGTTCGTCCCCATGTGCCCTTCGATCGTGCGTGATCGATCGCCATGATACGTGGCCGTCTTCGCGCCAGCCGCAATACCGCACCAACGGCCGCATCCGGTCGCAGGACACGGACGACATGTGAGACTCCGGGCGTGAACTCACCGGCAACGCGCGAACAGTGAAACTCGGCCGCGGATTTCGTGCTGGCGGCGCTCGGATCGGCCGTCGGCACAGGCAACGTCTGGCGCTTCTCGTATGTCGCCGGCGAGAACGGCGGCGGCGCGTTCATACTGGTCTAGCTGCTGCTGGCACAACCATCGATCGGACGCGCGACGCAGCGCGAACCGACCGGCGCCTTTGCCGCGCTCGCCGGTTCGGCGAAGTGGCGCTTCGGCGGACTGCCGAGCGTCCTCGCGGGCCTGATCATCCTCGCCGGCTATACGGTGATCGCCGGCTGGACAATGAAATGCCTCGCCGGCTTCGCGGCCGCGGCCATCGGCGGCCCGGCCCCGGTGACGGCGGCGCCGTACTTCGCGTCGCTCATCCCATCGCCCGAGCCGCTCGCCCGGCAACCCGCCATCACGATCGCCACCGTGGCGATCGTCCGGTTCGCCGTCGGCGGCGGCATCGAAACCGCTGCTCGCGCTGATCCTCGTCGCGCTGGCCGTGCACGGCCCGTCGCTGCCGTGCGCCGGAGCACGACCGCTCGGGCGGATCGCACTCGAGACCGGTGCTGACCCTATGATACGCAGGGGTCCGGTCCGGGGCGCCCGGGCCCGCACGATGC
>DAISWF010000472.1:0-2631 GCA_036826495.1 Burkholderiaceae bacterium
GCTCGGTGATGCCGTGCTCGCGCAGGATCGGCCGGAACTCGGCCATCACCGCCTGATGGCCGCGCAGCAAGGCCATCGGCAGTGACCGGTTGAACTGCCGCAGCCCGCCCGCCAGGCCTTCGGAGGCGGGCGCCATATCTTCGTGGCCAGCCCTGGCCTTGCCGCCGGCCTTGGCCATGCCGCTGCGCCTGTCGTTGCCGCCTGAGCGTTTGCCGCCGCTGCCGCTGCCGCTGTCGCTTCTTCTGCCGCTGCCCGCCAGCTTGCCGCTGCGCCGGTCGTCGTCTTCAGCGTCGCGGCTGCCCGCGGCGGGCTGATCGTCGCCGCCGGCTACCCTGCGGGCCGCGCGCGGGCCGGTCTTCATCGGGCGGTTTCGTCGGCGATCGGGTTCGACAGCGTGCCCACGCCGTCCACCGTCACCTCGACCCGGTCGCCGGCTTTCAGCCACTTCGGCGGGTCGAAGCGCGCGCCGGCGCCGGTCGGCGTGCCGGTGGCGATCAGGTCGCCCGGCTTCAGCAGCATGAAGGTCGAGATGTAGTGGATCAGGTGGGCGAACGGGAACGCCATCCGCGAGGTGTTGTCGTGCTGGCGCACCTCGCCGTTGACCCGCGTCGTCAGGTTCAGATCGGTGAACGGCGGGCACTCGTCGGCGGTGACGATCCACGGACCCACCGCGCCGCTCGCCACGAAATTCTTGCCCTGCGTGACGTTGAACTTGCCGTGGCGCAGCCAGTCGCGGATCGTGCCCTCGTTCATGATCGTGAGACCCGCGATGTGCTCGTGCGCGCGCGCCTGGCTGATCCGGCGGCCGCCCTGGCCGACGACGATGACGATCTCGCCTTCGTAGTCGAGCTGCTCGGACTCCGGCGGCCGCACGATGGTCTCGCCGTGCGCGACCAGCGAATCGGGGAAGCGGATGAACAGGCTCGCATACTTCGGCGCGTTGGCGCCGTCCTTGTACTCCTCGTTGCGATCGGCGTAGTTGACGCCGACGCAGACGATCTTCTCGGGGTACGGGATCGGGCGGCGCAGCGTGACGTCGGCCAGCGCGACGTCGGCGTTGCCGGCCACCGCCAGCCGGCCCGCCTGCGGCAGCGCATCGGCTTCCAGCAGCGTGCGCAGGGTCGGGAACGCCGGCAGCCGGCGGCCCAGATCGACGACCCCCTGGTCGACGACGGCGCCCCAGCTCTCGTTGCCGCGGTGGGCGAAGCTGATCAGTTTCATGGAAGGTCTCTCCAGCCGATAGGTCGATGTCGATCAATTAGTTTATATGTTAAATAAATCACCGGCAATGGCGTTGCGGGGCCGGCGGGGCGGTGGGCCCGGCGAGGGCGCCGGCCGCCGATGCCGCACCGCGGCAGCCCGCGCCGCACTGCAGCATCGATCGTCAGGAACGCGGTTCCGGATTCCGGTTGCGTCGCGGGTCCTTTTTACTTAACATGTTAACTATAACGCAGGAGGCGGTATGCCGCACATCATCGTCGAGTACTCGGCCAACATCCGCAACCGGATGCAGCTTCCCGAGCTGATCGAGAAGCTGCACGCCACCGCGCTGGCCACCGGCGTGTTCCCGATCGGCGGCGCGCGCACCCGCGCCGCCGAGCGCACCGACTACCGGATCGCCGACGGCCACCCCGACAACGCGTTCGTGCACCTGTCGCTGATGGTCGGTCACGGCCGCGATCAGGAGACGTTGAAGCGCGCCTCCGGCGCGATCTTCGACACCCTGGTCGCGCACCTGGCGCCGCTGTTCGAGCAGATCCCGCTCGGCCTGACGCTCGAGGTGCGCGAGCTCGATCCAGTGCTCAGCTACAAGCACAACAACCTTCACGACTACGTCAAGGCCCGCGAGAAGGGCAAGGAGAAGCCATGAGTACGAATTCGAAGCCGGCCGGGGTATCGCTGGATGCGCGGCTGAAGCAGGCCGACGCGGCGCTCGCCCGTTTCCGCAACGAGACGCTGGGCCATTTCATCGACGGCAGGTCGGTGGCCGGCGCCGGCGAGGTGTTCGAGAACTTCTCGCCGGTCGACCAGGCGTCGCTCGGCAAGGTCGCCAGCGGCACGCAGGCCGAGGTCGCGCGCGCCTGCGAAGCGGCGGCCGATGCGTTCCGCGCCTGGAAGAAGGTCGGCGGCAGCGAGCGCCGGCGCATCCTGCACCGCATCGCCGATGCGATCGAGGCGCGCGCCGACGAGATCGCGCTCGTCGAGTGCATGGACACCGGCCAGGCGTGGCGCTTCATGAGCAAGGCGGCGCTGCGCGGCGCCGAGAACTTCCGCTTCTTCGCCGATCGCGCGCCCGATGCGGGCAACGGCCTGTCGCTGCCCACCGACACGCACATGAACTACACGGTGCGCCAGCCGATCGGCCCGGTCGGCGTCATCACGCCGTGGAACACGCCGTTCATGCTGTCGACCTGGAAGATGGCGCCGGCGCTGGCCGCCGGCTGCACCGTCGTGCACAAGCCGGCCGAATGGAGTCCGCTGTCCGCACGGCTGCTGATCGAGATCATGACCGAGGCGGGCCTGCCGGCCGGCGTCGCGAACCTGGTCAACGGCATCGGCGAAACGACCGGCAAGGTATTGACCGAGCACGAGGCGATCCGCGCGGTGGCGTTCATCGGCGAATCGCGCACC
>DAISWF010000473.1:0-2620 GCA_036826495.1 Burkholderiaceae bacterium
CGGCTGCGCGGAATGTCCGAAGTGCGCGGTCGGCAGCTCGACGAAGCGGCCGTCGGACACCATCTGCGCGATCCGCCGGCCCTGCTCGGCCGGCGTCGACTGATCGAAGGTGCCGCCTATCACCAGCACCGGCGCCTGGATCCGCGTCAGCAGCGGCACCAGGTCCATGTCGCGGATCGCCGCGCAGCAGCCGGCGTAGCCGACCGGATCGATGGCCAGCAAGGTCTGGCGCACCGTCTCGTAGTGCACCGTCCGTCGGGCCGCATAGCCGGCGGTGAAGAAGCGCTCGAGCACCGCGTCCGCCACCGACTTCATGCCGCCCAGCATCACCTGGGTGATCCGTTCCTCGAAGCGCGCCGGATCGATCTGCGAGGCGGTGTTGGCCAGCACCAGCCGGCGCACCCGTGCCGGGGCATGCGCGCCCAGCCACATGCCGATCATGCCGCCTATCGACAGGCCCAGGTAGCCGAACTGCTCGGCGCCGGCCGCGTCGGCCACTGCCAGCGCATCGGCGCCCAGGAGGTCCATCGAATAGTCGCCGCCGGTCACGTCGGATGCGCCGTGGCCGCGCTTGTCCATCCGGATCACCCGGAACCGCCGCGTCAGCGCCGGCAGCACCGGAACCCACATCGAATGGTCGCTGCCCAGCGAGCTGACCGCCAGCAGCGGCGGCGCGTCGGCTCGGCCGTCGACGCGATAGTAGAGGCGCGTGTCGCCGTTGTACGCAAAGGGCATCCGGAGTCCTCTGGAAGATGCGCTGCCACGGCGGCATCGGAGGTTGCGGCCGGCTGCGGGCGCGAAAAGTCAAGATGATAAGCGCGCGGTCAGCGCAGCGCCGCCTCCGACGATGCGGAATGCGACAGCGAGTAGAGGCCGGCCTGCACGGCGCCCGTCGCGCCCGCCCGCTGCAGCGCATCCTCGTCCCGGCAGCGGTCGCCGAGCGCCCGCAGCGCGGCTTCGTCATAGCCGTGCACCAGCCAGATCCAGTCCGCGGCGCCGTCGCCGCCGCCGCGCAGCCGCTGCTCGTGGGTCTGCGCAATGGCCGGCGTGCGGGTCTGCAGCAGGTGGGCGCCGGTCAAGCCCGGGGCCGCGGCCCGCTCGCGGCCCAGCACGGTCAGATGGTCGCGCAGCCGCGTCTCGTCACCGGCCGCCGGCGACAGCCGCACGGTCAGCACCTGGCGCGCGAGGCCGCTGCCGGCGCTGTCGAGCACCACGCACTGGCTGCGCACCATGTTGCGGTGATGCGGCATCAGCTTCGTCGACCACGGGGTCGGCGCGTTCAGGCGCGCCAGATAGGCGGGCGAGCTCAGCGTCTCGTGGCGCTCGAGCTCGTACAGCACGAAGAACCCCTCACCGCCATCGGCGCTCGCCCAGCGCGAACCGCGGCGGAACCCCGGAATGCCCATCCGCTCCGGGAAGTGCTCGTGGGAGTGCCAGTGCTCGAACTCGTCGCGCCGGTTGGGCGCGATGTCCCACCACATCGCCAGCGCGGCCTCGCCCAGCAGTGCCATCGCGATCTCCTATTGCGGCTCGATCTTCGCCGCCCGGATCACGCCGCCCCAGCGGCGGATCTCGTCGGCCAGCAGCCGCTGCAGTTGCTCGGGCGTGCCGACCAGCGCCCGTACGCCCAACTGGCGCAGGTTCTGCTGCACCGACGGCTGGGCGACCGCGTCGCGGGCCGCGCGTTGCAGCCGTTCGATGACGTCGCGCGGCGTGCCGGCCGGCGCCGCCAGCGCGTTCCACGATGCGACGTCGTAGTCGCCGATGCCGGCTTCCCGCACGGTCGGCACGTCGGGCAGCGACGGATGACGTTCGCCGCCGGTGACCGCCAGCGCCCGCAGCGCCCGTGACTGAAGCTGCGGCAGCAGCGGGCCGAGGATCTCGAATGCCACGTCGATCTCGCCGCCGCGCAGCCCGGTCAGCACGGCCGGCGTGGCCTTGTACGGCACGAGCTGCGCGTCGATGCCGGCACGCGTCTTGAACAGCTCGGCCGCCAGATGCTGCGTGCTGCCGATCGAGATCGTGCCGATGTTCAGCTTGCCGGGCCGAGCCTTCGCATCGGCCAGCAGATCGGCCAGCGTGCGGAACCGCGAATCCTGCGCGACGACCAGCGCCAGCTCGAAGAAGCCGAGCGTGCAGATCGGCTGGAAGTCGCGGGTCGCGTCGAACGGCAGCTTGCGGAAGAGGCTCGCGCTGACCGCATTGGCGTTGCTCATCAGCAGCAGCGTGTGGCCGTCGGGCCTGGCCTGCAGCACCTGGTTGCCGGCGACGATCGCGCCGGCGCTGGGTCGGTTGTCGACGACGAACGGCTGGCCCAGCGATTCGCCCATCGCGCGGGTCACCGCGCGCGCCGTCAGGTCGGCGATGCCGCCGGCGGCGAACGGCACCACCAGCGTGATCGGCCGCGAAGGGAAGGCGGGCTGCGCGGACAGCCGTTGCGGAGCCGCGAGCGGCGCGAATGTCGCGGCGATCAGCAGCCGCCGCCGCGACGGGCTCGGTTCTGCCCCCGGCGCCTCGCCACCGGCAGGCCCGGGGCCGCCGGAAGCCGCGTCGTCGCCCGGCCGCCGGCCAGCGCCCGACGCCGACTCATGGCTCAAGGCGTCGTCGCCAACTGCTGCTC
>DAISWF010000474.1:0-2595 GCA_036826495.1 Burkholderiaceae bacterium
GTCGGCGATCGCCACCGCGCGCGCACGGCTCGTCGGGCGCGCCGAACGGAACCCTTCCCGATGAATGCCGCCAAGCGCGCCGCGATCTTCGAACGCTTTCACGCGCTGTCGCCGACGCCGACCACCGAACTGCTGTACGACACGCCGTTCGAGCTGCTGGTCGCGGTGGTGCTGTCGGCCCAGGCCACCGACAAGAGCGTGAACCTTGCGACCCGCAAGCTGTTCCCGGTCGCCAACACGCCGGCCGCGATCGCCGCGCTCGGTGTCGACGGGCTCATTCCGTACATCCGCACGATCGGCCTGTACCGCTCGAAGGCGAAGCATCTGATCGAGACCTGCCAGCGGCTGCTGCGCGACCACGGCGGCGAGGTGCCGCGCAGCCGCGAGGCGCTGGAAGAGCTGCCCGGGGTCGGCCGCAAGACCGCCAACGTCGTGCTGAACACCGCGTTCGGCGAGGAGACGATGGCGGTCGACACGCACATCTTCCGGGTCGCCAACCGCACCGGCCTGGCGCCCGGCACGACGCCGCTGGCGGTCGAGCTGAAGCTGCTGAAGACGGTGCCCGCGCCGTACCGGCGCGATGCCCACCATTGGCTGATCCTGCACGGCCGCTACATCTGCAAGGCGCGCACGCCGGAGTGCTGGCGCTGCCCGATCGCCGACCTCTGCGAGTATCGTGCCAAGACGCCGGCGCCGGTCGCCGCAGCACCGCGGATGCGGGTGGGAAGCTGATGCTGTTCGATCCGTCGCAGGCCGACGTGCGCCGCTTCTTCTGCGAGGCCTGGCGCAAGCACCGCGCGGGCGAACCGCTGGAGCCGATCGAGGCGATCGCCGCCGACTGGATCGCCGAGCACCCGGAGTACCACGAGGACCTGGCGTCGGCGCAGGACGCGGCGGCCCGCGACTATGGCGCGGACGGCGGCCGCACCAACCCGTTCCTGCATCTGTCCATGCACCTGGCGATCACCGAGCAGTTGCAGATCGATCAGCCGCCGGGCATCCGTGCCGCTTTCGAACGACTGGCCCGCAAGCTCGGATCGACCCACGATGCGATGCACGGCGCGATGGAGTGCCTGGGCGAGATGCTGTGGAAGGCGCAGCGCGACGGTGCCCCGCCCGATGGCGCGGCCTACGTCGACTGCGTCAGGCGGCGGGCCGGAGCCTGAGCCTGTCAAGGGAGCCTGAGGGCCCCCCGGGGCCAAAAGCGTCGGCCGGCGAATTCTGCTAACCTTCGCGCCGCCACGTCTGTCCGGGCCAGATGCCCGGCTGTCATCACATCGTCATTGAATCCATGTTCGGCCGCGTGATGCCCCGCGAGGGCAAGTTCTTCGAGCTGTTCGACCAGCACGCCGATCAGATCGCGATCGGCAGCGTCGAACTGGTCGAGCTGATGAGCCAGTACAACGACCTGGGTGCGCGGCAGAAGCACATCGACGCGATCGATGCGATCGAGAAGGCGGCCGACCGCTACACCCACGAGACGGTGTCGCTGCTGCACAAGACGTTCATCACGCCGTTCGACCGCGAGTCGATCCATCAGCTCATCACGCAGATGGACGACATCCTGGACCTGATCCAGGACGTGGCCGAATCGGCGATGCTGTACGACCTGCAGCGGGTCACCAACGAGGCCCGCCAGCTCGCCGACCTGAACCAGATGTGCTGCGAGCGGGTCAAGGCGGCGGTGAACCTGCTGTCGAGCATGGAGAACGCCGAGCAGATCCTGAAGATCTGCTCGGAGATCGACCGGCTGGAGTCCGATTCCGACCGGGTCATGCGCTCGGCGATGTCGAAGCTGTTCCGCGACGAGACCGACGTGCGGCAGTTGATCAAGCTGAAGGCAATCTACGAACTGCTGGAGGCGGTGTCCGACAAGTGCGAGGACGTCGCCAACACCATCGAAGGCGTCGTGCTGGAAAACGCCTGACGGCGCGCCGGCGCCGGACGAACGACTTCCGCACGCCAGGAGCAGCATGCAAGGATTGGAGATGAGTTTCTGGGTGCTGGCCTTCCTGGTCGTGCTGGCGCTGGCATTCGATTTCATGAACGGCTTCCACGACGCCGCCAATTCGATCGCCACCGTCGTGTCCACCGGCGTGCTGAAGCCCCACCACGCGGTCGCCTGGGCGGCGCTGTTCAACGTGCTGGCGTTCCTGGTGTTCCACCTGAAGGTGGCCGCCACCGTCGGCAAGGGCATCGTCGACCCGGCGGTGGTCGACCACTACGTGATCTTCGGCGCGCTGTCGGGTGCGCTCGCCTGGAACATCATCACCTGGTACTTCGGCATCCCGTCCAGCTCCTCGCATGCGCTGATCGGCGGCATGATCGGCGCCACCGTCGCCAAGGTCGGCACCGGTTCGCTGATCGGCTCGGGCATCGGCAAGACCGCGGCATTCATCATCGTGTCGCCTGTGCTCGGATTCCTGCTGGGATCGCTGATGATGCTGGCCGTGTCATGGCTGTTCTTCCGTACCACGCCGCACCGGATGGACCGCTGGTTCCGCCGCCTGCAGCTCGCCTCGTCGGCGATGTACAGCCTGGGCCACGGCAGCAACGACGCGCAGAAGACGATGGGCATCATCTGGCTGCTGCTGA
>DAISWF010000475.1:0-2589 GCA_036826495.1 Burkholderiaceae bacterium
CATCGCGACCGCCTTGATGAGCGAGCCGTGCGCGAGCACCACCGCGGCGATGAGCCCCAGCACCATGAGCGAGAAGTAGTCCGCGGGGCCGAACTTGAGCGCCAGCTCGGCGAGCGGCGGGGCGAAGGCGGCGATGAGGAACGTGGCGACGGTGCCCGCGAAGAACGAGCTGAGCGCGGCGATGCCGAGCGCCTTGCCGGCGTTGCCCTGCCGCGCCATCTGGTAGCCGTCCAGGCAGGTGACGACCGAGCTGACCTCGCCGGGCAGGTTCACCAGGATCGCGGTGGTCGAGCCGCCGTACTGCGCGCCGTAGTAGATGCCGGCCAGCATGATCAGTGCCGTCGTCGGGTCCGACATCTTGTAGGTGGCCGGCAGCAGCATCGCGATCGTGGCCAGCGGGCCGATGCCCGGCAGCACCCCGACCAGCGTGCCGAACAGCACGCCGACGAAGCAGTAGAACAGGTTGGTCGCGGTGGCGGCAGTGGCGAAGCCCAGCGCGAGGTTGGCGAATAACGTATCCATGAATCTGTCTCGCGTCGTTGTCTATCGGGTGAGGAACGTCGGCCACACCGGGAACTGCAGCTCCAGCCCGTACACGAACACGCCGTACGAGATGATCAGCAGTAGCACCATCGACAGCAACGTGTCGCGTAACCGGAACTCGTGACCCGCGACGGCGGCGATGCCGATCAGCGCGATCAGCGACAGCACCATGCCGAGCCTGGGCAGCAGGAAGCCGAATGCGGCCACCGCGAGCAGCACCAGGGTCAGCTCACGCCAGCCCACCTTGGTCAGGGAGGTGAGCGGATTGCTCTTCGCGGTCGAACCCCACGAGATCAGGATGCCCAGGAACGCCATCAGGCCCCCGAGCACCGTCGGGAAGTAGCCCGGCCCCATCTTCGCGGCGGTGCCGAGCTGATATTGCTGGGACAGGGCGATGAACAGAAGTCCGGTCACCAGGAACATGATCCCGGCCCAGAAGTCCCTCTGGTTTCGTATTTTCATTTCGGAAATTCTCCTCGACGGCGCAGGTTCCGGTGACCTGCACCTTTTACCGAATCAGCCATTCTAGTGTTTGTGTGTTGCCCGGGCGCCCCACGACCCGGACCCGAAGAATAACGCAGGCAGTGAGTACGAGCCAATTCGCGTATTCCTGAATCCCGATTCATCAGTCGACACGGGCCCCGGAGGCCTTGACGATCCGCTGATATTTCGCTTGCTCGTCGCGCACGAACGCACCGAATTGTTGCGGCGACAGCGGTGCCGGGGCGGCACCCATGCGCGCGAGCCGTTCGCCGATGTCGGCGCTCGACAACGCGGCCGCGAACTCGCGATGCAGCCGTTCGACCACCGGCGCCGGCGTGTTGCCCGGCGCGAAGATGCCGAACCAGGTGCTGATGTCGAAGCCGGGCAGACCCGATTCGGCGATCGTCGGCAGCTCCGGGAAGAACGCGCTGCGCTCGCGCGTGGTCACCGCGAAGCCCTTGAGCCGGCCGGCGCGGATCTGCGGCGCGGCCGAAGCCAGGTTGTCGAACATCAGGTCGGTCTGCCCGCCGGCCAGCCCGGTCAGCGCGGGCACCGCGCCGCTGTACGGGATGTGCACCATGCTGACGCGTGCCTGCACCTTGAACAGCTCGCCGCACAGATGGCCGGCACTGCCGTTGCCGCCCGACGCGTAGTTCAGCTTGCCCGGATTGCTGCGTGCGTAGTCGATCAGATCCTTGACCGAGCCGATCCGGTAGCGCGCCGCCGTTTCCGGGTTCAGCACCAGCACGTTGGGCACCACCGCGATGCGGATCACCGGTTCGAAATCGCGATTCGGGTCGTACGGGATGCGCGCATACAGGTACGGATTGATCGCATGGGTGGCGACCGCGCCCATGACGATCGTGTGTCCGTCGGGCGGCGCCTTGGCCACCAGGTCGGCGCCGATGTTGCCGCCGGCGCCGGCGCGGTTCTCCACCACCACCGGCTGTCCGAGCGGCTCGCGCAGCCGTTCGGCAAGCGCCCGCGCCACCTGGTCCAGCGGCCCGCCGGGCGGATAGGGCACGACGTAGCGGATCGGCTTTGCGGGAAAACCCTGGGCGGCCGAACCGGCGGGGCCGGCTGCCCAGGCGGCGACGGCGGCGGCGAGCAGCCGGCGGCGGCCGGGCCGCGCGGGCGCGTAAGGACGGGGCGAGGTGGTCTGCATCATCGATGTGGAGCTGGGACGAAGAGGATCGCCAGTGTAAGCGCGGCCGCCGCGATGCGTTCCGCGATCCGGGCCGCCAACCGGTAGAATGTCGGGTTTTCCCACGATCACGGATACGCGCTGCGGCGCGTCCACGACCACACCCGCCCCATGAAGTCGGCCGAGATTCGCGAGCGGTTCCTGCGCTTCTTCGAAGCCCAGGGCCACACCATCGTACCGTCCAGTTCGCTGGTCCCGGGCAACGACCCGACCCTGCTGTTCACCAACAGCGGCATGGTGCAGTTCAAGGACGTGTTCCTCGGGTTCGACAAGCGCCCGTACCGCCGCGCCACCAGCTCCCAGCGCAGCCTGCGCGCCGGCGGCAAGCACAACGACCTCGAGAACGTCGGCTACACCGC
>DAISWF010000476.1:0-2573 GCA_036826495.1 Burkholderiaceae bacterium
CGCAGATCGCGGTCGTCATGGGCAGTTGCACGGCCGGCGGCGCCTACGTGCCGGCGATGAGCGACGAGGCGGTCATCGTGAAGAACCAGGGCACGATCTTCCTGGGCGGCCCGCCGCTGGTGAAGGCGGCCACCGGCGAGGTGGTCAGCGCCGAGGACCTGGGCGGCGGCGACGTGCACACCCGGCTGTCGGGCGTCGCCGATCATCTGGCGCAGAACGATGCGCATGCGCTGGCGATCGCGCGGCGCATCGTCGGCAACCTGAACCGCGTGAAGCCGCAGCCGCTGGCGCTGCGCGAACCGGTCGAGCCCCGCTATCCGGCCGAGGAGCTGTACGGCATCATCCCGCAGGACACCCGCAAGCCGTACGACGTGCGCGACGTGATCGCGCGGCTGGTCGACGGCTCGGAGTTCGACGAGTTCAAGGCCCGCTTCGGCGCGACGCTGGTCTGCGGCTTCGCGCACATCTGGGGCATGCCGGTCGGCATCGTCGCCAACAACGGCATCCTGTTCTCGGAATCGGCGAACAAGGGCGCGCATTTCATCGAGCTGTGCTGCCAGCGCCGCATCCCGCTGCTGTTCCTGCAGAACATCAGCGGCTTCATGGTCGGCCGCAAGTACGAGAACGAAGGCATCGCGCGGCACGGCGCGAAGATGGTCACCGCGGTGGCCTGCGCCCAGGTGCCCAAGTTCACGGTGATCATCGGCGGCTCGTTCGGCGCCGGCAACTACGGCATGTGCGGCCGCGCGTATTCGCCGCGGATGCTGTGGATGTGGCCCAATGCGCGCATCTGCGTGATGGGCGGCGAGCAGGCCGCGTCGGTGCTGGCCACGGTGCGGCGCGACGGCATCGAGGCGCGCGGGGGAAGCTGGAGCACCGAGGAGGAGGCGAAGTTCAGGCAGCCGATCCTCGAGCAGTTCGAGCACCAGGGCCATCCGTACTATGCGTCGGCGCGAATGTGGGACGACGGCGTCATCGATCCGGTCGATACCCGCATGTGCGTGGCGCTCGGGCTGTCGGCCGCGCTCAATGCGCCGATTCCGCAGACGCGCTTCGGCGTGTTCCGGATCTGAGCCGTGAAGGAATCCGGTTTGCCTGCGCGGGTGGTGGTGGCGTCGGCCTCGGCACTGCTGGCGGTCTCGCTTCTGCTGGCCGCGCCGCCGGCCCATGCCGCCGACGTCTGCGCGGCGGCCGACCTGGTGCGGGTGTCCACCCTGCTCGGCGGCACGCCCAAGCGCAGCACGCCGGCCGAGCCCGAGTTCGACAAGGCGGCCGGCGTCACCGGCAGCGGCTGCCAGTACCTGCGCGACCGGGCGACCGTCGTGATGCTGCTGATCGACTACAAGTCGCCGGCCGATGCGTCCAGGCAGATGGCGTCGGTGCGGCTGACCGAGGGTTTCGACATCGGCAATCCGAAGCTGACCGAGGAACGGGCGGCCGGCGCCGACCAGGCGGCGCTGATCACCGGCGATGCCGGCGCGCTGGCCTTCGTCGTGCGCCGCGGCGCACGGATCACGATGGCCGGCAACGGCGGCGCGCCGCTCGCGGACTCCGCGGTGCGACGGGAGAACCTGCGGGCGCTAGCGATCGGCACGCAGACGGCGAAATGATTTCTCAGGGCGAAGCGACGATGAACTACCAGACGATAGAGACACAGCTTCAGCAGGGCATCGCGGTGATCTGGCTGAACCGGCCGGATGTGCGCAACGCGATGAACGACGCGATGCTGGCCGAGCTGAACGACGCGGTCGATGCGGCCACCGACGACGACGCGGTGCGCGTCATCGTGCTGGCGGGCCGCGGCACCGCGTTCTGCGCCGGCGGCGACCTGAACTGGATGAAGAAGGCGCGCGACATGACGCCGGATGAGGCGATCGCCGACTCCGCGCCGCTGGCCAATCTGCTGCGCAAGCTGTACGCCGGCCCCAAGCCGACGGTCGCGCGGGTCCAGGGGCCGGCCTATGCCGGCGGCATGGGGCTGGTGGCCGCCTGCGACATCGCGGTCGCGTCGACCGAGGCGAAGTTCTGCCTGTCCGAGGTCAAGCTCGGGCTGATCCCGTCGATGATCAGTCCGTACGTGATCAAGGCGATCGGCGAGGCGCCGTCGCGGCGCTACTTCCTGACCGGCGAGGTGTTCGATTCGGCCGAGGCCTACCGGATCGGCTTCGTGCACGACATCGCGCCGCCCGAGGAGCTGGATGCGACCGTCAACGCGCTGCTGGGCCACCTGGTGCAGGGCGGACCGAATGCGCTCGGCGAATGCAAGCGGCTGGTGCGCGACATGGTCGGCCGGCCGGTCGACGATGCGCTGGTCGCCGATACCGCCAGGCGCATCGCCCGCACGCGCGCGACCGACGAGGCGCAGGAAGGCATCGCCGCGTTCTTCGCGAAACGCAAGCCGTCGTGGGTGCCGGCCGGCTGAGCCTGATCCGCCCCTGATCCGACCAACCACCGCATCGAGACCGTCATGTTCAACAAGATCCTGATCGCCAACCGCGGCGAGATCGCCTGCCGGGTCGCCGCCACCGCGCGCCGGCTCGGCATCCGCACGGTCGCCGTCTATTCCGACGCCG
>DAISWF010000477.1:0-2550 GCA_036826495.1 Burkholderiaceae bacterium
AGCTCTACGCCGAGGCCGATGCGCTGGCCGCGGGCCGGCTGCTGGGCTGGCGGCCGGGGGCGGCGGGTGCCTCGGGTACGGCGGGTACGGCGGGTACGGCGGGTACGGCGGGTGCGGCAGGTGCGGCGGCGGTCCCTGGCAGCTCGGGTACGCCGGGCGGATCCGGCGAGACGCGGGCCCGCGATGCGCGCCCCGACGAGGCCCGGCTCGCGCTGCCCGACGTCGGCGAAGCCGATGCCCGCCTGTGGGCGAGATTCCAGAACGGCCGCTATCGCGATCCGCTGCTGAAGGCCGTGCTGCGCGACGTCCGGCTGCACGCCGGCCAGCCGGCGGTTGCCGCCATGCTGGCGCAGGTGCGCGCCGAGGCGACCGCGGCGCCGACGGCGGGCGGCGGCACCTCGGTGGTGCTGCGCGGCGTCGAGATCCAGGCCACGCGCGGCGGTCCGCTGCTGCGCGGCCAGGGCGAGCAGCGGTTGTGGTTCGACGACACCGGCCGTGCGGCCAGCGGGCAGTTCGCGCTGCAGCCGTTCGAGCTCGCGCCGTTCCTGCCGGTCGCTCGCAGCGTCGTCAACGAGCCGGTGCTGGCGGCGCGGCTGAAGTCGATGACGGCGCGCGGCCAGATCAACCGGTTCGAGCTGAGCTTCAACCGGGCCGCCTCGGTCTCGTACGACGCGCTGGTCGACTTCGACCGGGTCAGCCTGCTGCGGCCGACCCAGGTGCCGCCCCCGGCGCCCGGCCAGCATCCGGCCCTGCTGCCGCCCTCGTTCGAGAACCTGTCCGGCAGCGCGCGCTTCAGCGAGGACCGGGGCGAGCTGTCGATCAGCGGCCAGCGTTCGGTGCTGACCTTTCCGGGGCTGTTCGACGATCCGCGCGTTCCGCTGGACGATCTGTCGGCCCGGCTGCGCTGGCAGCGGGCCGGCCGGCCCAACGAGCCGGCGCTGACGGTGTTCGTCGAGCAGCTCCGCTTCGCCAATGCCGATGCCGTCGGCAGCGCCAGCGGGCAGTGGACCAGCGCCGCCAAGGGCCCGGGCCTGGTCGATGTGCAGGGCGGTCTGAGCCGGTTCGCGCCGGCCCGCGTGGGGCGCTATCTGCCGGTAGCGCTGCCGGCACCGGTGCGGCACTGGGTGGAGCAGGCGGCGCCGGCCGGTCGCGGTCAGGGCGCGAAGTTCCGGATCAAGGGCAACCTGCTCGATTTTCCGTACCGCCAGCCGCAGTCCGGCGAGTTCCGCATCGAGGCCGACGTCGCCGATGCCAGGCTGCAGTTCGCCGACGGCTGGCCGGGCATCGAGGGGATCCAGGCGAAGCTGCTGTTCGAGCGGGTCGGCATGCAGGTGCAGGCGTCGAGCGCGCGGGTGTATGGCGTCGCGCTGTCGGACGTCACCGCGCGGATCGCCGATTTCGCCGACGGGCACCTGGCGATCGACGGCGATGCGCAGGGCCCGGCGCAGGACATGCTGCGCTACGTCAATGCGAGTCCGGTGGCGCGAATGATCAACCATTTCACCGCCGACAGCACCGCCGACGGGCCGGCGCGGCTGAAGCTGAAGCTCGACCTGCCGCTGGCCGACCTGAACCACAGCCGGGTCGACGGCGCGGTGCAGTTCGACGGCAACCGGGTGGCGATCGACCGGCTGCTGCCGGTGTTTTCCGATGTGCGCGGCCGTTTCGAGTTCAGCGAGCGCGGCATGGCGCTGCGCGGCATCCGCGCGAACCTGCTGGGCGGCCCGGTGCGGCTGGACGGCGACTCGCCCGAGCCGGGGCACTTCGTCGTGCACGCGCAGGGCTCGATGGATGCCGATGCGATGCGCGCTGTCAGCGACAATGCGCTGACCCGGCAGCTCAGCGGCGGCACCAGCTACCGTGGCATCGTCGACGTGCGCCCCGAAAGGACGACGGTGACGATCGAGTCGGATCTCGGCGGACTGGCCAGCACGCTGCCGGCGCCGCTCGACAAGACGGCCGGCGAGCGCTGGCCGCTGAAGGTCGTCGTCGCGCCGGTGACATCGGCCGCGCCGGCCGACGCCCGGTCAGCCGACGGGCGCCCGGCCGCCGATGTCCGGCCCGCGAACGATGCCCGGCCGGTAGCCGATGTCCGGCCCGCGAACGACTCGCGGCCGGCAGTCGACGTCCGGCCGGCGACCGATGCTCGCCAGGCGGGCGTGCGCGACCAGATCGTCGTCACGCTGCGCGATTCGATGCGGCTGGTGCTCGAACGCCGCCGCGATGAGCAGTCGCCGAAGATGCAGATCGGCCGCGGCGTGCTGGCCATCGGAACGGACGCCGTGCTGCCCGACAACGGCTTCGCGCTGGCGCTGAAGACGCCGGTCGTCGACGGCGACGCATGGGGGGCGATCCTGAAGGCCGGCGCGCAGGCCGGCGTCGGCGCGGGCGGCGTGCCGATGAGCGGGGCGGCAGGCGGCATGGCGAGCGGGGCGGCAGGCGGCGGCACCGCGGGCCGTCCGGCCGGCGGCCCCGCGACGGCGGCAGCAACGACAGCAACGACCCCGGCGACAGCAACGACCGCAGCGACCCCAGCGACCCCAGCGACCG
>DAISWF010000478.1:0-2490 GCA_036826495.1 Burkholderiaceae bacterium
CCTGGTCGACTACGACGAGCGGCGGTTCGGCGAGATCGTCGAAGGCTTCCCCCCGGTCGTCGACGGCATGGGCTTCGACGAGGTGCAGGCGATACCGGTGTCGGCGCTGCGCGGCGACATGGTGGTCGAGCGCGGCGAGTCGCTGGGCTGGTACGACGGGCCGACGCTGCTCGAGTATCTGGAGCAGGTGCCGTCGCGGCATGAGGCGCTGGCCGGTCGGGGCGGCGGCGGCAACGGTGCCCGTGGTCGCGGTGCGGATGGCATTGCCGGCCACGCTGATCGCGCGGCGCTGCGGCTGCCGGTGCAGCGTGTGGTCCGCGTGCCGCTGGGCGCGGCCCAGCCGGGGTCCGGCTACGAGGCGGTCGAATTCCGCGGCTATCAGGGCACGATCGCCGCCGGCGGGATCGCGGTCGGCGACGAGGTCGTCGTGCTGCCCGGCGCACAGACGGCGCGGGTGGCTTCGCTGCTGCTGGCCGACCGGGCGGTGCAGCGCGCCGAGGCCGACCAGGCAGTCACCGTCAGTCTCGACCGCGAGCTCGACGTGTCGCGCGGCAGCCTGATCGTGTCGGCCGGCGACGTGCCGGTGCCGGCCCGCTCGGTCGATGCGCAATTGTGCTGGTTCGACGACGAGCCGCTGGACGTGTCGCGGCGCTACCGGATCAAGCATGCGACGCAGACGGTGCTCGCCCGCATCGGCAGGCCGCACTACCGGATCGACGTCGAGACGCTGCAGCGGATCGACGGGCCCGAGCACTTCGGCATCAACGACATCGGGCGGGTGCCGCTGACGGTGCAGCAGCCGCTGGCATTCGAGCCGTACGAACGTAACCGCGTGACCGGCGCCTTCATCGTGATCGACGAGGCGACGAACCGCACGGTGGCGGCGGGGACGGTGGCATGAGCAGCACTCGGCTTCTCCGAGGCGGCGAGGCACCTGACGGCATCGCTCATGGCAAGGTGTGGCTGGTCGGCGCGGGCGCCGGCGCGCCCGATCTGCTGACGCTGCGGGCGGCGCGGCTGCTGGCCGAAGCCGACATCGTGTTCCACGATGCGCTGGTGCATCCGGATACGCTGGCGCTCGCGCAGCGGGCGCAGCTCGTGCCGGTGGGCAAGCGCTGCGGCCGGCATTCCACCGCGCAGCGGTTCATCAACAAGCGGCTGATCGATGCCGCCCACCGGCATCCGGTGGTGGTCCGCCTGAAGGGCGGCGACCCGATGCTGTTCGGTCGTGCGCAGGAAGAGATCGAGGCGCTGCAGGCGGCCGGCATCGAGGTCGAGGTGGTGCCCGGCATCAGTGCCGCCTTCGCCGCCAGCGCCGATCTCGCTCAGTCGTTGACGGTGCGCGGCCTGTCCCGCTCGGTGGTGCTGGTGACGCCGCGCGTCGGCGACGGCGAGGCCGGCCACGACTGGGCCTGGCCGGCGGCGGCGGCCGACACCGTCGTGCTGTATATGGCCGGCCGCCAGTCGGAACTGATCGCAGCGGGCCTGATCGCCGCGGGCATTCCGGCTGCACGCCCGGTGGTGCTGGTCGAGAGCGCGTCGCTGACCAAACGGCGCATCATCGCCGGCCGCCTGTCGCGGTTACCGCAGATGGCCGGGCAAACCGGCGACGGGCCGCTGCTGATGATGATCGGCGAGGTCTACGAAGATCTGGCCGCGGCGGCAGACGTGGCCGCGCAGCCGGTGCTGGTGCGGCGGGCCTGAACCGACCGTCCTCCGGACAACACACCTCGTTACCGGATCTCGTCGCCAATCGTTTCGAGCGCCCGACGCAAGGAGCCGAACGGGGCAGGGCGCAGGCGGAGTCTGCCTTCCGGGGGCTGCGTTGTAACCAACTTTTCTCGACTGAGTCAGAAACCTGTACTGAGTACAGGTTTCTGACTCACCAATGAAAAGATGGTTGATGCAGGGGCCGTATCGGGCCGCTCTTCGATCAGCTCTGCACCCACGGCAGCCCGGCTTTGCGCCAGCCGCCGCGGATGCCGCGATGTTCCTGCTCGTCGATGTCGCCCTCGAATCCTTCGAGGATGTTGTAGGCGCGCCAGCCGTGCTGCGCGGCGAGCGTGGCCGCGTGATGCGAACGCTGCGCGCTGCGGCACAGGAACAGCACCGGCTGCGACGGATCGGCGACGGCCCCCAGGTTCTGCAGGAACTGCGGATCGGGCTGCTGGGCCTTGAACTGCCGCCACTGCACGAGCTGCGTGCCCGGGATGTGGCCGACGTACAGCCACTCGGGCTCGGTGCGCACGTCGATGATCCTGGCCGCGCCCGCCTGCTGCAGTTGCCAGGCCTCGGCCGGCGTCACCGCGCCCGCGTAGCTCAGGCCCTGCTCGCGGCCGCGGCCATCGGCACGTTTGAGGATGTCGTCGTGTTCGGTGGTCATCGGATGATTCTAGCGTGACACGGGAAGCCGGGCCGGCACGATGGTCACCCGGCGCCGATTGCCGGCCCCGGGCCGCATGCCGTGCATCGGCCGCAGCCGGACAGCCG
>DAISWF010000479.1:0-2485 GCA_036826495.1 Burkholderiaceae bacterium
CCACGCCGCCGGCAGTGCTGATCGCCTCGGCGAGCGGCCGCGGTGCCCGCAGCGGGATGGCCAGCGCCTTGATCGAAGCGGCCAGGCGCGACGGATCGTCGAACGCCGCCGCCGGCAGCCGTTCGCGCAGCAGCCCGGCCTTGACGCCGTCGATGCCGGCGCGCACCCGCAGATGATTGGCCAGCGATCGCCCGCCACGCGGCCGCGCCAGCTCGCCGACCAGCCGCTCAAGCGAGCGGCCGGGCGCCAGATCCAGCACCAGCGCGGCCGGCCCGCCCGCCAGCAGCCGGTCACGCAACCCCGCCGCATGGTGGTAGACCAGGCTGCCTTCGATGCCGCCGGCGGTGATCACGAACTCGCCCTGCCGCGCCGCTGCCGGGTCGCCATCGGGCCAGGCGATCACCGCCTTGACCGGGTGACCGGCGAAGCGGTTGGCGAAATGCCCGCTCCAGCCGACGTCGAAACCGCAGTTCGCCGGCGCGAGCGACCGGATGGCGACCCCTGCCTGCCGCAGCCACGGCACCCAGCCGCCGTCCGAGCCCAGCCGCGGCCAGCTCGCGCCGCCCAGCGCCAGCACGGTGGCACGAACGGGGATGGCGATATGAGCCGGTGCCGCGGCCGGCCCGTCGAACAGCAAGGTCCGGCCGTCGGCATGCCAGCCGCACCAGCGGTGACGCATGCGGAACTGCACGCCGGCGGCGCGCAGCCGGTGCAGCCAGGCGCGCAGCAGCGGCGCGGCCTTCATCTGTTCCGGGAACACCCGGCCCGAGGTGCCGACGAACGTCTCGATCCCCAGCCGATGCACCCAGTCGCGCAGCGCCTCGGGGCCGAACGCCTGCAGCATCGGCGCAAGCCAGGCGGCCGCCTCGCCGTAGCGGCCGATGAAGCGGTCGAACGGCTCGGCGTGCGTGAGGTTGAGCCCGCCTTTGCCGGCCAGCAGGAACTTGCGGGCAGCCGACGGCATCGCATCGAATACGACGACCGGCAGGCCGGCGTCGCGGATCACCTCGGCGGCCATCAGCCCGGCCGGCCCGGCGCCGATCACCGCAACCGGCAGGTCATCGGCAGCGGCACTCGAGGCAGGGCCGGTCAGGATGCGTCGCCCTCCTCGGCGATCATCCGGAAGACCTGGCGGATCGTCGCGGGCTCGAAGCCGCGCTGCGCGAGAAAGCGCTGCTGGCGGGCCCGTTCAGTCAGGTCGGCAGGCGGCTGACCGAAACGTTTGCGCCAGACCTCCAGCGCCCGCTGCGGCTCGGTGGCCCGCATTTCGGCCAGCGCCGCGTCGACCAGCGGATCATCGAGCCGATGGGTGCTCAGATCATGCCGGACACGCAGCAGACCGTGCCGCGATGCGCGCCGCTGCACGACACTCTGGACGAATCGCGCGTCGCTGAGCCAGCCGTCACGTTCGAGCTCGTCGAGCAGCGTGGCTAGCTGATCCGGCTGCTCGGCATGCGGTGCGAGCTTGCGGTGCAGCTCGACCCGGCTGTGCTCGCGCTGGGCGAGCAGACGCAACGCCCGCCCCCGCAACGACAACCGGGGCCGGCGCCGGCCGACCTCATCGGCGGGCGATGCCGGGTCGTTGCTGGCGCCACTCACCGCATCAGGCCGTTCGCCGTCAGGCGGCGGCTTCCTCCGACGCATCGGCCCCACGGGGTGCCACGCCGAAGTGCGCACGGATCTTGTTTTCGATCTCGAGCGAGGTGTCCGGATGTTCTCTCAGGAACTCGCGCGCGTTGTCCTTGCCCTGGCCGACCCGCTCGCCCTGATAGCTGTACCAGGCGCCGGACTTCTCGATGACGCCGATCTCGGCGCCGAGATCGATGATCTCGCCCTCGCGCGAGATGCCCTCGCCGTACAGGATGTCGAACTGAGCCTGCTTGAACGGCGGCGCGACCTTGTTCTTGACGACCTTGACCTTGGTTTCGGAACCGATGACCTCGTCGCCCTTCTTGATCGCGCCGGTGCGCCGGATGTCCAGCCGGACCGAGGCGTAGAACTTCAGCGCGTTGCCGCCGGTGGTGGTTTCCGGATTGCCGAACATCACACCGATCTTCATCCGGATCTGGTTGATGAAGATCACCAGGCAGTTGGTACGCTTGATCGTGCCGGTGAGCTTGCGCAGCGCCTGCGACATCAGCCGCGCCTGCAGCCCGGGCAGGGAGTCACCCATCTCGCCTTCGAGCTCGGCCTTGGGCGGCAGCGCGGCCACCGAATCGATGACGATCAGATCGACCGAGCCGGAGCGCCCCAGCGCATCGGCGATCTCCAGCGCCTGCTCGCCGGTGTCGGGCTGCGAGATCAGCAGGTCTTCCAGCGTGATGCCGAGCTTCTGCGCGTACTGCACGTCGAGCGCGTGTTCGGCATCGATGAACGCGCAGGTGCCGCCCAGGCCCTGCATCTGCGCGATGACCTGCAGGGTCAGCGTGGTCTTGCCCGACGATTCCGGCCCGTAGATCTCGACCACCCGGCCGCGCGGCAGCCC
>DAISWF010000480.1:0-2437 GCA_036826495.1 Burkholderiaceae bacterium
CGGCGGCTTGCCGAACTCGGTGATGTCGGCGCCGGCCAGGAAGGTACGCCCCTCGCAGATGAACACGATCGCCTTGACCGCCGGATCGGCGTCGGCCTGCGTGATGCCGTCGAGAATGCCCTGGCGAACCGCGGCCGACAGCGCATTGACAGGGGGCGAATCGATGCTGACGACGGCCACGTCACCGTCGAGCGCGAGTTTCATCGGGGAGGGGGTGCTGGTCATTCGGCTGTCTCCGGCAGGACTGTTGGACGGGTGGGCGTATCCGTCAGGATCCCTTTAGCATACCGTGGCCGTCCGTTTCGAACGTATTGGAGTGCCCTGATGGATCGATTGTTGAAACTGGCCGCCGGAATCGGCGAGAAGCTGAAGGTGCGCGAGCAGACGATCGCGGTGGCCGAATCGTCGTCCGGCGGGCTGCTGTCGGCCGCGCTGCTGTCGGTGCCCGGCGCGTCGGCCTACTTCATCGGCGGCGCGGTGGTCTATACCGCCCGCGCGCGCCGGCGGCTCACCGACATCCCCGACCGCTTGTTCGTCGACGGCACGATCCGCTCGTCGTCGGAACCCTACGCGCTGCTGCTGGCGAAGTCGACCCGCGAACGCTTCGGCACCGACTGGGGGTTGGCCGAGACCGGCGCCGCCGGCCCGACCGGCAATCGCTACGGGGACGCCGCCGGCCATAGCTGCCTCGCGGTGGCCGGCGCCGGCATCGAATGCGCCCGCACGCTGGAAACCGCCCGCGCCGAACGCTATCCGAACATGATCTCGTTCGCGGTGGCGGCGCTGCAGTTGCTGGAGGAGCAACTGGACCGGCCGCAGGCCGGGGCCAACCGACCGTCGCCATGACTAAGGGCGCCTTCTCCGCCCCGCGGAGAAGGCGCGATGATCGCCGCCGCCGCTCCTGATCGGCCTTTGTGCCTTCGCCGCATGGCAGCGAGGGCACGAGTGCCGGAGCGGCGGCGCCGTGCCGTCAGAAGTCGGCCACCGGTGCCGCCGGCACCGCTGCCTTCTCATCCTTCGGCGCCTCGGCCACCGTGGCATCGGTGGTCAGGATCAGCGATGCGACCGATGCCGCGTTCTGCAGCGCGGTGCGCGTCACCTTGGTCGGGTCGACGACGCCGGTCTCGACCAGGTCGCCGTAGGTGCCGGTGGCGGCGTTGTAGCCGTGGTTGCCGCGGCCTTCCAGCACTTTGGCGATCACCACCGAAGCCTCGTCGCCGGCGTTGCCGACGATCGTGCGCAGCGGGGCCTCCAGCGCCCGCAGCACGATGCGGATGCCGGCATCCTGGTCGGCGTTCGCTCCGCGCAGCGCCGGAAGCTGCGCGCGGGCACGCAGCAGCGCGACGCCGCCGCCCGGCACGATGCCTTCCTCGACCGCGGCCCGCGTCGCATGCAACGCATCGTCGACGCGGTCCTTCTTCTCCTTCATCTCGACCTCGGTGGCGGCGCCGACGCGGATCACCGCGACGCCGCCGGCCAGCCTGGCCAGCCGCTCCTGCAGCTTCTCACGGTCGTAGCCGCTGGTCGCCTCGTCGATCTGCGCGCGGATCGCCTTGACCCGGGCGTCGATCGCCGAGCGCTCGCCGGCCCCGTCGATGACGACGGTATTCTCCTTGTGCACCTCGACCCGCCTGGCGCGGCCCAGGTCCTCCAGACCCGCCTTCTCGAGCTGACCGCCGGTCTCCTCGGAGATCACCGTCGCGCCGGTCAGCACCGCGATGTCGCCCAGCATCGCCTTGCGGCGATCGCCGAAGCCCGGCGCCTTCACCGCGGCCACCTTCAGCACGCCGCGCATCGCATTGACGACCAGCGTCGCCAGCGCCTCGCCCTCGACCTCCTCGGCGACGATCAGCAGCGGCTTGCCGGCCTTGGCCACCGCCTCCAGCACCGGCAGCAGCTCGCGGATGCTGGAGATCTTGCGGTCGACCAGCAGGATCGCCGGATCGTCGAGCTCGGCCACCTGCTTGTCCGGGTCGTTGATGAAGTACGGGCTCAGGTAGCCGCGATCGAACTGCATGCCCTCGACCACGTCGAGCTCGTTGTCGAGCGACTTGCCGTCCTCGACGGTGATCACGCCTTCCTTGCCGACCTTGTCCATCGCATCGGCGATGATCCGGCCGATGTCGGCATCGGCATTGGCCGAGATCGCCGCCACCTGCGCGATCTCCTTGCTGGTCGAGATCGGCCGCGACAGCTTCTGCAGCTCGGCGACCACCGCGGCGACCGCCTGGTCGATGCCGCGCTTCAGATCCATCGGATTCATGCCGGCGACCACGTACTTCATGCCCTCGCGGACGATCGCCTGCGCTGGGGGCGTGTTCACACTACGTTCGTGCCCGCCCGGGGGCCAGAAAGCCCTGTGGCCAGGCGCAGGCGAAGCCGTGTACCGGGCGTACATAACCAGCCGCCCACGCCACCCCAGGGCGTTCTCGCCCCC
>DAISWF010000481.1:0-2373 GCA_036826495.1 Burkholderiaceae bacterium
TTCGAGGGCCGCGACCTGCTGAAGCTGCCGGACGCGCAGATGCGCGAGGTGCGCGGCAACCAGATCGGCATGATCTTTCAGGAACCGATGACCAGCCTGAATCCGGTGCTGACCATCGGCTTCCAGATTGCCGAGACGCTGATCCGGCACCGCGGGCTGAACCGCGCCGATGCCGAGCGCGAGACGGTGCGCCTGCTGGAAAAGGTCCGCATTCCGGCCGCCGCCAGCCGGGTGCACGAGTATCCGCACCGCTTCTCCGGCGGCATGCGCCAGCGGGTGATGATCGCGATGGCGCTGGCCTGCCGGCCCAGGCTGCTGATCGCCGATGAGCCGACGACGGCGCTGGACGTCACCATCCAGGCGCAGATTCTGTCGCTGATCAAGCTGCTGCAGGCCGAGGAAGGCATGTCGGTGCTGTTCATCACCCACGACATGGGGGTGGTCGCCGAGATCGCCGACCGGACGGTCGTCATGTACCGCGGCGAAGCGATCGAGCAGGGGCCGACCGAGCAGGTGTTCGCCACCCAGCGGCAGCCCTATACCCGGGCCCTGCTGGCGGCGGTGCCGCGCCTTGGCTCGATGATCGGCGAGCCCCTGCCCTTGCGTTTTCCGGTGGTCGATCGCGCCACCGGCACCATTCAGGCGCCCGCGCCGGCGCCCGACACCGTCGACCACGCCCGGCGGCCGATCCTCGAGGTTGCCGGGCTGACCACGCGCTTCGACATCCGCGGCGGCGTCCTCGGCCGGGTCACCGGTCGCGTGCACGCGGTCGAGAACGTGTCCTTCAGCGTGCACCGCGGCGAAACGCTGGCGCTGGTCGGCGAATCGGGTTGCGGCAAATCGACCACCGGCCGTTCGATCCTGCGCCTGATCGAACCGCTTGCCGGCTCGGTGCTGCTGCAGGGCGAGGAGGTGCTGAAGCTGGCGCCCGAGGCCTTGCGCCGGAAACGGCGCAGCATGCAGATGATCTTCCAGGACCCGTTCGCCAGCCTCGATCCGCGCATGACCATCGGCCGGGCGGTGGCCGCACCGCTGCTGATGAATGGCCTGGCCGGCAAGGAGGAGGCGCGCGACAAGGTGGTGGACCTGCTGCTGCGCGTCGGCCTGTCGCCGGACATGGCGTCACGATTTCCGCACGAGTTCTCCGGCGGCCAGCGCCAGCGCATCTGCATCGCGCGGGCACTGGCGCTGGAACCGGCACTGATCGTCGCCGACGAATCGGTATCGGCGCTGGATGTCTCGGTCAAGGCGCAGGTGGTCAACCTGATGCTCGATCTGCAGGAACGGTTGCAGCTCACCTATCTGTTCATCTCCCACGACATGGCGGTGGTCGAGCGGGTCAGCCATCGGGTCGCGGTGATGTATCTCGGCGAGATCGTCGAGATCGGCCCGCGCGAGGCGATCTTCGGCAACCCGCAGCACCCCTACACCCGAAGGTTGATCGCAGCGGTGCCGATCCCCGACCCGGCACGCCGCCGGCAGGCGCGGCCGGTCGTCAACGACGAGATCAGGAACCCGCTGCGCGCGCCGGACTATGTGCCGCCCGTGCGCACCTGGCGCGAGATCGCACCGGGGCACGTCGTCCAGGCGTTCGTCGAAGACTGAAGCGGTTCGTCGCGACCGATCCTGCCGGCCCGCTGACGGCGCGGCAGACCGTGCCGGCCATCGTGCAGGGCAAGCAGCCGCAATGGAAGGGGGCTCGCCCATCAACGTGACCGGGCAAGAAAAGAAAACGGCGCCGACCCGCGCAGGGATGGCGCCGTTTGCATCCCGCGGCCGCGGGCCGGAACCCGGGTGGCCGCTGACCGGTCAGGCCGGCAACGTCTCGATCTGCTCCTCGCTGTCGCCGGAACCCGCCGGCGGCGGCGACTCGGAGAACGACAGCGTGACGTTCTCCTTGTCGTCGAGGTCGACGGTGACCTTGCCGCCCCCGACCAGCTTGCCGAACAGCAGCTCGTCGGCCAGCGCCTTCCTGATCGTGTCCTGGATCAGGCGCTGCATCGGCCGCGCGCCCATCAGCGGATCGAAGCCCTTCTTCGACAGCATCTTGCGCAGCGCCTCGGTGAACACCGCGTCGACCTTCTTCTCGTGAAGCTGCTCCTCGAGCTGGATCAGGAACTTGTCGACCACGCGCAGGATGATCTCCTCGTCGAGCGCCCGGAAGCTGATGATCGCGTCGAGCCGGTTGCGGAACTCGGGCGTGAACATCCGCTTGATCTCGCCCATCTCGTCGCCGGCCTGCTTCGAGTTGGAGAAGCCCATCGAGCGCTTCTGCAGCTCCTGCGCGCCGGCGTTCGTGGTCATGATGACGATCACGTTGCGGAAGTCGGCCTTGCGCCCGTTGTTGTCGGTCAGCGTGCCGTGGTCCATCAC
>DAISWF010000482.1:0-2367 GCA_036826495.1 Burkholderiaceae bacterium
TGCTGCGCGAGGAAGCGGCGCGCCTGATCCAGCGTCGACGCGCAGTCGACGTCCAGGCCCATCCGGATCAGGGTCAGGTCGAGCAGCTCGCGCAGGTCGGCTTCGTCGTCGACCACCAGCACCCGCGGCAGACGCCCGTTGCGCGGCGCAGCCGCCCGCGCGGCCGGCGAGGATGGCGAAGGCGGCAGCGGATCAGTCATCGTGCCTCCTGCTGCACTCGCTGCGGCTCGACGATGAACTCGCCGCGGCCGCCGGATTCGGGCGCCAGCCTTTCGTAGCGCAGCACCGCGCCGTTCGCATGACAGAGCTCTCGTGCCAGATAGAGGCCCAACCCGGTTCCCCGCGCCTCGGTGGTGAAAAAAGGTTCGAACAGATGCTGCAGCACCTCGGGCGCCAGGCCGGGGCCATCGTCAGCGACCCTCAATTCTAGTCGATCGTCGCCGCGCGACAGCCAGCGCAGGCTGACCGACCCCGGGGACGCCGACGCATAGCGCAGCGCATTCGACAGGATGTTGACCAGCACCTGCCGCAGGTGGTTCGAATCGAACAGCAGCGGCGCGTCGCTGTCGAGCGAGCAGACGATGCGCCGCGGATCGGTCCCCACGGTGGCGGTGAATTCCGCCAGGAATGCAGGCAGGAAGCGCGCCAGGTCGATCGGCTCGCGCGCCGGCGGTTCGCGCCGCGAGATCGACAGCACATCCTCGACGATGTGGTTGATGCGGACCGTGTTGGTCTCGACGATGCGGCTCAGCCGCTGCAGACCCGGATCGTCCAGGTTCTCGGCCATCAGGCTGTTGGCATGGCGGATCGCCGCCAGCGGATTGCGGATCTCGTGCGCGATCGAGGCCGACAGCCGGCCCATCGACGCGAGCTTCAACTGTTGCGCGCGTTCCTCGACGCTGCGCAGATCCTCCAGCACCAGCACCAGCACCGTATCGCCCGAGGCGGCCTGCGAGTGCAGGAAGCGCATGCGCACCCGATGGTCGCCGCCGCCTGCCGACTGCGGCCCCAGATCCAGCTCGCCCGCCTCGGGGCGGGGCAGACCGCCGCCGTGCCAGTCGCGGTAGGCGCGGCCTATTCTCGACCACGGCCCGTCGCCGCCGGCCGCCAGCAGCGACGGACCGGTGTGCGACGGCGCACCCAGCAGCGCCTGCGCCGCGCGGTTCATCGTGCGCACCGATCCGTCGTCGTCGACCACCAGCACACCCTGCTGCAGCTCGGCGACGACGAGCTGGGTGATCGCGAGCTGGTTGCGCAGATCGGCATCGCGCTGGCGGGTCAGCCACTCCTGGCGGTCGAGACGCACGCCCAGCCAGTTGACGACGTAGGCGGTCACGAAACCGGCGGCGCCGATCAGGCCGGCCCGAAAGAACGCCGACGGATCGGCCGGATCGCCGCCGATCGCCTGCCAGCCGGTTTCCGTCAGCAGCAGCAGCGCCGCCATCGCCGCGAAGAAGCCGGCCAGCGCGGTGGTCGACAGCACCGAGGCGCCGGCCACCGCGGCGACCAGCAGCACGCCCAGGCCGCTGCGCTGGCCGCCGGCGTAATGCACCAGCAGCGTCAGCAGCAGCAGGTCGGTCATCACCTGCGCGACCAGCAGCGGCTGGAAGTACCGCCGCAGCACCGGCGCGGCCACCAGCCAGGCCACCGCCAGCAGCAGATAGAACTGCGTGATGTGGGTGAACTTCTGGCGGCTGGCCGGGCTTTCGAACACCGCAAGCTGATCGTTGAGCCCGGCGAACAGCAGCAGCATCAGCGCGACGATGACCCGCGACACCGAGAAGAACCGCAGCGCCGAAAGCTGCGCATCGGTGGGCGCGCCGCCGCGCACCGGCGGCGCCGCCAGCACGTCAGAGCGCCGGATCGGAGTCGACCCGTTCATGGTCGCGCGGCCCGGCGGCGCGATGCGCGGCGCTGCAGTAGCGATGCTCGCCGCCGGCCAGCGCCTCGGACTGCGGCAGATAGATTCCGCAATGCGCGCAGCGGACCATCAGCTCGCCCTGCCCGACCGCCCGCGGTTCGCGCGCGTCGCCGGCGCCGGCGCCGGCACCAGCGCCGGGCTGACCGCGCCCGGCCTGCCGCGCCTGCTGCTTGCGCTGGGAGATGACGACCAGCTTCCAGATCGCCCAGCCCAGCACGATCAGCAGCACCCAAGACAGCAGCTTGCCCATCCGGCGTTCCGTTCAGCCTCTTGTTACGACGACCAGCACCGTTGCCGACCCGCGCATCAACCCTGCATCCGTTGCAGGATCACCTCGCGGACGAAGTGGCTGCCGACATAGGCGAGCATCAGCACCACGAAGCCCGACAACGTCAGCCGCAGCGCGGTGCGGCCGCGCCAGCCCCAGCGGAGGCGGCCGATCAGCA
>DAISWF010000483.1:0-2342 GCA_036826495.1 Burkholderiaceae bacterium
CGCCGACCTGCAGCGCGCGCGGCCGACGGTGTTCTTCTCGGTGCCGCGGCTGTGGCTGAAGTTCCAGCAGGGCGTCTACGCCAAGCTGCCGAAGAAGAAGCTCGACCTGCTGCTGAAGATTCCGGTGGTTCGCGGCATCATCTCCCGGAAGATCCTGACCGGTCTGGGCCTGGACCAGTGCCTGTATGCAGTCGGCGGCGCATCGCCGATGCCGCCCGAATTGCTGCAGTTCTGGGACCGGCTCGGCCTGCCGGTGGGCGAGGCGTACGGCATGACCGAGAACTTCGCTATCTCCCATGCCCCGCTGGTCGGCGATCCGCGGCCCGGCACGGTCGGCCCGGCCTATGACGGCGTGCAGTGCCGGATCGACCCGAAGACCGGCGAGATCCAGACCCGGGGCGACAACCAGATGATCGGCTACTACAAGGAGCCGGAGCTCACGAAGGCGGCCCTCACCGAGGACGGCTGGCTGCGCACCGGCGACAAGGGCGAGATCGATGCCGAGGGCAACCTGAAGATCACCGGCCGCGTGAAGGATCTCTTCAAGACCTCGAAGGGCAAGTACGTCGCGCCGGCGCCGATCGAGGACAGGCTGGTGATGCATCCGGCGATCGAGGCCTGCGTGGTCACCGGAGCGAACATGCCGCAGCCGATCGGCATCGCGATGTTGAGCGCCGATGCGGTCAAGAGCGCCGGCGATCCGGCCGGCAAGCAGGCGATCATGGCCTCGCTGTCGGAGCATCTGCAGGTCATCAACGAGAAGCTCGATCCGCACGAGCAGCTCGCCTGCCTGGTGGCGACCACCACCGCCTGGACCGTCGAGAACGACATGGTCACCCCGACCCTGAAGGTCAAGCGCAACCGCATCGAGGAGAAATTCGGTGCGCGGTTCGAGCGCTGGTCCGAAGGCAAGGTCAAGGTGGACTGGGTCTAGGATGCGTCATCGGCGTCGATTCGCCATGACCGGCCGCTGCCGCCACTGCATGTAGAGCACGCCGGCGATCACCAGCAGGCCGCCGCCCACCTGATAGACGGTGGGCTGCATGCCGAAGCCGATCGCGATCAGCACGCTGAACACCGGCACCGTGTTCTGCCACAGGGAGCCGACGGCCAGGCCCGAGCGGTTCACGCCGATGTTCCAGGCGACGCTGCCGACCGCGGTGGCGAACACGCTGGTGATCACCAGGTAGAGGATCGCCTGAGGGCCGGGCTGCAGGTTCGCCGGGCCGACCCAGCCGCCCAGCCGCATCACCCCCCAGCCGATCGCCAGCCAGACCAGTGCGCCGGTCATCGATACGAAGGTGCGCTGAAGCTGCGAGACGCCCGGCGGGAACCCGCGCTGCGCCAGATACGAGTACAGCGTCCAGCAGAAGAGCGATATCACCATCAGGGGTTCGCCGCCCTCGAGGCTCACCGGCTGGTTGCTGCCGATCGCGCGGCCGGCCACCGCGATGCCGCCTCCGATGATCGTCAGCAGCGCTGCACCGACGAAGCCGCGCGCCAGCGGCGCCCGCACCATCAGCTTCAACAGTATCGCGGCATAGACCGGCGAACCGGCCGCGATCGCCGACGCGGTGATCGGATGGGTGTGCGCGAGCGACAGGTTGTACAGCCAGTAGAACGACGCCATCGCCAGCGACATGCCGGCCCAGCGGCGCAGCGGCAAGGTCGCCCGGAACGACGCCAGGCCTTCGATCGCCAGCATCAGCCCGCCGATGACGGTGGCGGCCAGCACGATGCGCAGCAGCGACAGGAAGAACGGATCGAAGGTGTCGAAGAGCTGCGCGGTCAGCGGCACGTTCGCGCCCCAGAACACCGCCGCCGCCAGCAGCCAGGGGATGCCGGAGGAACGGCCCGCCGCCGTCGCCGCGGGCGTGCTCACGCAGTGCGCCCCGCGCGTGCGGGATCGCGCCGGCCGTCCTTATGAAGCTCCTCCTGCATCGACGTATCGTAGCAGCCGGGCTCTTCGGGAACGACGGCATGGGAGCCGCAGGCGCGCGGCGCGTGAGAGGCGCAGGCGTGCCGGACGGGCGCAGCCGGGGCGGCGCCCGCCGCCATCAGAACGTGCCGCGCACCCCCACCAGCAGGCCGCGTCCGGCCATCGGCGCGATGTCCTTCAGCACGCTCACGTGATTGCGGGCTTCGACGTTCAGCAGGTTGGTGCCGCGCGCGAACAGCTCCCACACCACCGGGCCGCCGGTCTTCAGCCGGTGGCTCAGATAGACGTTCAGCATCGTGTAGCCGTCGGTCGGCAGCTCGTTCGGCGCGACCCGCTCCTGCGCCTGCACCCGGGTCAGGTCCGCGCGGGTGTACCACGGGCCGGTCTGGTGAATCAGCGACAC
>DAISWF010000484.1:0-2276 GCA_036826495.1 Burkholderiaceae bacterium
ATCTCCTTGTTGACCTGGCCGGCCAGCACCATCTCGACGATGTCCATCGTCTCGGCATCGGTGACCCGCATGCCCTGCACGAACTCGCCCTTCTTGCCGACCTTCGCCAGAAGCTGCTCGATCTGCGGGCCGCCGCCGTGCACCACCACCGGATTCATGCCGATCAGCTTCAGCAGCACCACGTCCTCGGCGAAGCTCTGCTTGAGCGCCGGGTCGGTCATCGCGTTGCCGCCGTACTTGATGACGATGATCCGGCCGTGGAAGCGGCGGATGTAGGGCAGCGCCTCGGCCAGGATCTCGGCCTTGACCGATGCCGGAATGCCGGTGGTGTCGGGTGGGGTGATCGACGGCGAGGAGCGGGAGGCGGAGGAGGCGGAGGCTTGAGTCATCCTGGTCCTTCAAGCCGGGCGCGGCCGGTGCGACGGACGTCGGCGGCGTTCCCGTAAGATGGCGCGGATTGTAGCCGAGGCCCGCACGATGTCCATCGAATCACGCGGCCGGCCCGGGGGCCGGGGCGAAGCGCCGCCGGCCGGCTGGCGGGTCGAGCACTGTCAGCGCTGCGGCGCGCGATTCGAGTGCGGGGCGGCGCTGCCGGAAGGCACCGCGTGCTGGTGCCTGTCGATGCCGCCGCTGACGGAACCGGGGCCGGCCGCGGGGTCAGCCGAACCGGCCCGCTGCCTGTGCCCGGGCTGCCTGCGTGAAGCGGTCGGCGCGCAGTGGCTGCGCTGAGCGGCTACAGGATGTAGCGCGCCAGGTCCTCGCTCCTGGCCAGCGTCCCCAGCCGCCCATCGACGAACGCGGCGTCGATGACGATCGTCTGGCCGCCATGGCGGCTGGCCGCGAACGACACCTCCTCGAGCAGCTTCTCCATCACCGTGTACAGGCGCCGCGCGCCGATGTTCTCGGTCTTCTCGTTGACCGAGAACGCGATCTCGGCCAGCCGTTCCACGCCCGAGCGCTCGAACGCGAGCTTCACGCCCTCGGTGGCGAGCAGCGCCTCGTACTGCTTGGTCAGGCTCGCGTCGGTGTCGGTCAGGATGCGGGTGAAGTCGCCGGCGGAGAGCGAGTCGAGCTCGACGCGGATCGGCAGCCGGCCCTGCAGCTCGGGAATCAGGTCCGACGGCTTGGACAGATGAAAGGCGCCGGAAGCGATGAACAGGATGTGATCGGTCTTCACGACGCCGTACTTGGTGTTGACCGTCGTGCCCTCGATCAGCGGCAGCAGGTCGCGCTGCACGCCGGCGCGCGACACGTCGGCGCCATGGCCTTCGCTGCGCGCGGTGATCTTGTCGATCTCGTCGATGAACACGATGCCGTTCTGCTCGAGATTGAAGAGCGCGCGCGTGCGCACCTCGTCCTCGTTGACCATCTTGGCCGCTTCCTCGTCGGCCAAGAGCTTGAGCGCCTCCCTGATCGTCACCTTGCGGGTCTTCTTGCGCCCCTGCATGCCCTGGAACATCGCCTGGAGCTGCTGGGTCATCTCCTCCATGCCGGACGGCGCCATGAACTCCATCGACGGCAGCGGCTGCGACACGTCGACCTCGATCTCCTTGGCATCGAGCTCGCCCTCGCGCAGCCGCTTACGGAACTTCTGCCGGGTGGCGCCGTCGGCGGTCGAGCCGACCGACGCATCCGCGGACTCCGACCCCGAACCGAAGCCGAAGCTGCGCGGCGGCGGCAGCAGGATGTCGAGCACCCGGTCCTCGGCGGCATCGAGCGCGCGCTGCTCGACCTTGCGCTTGTCCTGGTCGCGCGCCTGCTTGACGGCGATCTCGGCGAGGTCGCGGATGATCGTGTCGACGTCGCGGCCGACGTAGCCGACCTCGGTGAACTTGGTGGCCTCGACCTTCACGAACGGCGCATTGGCCAGCCGCGCGAGCCGCCGGGCGATCTCGGTCTTGCCGACGCCGGTCGGCCCGATCATCAGGATGTTCTTCGGCGTGATCTCGTGACGCAGCGGCTCGGCCACCTGCTGGCGCCGCCAGCGGTTGCGCAGCGCATTGGCCACCGCCCGCTTCGCCCGATCCTGGCCGATGATGTGCTTGTCGAGCTCGGAAACGATTTCTTCGGGCGTCATCTGTGTCATGTCGGGCGTCCTGGTCGTGGCGGCGTCGCGTTCAGGGATTCGTCTCGTTCACCGATTCTCGTCGCCCAAGGTCTCGATCGTGTGATGCGAGTTCGTGTAGATGCAGATCTCGGCGGCGATCTCCAGCGACTTGCGCACGATGTCGGTCGCCGTCAGCTCGGTGTTGGCCAGCAGCGCCCGCGCCGCGGCC
>DAISWF010000485.1:0-2242 GCA_036826495.1 Burkholderiaceae bacterium
CTGCTGAAGAAGATCCAGCAGTCGCTGACGCGGATCGAGAGCGGTGATTACGGCTATTGCGAGGAAACCGGCGAGCCGATCGGCGTGCCGCGGCTGCTGGCGCGGCCTACCGCCACGTTGTCGCTGGAGGCTCAGCGGCGCCGCGAGCTGCGCCAGAAGCTGTACGGCGACTGAGCGGCGCTGGCGCGTCGGTGCCACGAGAAGGCGGGCTTTTGCCCGCCTTTTTTCTTGCCGCCGGCAGCGGCGATGACGGGCGTGCGGGATCGCACGACGCGAGGTCGGTCAGCGCCGATTTCCGGTCGCGACAGCCACGCGCCCGGCCGGTGTACGGGTGCTACACTCGATCGAGTCTCCAGAGGGCAGGAACGGGCCGTCAGTGGTTTTTTCACTTTTCAGCCGGAAGGACAAACCGGACGGGCGCAAAGGGCGCGACCCGGGGTCCTCTCGTTCGCCTTCGCCCGACAGCACGGTGCGCGGTCCGAACGGTGTCGATGCGGCGCAGACCCAGCGTGAGCTGGCGCGGCGCACCGCCGAGAAGATCGACCAGATCGAATCCGAGATGATCGCCGCGGCGCTGCCGGTGCCGCCGCCCCCCAGGCGCATCCAGGAACGGGCCGCGCCGGCCGGGCTGCCGCCGCTGCCGTTCACCTCGTCCGAGCCGCGCAAGCCGGCCGATGCGTCGCCGGCCTTCGGTCAGGCGGGTTACCAGGCCGGAGTGCCGATCGAGCGCGACACCACCGTCGTGCTCGGCGACACCGCGGCCGCCGGCGAGATCCACGTCGCCGGTTCGCATCTGCCGCCGCAGCTCGAGGAGGCCGCGATCCTGTTCGCCAACGGCCAGCCCCAGCCGGCGATGGCCACCTTGCGCAACGCGATCGCCCATGGCGAGGTCGCCGATGCCGCGCAGCAGGCCTGGCTGATGCTGTTCGACATCATGAACCACTGCGGCATGCGCACCGAGTTCGACAACACCGCGATCGACTTCGCATCGGTGTTCGAGAAATCCCCGCCGCCGTGGCGCGAGCAGGCCACCGTGCCGGCACCGGCGGCCCGGCCGGCCGGCAACGGCGCGGCGCTGGCGCTGCCGCCGGTCGTCGACGAATCGATCGGGCGGCTGACCGAGCAGGCGCGGCGGGCCGCCGCCGCCAAGCGGCCGGTCACCGTCGACTGCCGCGCGGTGCAGCAGGTCGACGCGGCCGGCGCGGCGCTGCTGTGCGGGCTGCTCGACGTCTTCAAGCAGTCGCGGGCGCCGCTGGTGGTGGCCGAAGCCAACCGGCTCTTCGAGGTGGCGCGCGCCGGCGTCGAGCCGGGCCGCCGCGACGACAGCGAGGCGGTGTGGATGCTCGCGCTGGAATCGCTGAGGGTGCTGGGTGAACGCCAGCAGTTCGACGACCTGGCGATCGACTACTGCGTGACCTTCGAGGTGTCGCCGCCGTCGTGGGAGCCGATGCCCGAAGCGATCCGCTCGCGGCCCGCCGATCCGGCGCCGGCGACGCAGACGCCGGCGGCCGGCGAGGCCGATGCCGGTTCGTTCGCGCTGCGCGGCGAGCTGACCGGCCGGATGCAGAAGGAGCTGGCGGCGCTGCGCGCCGGCGCGCACGCCCGCAGCGAGGTGGTCATCGACTGCCGCGAGCTCGACCGGCTCGATTTCGTCGCGGCCGGCGAGCTGCTGAACGAGCTGGTGATGCTGCGTGCGCGCAATGCGCCGGTGGTGTTCGTCGAGCCCAGCTACGTGGTGCTCGCGCTGATGATCGTGATGGGCATCCACGATCTGGCCCAGATCCGCCGCCGGCGGATCTGACGATCGGGCTTTCCGGGCTGCGCCGCAGCGGCGAGCGCCGCGGCGGGGCCAATTCCCTGCCGGGCCGCCCCTTGTATTACGCTGCCCCTGCCGCCATCTGAACAAGGCGGATCAACTCTCTTCCGGACATCCCGATGGAACAGTTTCACGGTACGACCATCGTGTCGGCCCGTCGCGGTCAGCAGGTGGCGCTGGGCGGCGACGGTCAGGTCACGCTCGGCAACATCGTGATCAAGCATGGTGCGCGCAAGGTCCGCCGACTTCACGGCGACAAGGTGCTGGCGGGGTTCGCCGGCGGCACCGCCGACGCGTTCACGTTGTTCGAGCGGTTCGAGGCCAAGCTGGACAAGCACCAGGGCCATCTGCTGCGCTCGGCGGTGGAGCTGGCCAAGGACTGGCGCACCGACCGGATGCTGCGCCGGCTCGAGGCGATGCTGGCGG
>DAISWF010000486.1:0-2232 GCA_036826495.1 Burkholderiaceae bacterium
GTTCGCCAGCGAGATGATCGGCGCGGTGCGCGGCATCGATCCCGAGACCGGCCACCACTACGACGACACCCGGCGCTACATCGAGGCGACGATGAACCTGTCGGCGGAGGAGCGCCACAAGGTGTACGAAGGCAATGCGCGGCGGGTCTATCCGCGGCTCGACGCCGCGCTGACGGCCAAGGGCAACTGACGGCGGGCCGCAGGCGCTCCCACCACGGAGAATTGGCAATGGCATTCGAGAAGACCCCCGGCTGGCTGGACTGGTATGCCGGCCCGAGCAGACCGCGGTTCGTGCTGCCGGCCGGCGCGGTCGATGCGCACTGTCACGTGTTCGGCCCCGGCGACGAGTTTCCGTACGCGCCGGAACGCAAGTACACGCCGTGCGACGCATCGAAGGCGCAGCTCTTCGCGCTGCGCGACCACCTGGGCTTCGCGCGCAACGTGATCGTGCAGGCCACCTGCCACGGCGCCGACAACCGGGCGATGGCCGATGCCTGCCGCAGCTCGGAAGGGCGGGCCCGCGGCGTGGCGACGGTGCGCCGCTCGGTCACCGATGAGGAGCTGGCCGACCTGCATGCGGCCGGCGTGCGCGGCGTGCGCTTCAACTTCGTCAAGCGGCTGGTCGACTTCACGCCGAAGGACGAGCTGCTGGAGATCGCCGGCCGCATCGACAGGCTCGGCTGGCACGTGGTCATCTACTTCGAGGCGCAGGACCTGCCGGAGCTGTGGGACTTCTTCACCGCGCTGCCGACGACGGTGGTGGTCGACCACATGGGGCGGCCCGACGTGACGAAGCCGGTCGACGGGCCCGAATTCGCGCTGTTCCTGAAGTTCATGCGCGATCATCCGAACGTCTGGAGCAAGGTGAGCTGCCCGGAGCGGCTGTCGGTCGGCGGGCCGCCGGCGCTGAACGGCGAGCAGGCCGCCTATCGCGACGTGGTGCCGTTCGCGCGCAAGGTCGTCGAGTCCTTCCCCGACCGGGTATTGTGGGGCACCGACTGGCCGCACCCGAACCTGAAGGGCCACATGCCGGACGACGGGCTGCTGGTCGATTTCATTCCGCACATCGCGGTGACCGCCGGATTGCAGCGCCAGCTTCTGGTGGACAATCCGATGCGGCTGTACTGGCCCGGGGAACGATGATGCATGCGGCCGCCGGGCGGCCCGACCCTGCGAGAACAGATGCGAGGACGACGATGGCCCTGACGAAACCTTATCTCGATGTGCCCGGCACGACGATCTTCGACGCCGACCAGTCGCGCAAGGGCTATCACCTGAACCAGTTCTGCATGTCGCTGATGAAGGCGGCCAACCGCGAACGCTTCAAGGCCGACGAGCGGGCCTACCTGGACGAGTGGCCGATGACCGAGGAGCAGAAGCAGGGGGTGCTGGCGCGCGACCTGAACCGGCTGATCGCGCTGGGCGGCAACATCTATTTCCTCGCGAAGATCGGCGCGACCGACGGCAAGTCGTTCCAGCAGATGGCCGGCAGCATGACCGGCATGACCGAGGAGCAGTACCGCGACATGATGGTCGCCGGCGGCCGGACGGTCGAAGGCAACCGCTACGTCGGCGAGAAGAAGCATGGAGGCGAAAAGCCGCAAGCGGGCGACACGCCGCCGGGGAGCACCCGCTGATGGCCCGCATCACCGCCAGCGTCTACACCTCGCACGTGCCGGCGATCGGCGCGGCGCTCGATCTGGGCAAGGACCAGGAGCCGTACTGGCAGAAGGTGTTCGGCGGCTACGAGTTCTCCAAGCAGTGGCTGCGCGACAACCGGCCCGACGTGATCTTCCTGGTGTTCAACGACCATGCCACCGCGTTCAGCCTGGAGATGATCCCGACGTTCGCGATCGGCACGGCGGCGCACTATGCGATCGCCGACGAGGGCTGGGGGCCGCGGCCGGTGCCGCCGGTCCAGGGCCATCCGGAGCTGGCCGCGCACATCGCCCAGTCGGTGATCCAGGACGATTTCGATCTGACGATCGTCAACCGGATGGACGTCGACCATGGCCTGACGGTGCCGCTGTCGCTGATGTGCGGCAGGACCGACGCCTGGCCGTGCCCGGTGATCCCGTTCGCGGTCAACGTGGTCCAATATCCGGTGCCTTCGGGCCGCCGGTGCTTTCAGCTCGGCCGGGCGATCCGCCGCGCGATCGCCTCGTACGACGAACCGCTGAAGGTGCAGATCTGGGGCACCGGCGGCATGAGCCATCAGCTGCAGGGCCCGCG
>DAISWF010000487.1:0-2154 GCA_036826495.1 Burkholderiaceae bacterium
CCGGCCTTGCCGCCGGCGGGGCTGCGCTCGCCGCAGGCGGCGCGGCCGGTCTTGCCGCGAGAGGCGGGGCGGCCGTTCTGTCCGGCGGCGGCGCCGCGATCCGTGGTGGGGCCGCCGCCACGGGAGCCGCCTCCGGCGCCTACCTGCTCGGTGCCATGGAGAATACCGGGAGGGCCGGCGTCGCCGGAGGCCTCGGCGGCGTCGCGCGTGCGGCAGGCGGCGGCGCCGTCTCTCCGCTTCGGCGCGCTGCCGGCCGTGCGGCGGATCGCATCGAATCCAGCTTCTCGGAGGGCCGAAGGGCCTCGGTTGCCGCCACCGGCGGATCGTTCTCCAGCGACAGGTCGACTGCGTCCGGAGTCTCCTCGACGACAGCCGGGGCAGCTCCGGACTGGGCGACGCGCATGCGCAGGTCCGGCCATCTGAGCCATGCCGTTCAGACGACCGCCCACGCGGTCCGCTCCGGCGACGGCCACGGCTCCGGCTCTTCCGTCAACCTCTCCGAGAGCGAGCGTCCATGAACCCCTTCAAGCGACCCGCCGCGCATTACGGGAAGACACCGCAGCCCGAGACCCCCTACCAGCGCGCCGCGCAGGTCTGGGACGAGCGGATAGGCTCGGCCCGCGTCCAGGCGCGCAACTGGCGCCTCATGGCCTTCGGCTGCCTGGTGCTCTCGGCCGGCTTCGCCTCGGCGCTCATCTGGCAATCCGTGCGCGGAATTGTCGTGCCCTGGGTCGTGCAGGTCGACAATCTCGGCCAGGCGCAGACGGTCGCGCCCGCCACGGCCGATTATCGGCCGACCGATCCGCAGGTCGCCTGGCATCTGGCCCGCTTCATCGAGCAGGTCCGCAGTATCCCGGCTGATCCGGTCATCGTCCGCCAGAACTGGCTCCGCGCCTATGAATGGACCACCGATCGCGGCGCGGCCGCCCTCAACGACCATGCCCGCAGCAGCGATCCCTTCGCCAAGGTGGGCAAGCAGCAGGTCGCGGTCGAGGTGTCGTCGGTGATCCGGGCTTCGCCGGATTCCTTCCGGGTGGCCTGGACGGAGAAGCACTACGAGAGCGGCCAGCTCTCCGCCACCGAGCGCTGGACCGCGATCCTGACCATCGTGATCCAGCCGCCGCGCGACGCCGACCGGCTCAAGGCCAATCCGCTCGGCATCTACGTCAACGCAATGTCCTGGTCGCGGGAGATGAGCCAATGACCCGGCCGATCCGCAGAGACGGGACTACGTCCTTCCGCAAATCCGCGTTCGCGGCCTTGCTGCTTTCCGGCTCCACGCTCGTGGGCTGCGCCACGACGCAGAAGCCGCCCGAGATCGGCTACGACGCCGACGTGCCGGCGCTCCCGGCCCTGCCCGCATCCGCGACCGACAGCACGCCGAGGCCCTTGCATGTCCCACCTCCGTGGAGGCCGGCACGAGGAGGCGGAGGCGTCGCGGCGACGCCCGCCGCCCGCATCGAGAGCGCCAATGCCGCCGCGCGCGTCCAGCCGCGCCGCGAGGGCTATTACAACGCCATCCAGGTCTATCCCTGGAGCGACGGCGCCCTCTATCAGGTCTATGCCGCGCCGGGGCAGATCACCAATATCGCGCTCGAGCCCGGCGAGAGCCTGACCGGCACGGGGCCGATCGCGGCCGGCGACACCGCCCGCTGGGTCATCGGCGACACCGAGAGCGGCTCCGGAACGACACGCCGCGTCCACATCCTCGTCAAGCCGACCCGGCCGGACATCACGACCAATCTCGTCGTCACGACCGACCGGCGCACCTACATGCTCGAGCTGCGCTCCGGCCAGAAGCCCTACATGCCGTCGGTGGCCTGGGCCTATCCGCGGCCGCCCGGGGGACAAGGCCAGGTTCCGGCGGCGCCCGCCATCCCGGCGGCTGCCGCGCGCAACCACCGCTACGGCCTGACCGGCGACAACCCGCCCTGGAAGCCGGTCGCGGTCTATGACGACGGCCGGCGCGTCTATGTCGAGTTCCCGCGCGGCATCGTCCAGGGCGAGATGCCGCCGATCTTCGTCATCGGCCCCGAGGGCGAGACGCAGATCGTCAACAGCCGGGTTCACCGCAACATCCTGATCGTCGACCGCCTCTTCGGCGCCGCCGAGCTGCGCCTCGGCAGCGGCGACAAGCAGCAGACCGTCAGGATC
>DAISWF010000488.1:0-2121 GCA_036826495.1 Burkholderiaceae bacterium
GTGCTGATCGTGCTCGTTGCATCGATCGCCGCGCTGCCGGCCGCCGGCCAGAGCCCGCGCGGAACGGCCTCCGGCGACACCGGGGTGGCCGCGGACAGGGGCGCCGGCAAAGCCGCGGCAAGGAACGCCGACGCTCGAAAGGCCGAGGTGGGAAAGGGATCGGCGAAGGCCGGGGCCGGGGCCGGCGCCGGATCGGCGAAGGCGCAATCGGCCGAGGCCGAGAAGGCGAAGGCCGCCGCCTCGGCGCAGCTCTATGCGCAGCGCTTCGCCGCGGAATGCGCGGCCTGCCACGGCGCCAACGGCCGCGGCGACATGGCCGGCGTGCCGGTGCTGGCCGGCCAGCATGCGTTCTATGCGATCACGCAGCTCTTCCTGTTCCGCGAAGGGCGGCGCAGCAACGAGGCGATGACCGCCGTCGCCAAGACGCTGAAGGACGACGACCTGCGCGGCTTCTCCGATCACATCGGCACGTTGCTGCCGGTCGCGCCGCCGCCGCCCGCCACCGCGCCCGATCCGGCCCGCATGAGCCGCGGGCAGGCGCTCGCGCAGCAGCACAAGTGCCTGTTCTGCCATGGCGATGATCTGGCCGGCGGCCAGCAGGTGCCGCGCATCGCCGGCCAGCGCGAGGAATACCTGAAGCTGACCTTGCAGGAGTTCAAGAGCGGCAGGCGGCCCGGCTATTCGCAGGCGATGTTCGATCCGGTCGGCCCGCTGACGCCGGCAGACATCGACACGCTGGCCTACTATGTGGCGCGCTTCCCCGCGCCGAAGTGAATCCTCCCCTGCAACGTCTACGGAGGTCGTGATGCCCCGGCCCGAACGGGTACGCGAATTCATCGATGTCGTCGTCGGCGGCGAGCACGTGCGGGCGATCGCCGACTTCTATCAGCCCGATGCGTCGATGCAGGAGAACCTGCTCGCGCCGCGTCGCGGGCGCGACACGCTGATCGCGCATGAATCGGCGGTGCTGGGCCGCGTCGCCGCGGTCCATACCCCGGTGCCCGGCGGCGTGCTGATCGACGGCGACCATGTGGTGATCCACTGGATCTTCGACTTCACCGACCACAAGGGCGTGACCCGCCGCCTCGACGAACTGGCGCTGCAGCGCTGGCAGGGCGACCGGATCATCGAGGAGCGGTTCGTGTACGACACCGCCACCGCCTGGCAGGTGGTCGAACGGCCCGGCGAGTGACCCCGCGCCGCTGCGCGCGCTATCGATGCGCCGGCGCCGGGCGAACGGGTTTCATGGCGCCGCCGCCGTGCGCGGCGGCTCCTCGCCGAACTGCCCGATCAGCCAGCGGCCGAACGCCTCGATGTGCCGCTGGCGACGCGAATCGGGATTGACCACCAGGTAGAACGCGAACGGCGACGCCAGCGATGCCTCGAACGGCGCCACCAGCCGGCCGCTGGCCAGATGTTCGCGCGCGTAGACCAGCGGCGCCAGCATCACGCCCTGGCCGGCCAGCGCCGCCTGCAGCGCCTGATAGGTGTAGGACAGGGTCAGCCGCGGTACGTCGGCGGGCATCGTCATGCCGAACTGCCCGAACCAGTATTCCCAGGCGTTGCCGTAGAAGTCGTCGTGCGGCGGCTGGCTCGCCTCGACCAGGAACGTGGTGCGCGCCAGGTCGGCCGGCGAATCGAGCGGGCCGATCTCGCGGGCCAGCGCCGGGCTCAGCACCGCGACGAGCTGCTCGTCGATGAGCTTCAGGCCGTCGGCCGGCGCCCGGCGGATCGGGCAATAGCGCACCGCGATGTCGTAGCCGTCGGTGCGCAGGTCACGCAGCGTGTCCGATGCATCGATGCGGATGTCCAGCTCCGGATGCCGGCGCGAGAAATCGGTCAGCCGCGGCATCAGCAGCAGCGAGGCGAAGGAGGTCACCGTGGTCACCATCAGCCGCTGCCGCCGGCCGTCGCCGCGCAGCTCGCTCACCGCCCGGTCGATATCGGCGAGACTCGCGCCGACCACCCGATACAGATGCTGGCCGGCCGGTGTCAGCTCCAGCGCGCGGGTGCGCCGCCTGAACAGCGGCTTGCCGACCTGCTGCTCGAGCGTGCGGATCTGCCGCGAGATCGACGACTGCGTCAGGCTCAGCTCGCCGGCCGCCTGCGTGAAGCTCAGCA
>DAISWF010000489.1:0-2071 GCA_036826495.1 Burkholderiaceae bacterium
CAGTGTCCACAGGGCCCGTCAGCCCGCCGTCATCGCACCGTCAATCCACCGTCACCGGCCACACCTCGGCCATCCGCGCGGCCACCCGCGGACTGATCCACGGCCGCGCCTCGGCCAACGTGAGCTGCGGCCGGATGCGCCGCGCCTCGGCCAGCGCGCGCCGCGCCTGCGCGGCGTTCCCGGCCTGGAACTGCGCGGCTGCCAGCGCCAGCCACGCCGGATAGAAGAACACGTCGCTGCGCACCGCGGCACGCGCGGTGTCGATCGCCTCGGTCGGACGACGCTGATACAGCAGCCCGCGCGACATCAGGGTCAGCCAGACGGTGCGCCGGTAGTCGCTGGAGCCCAGACGCACCCCCCGTTCGAGAGACTGCAGGCCATCGCTGATGCGCGCCATGCCGAGCCGGCAGGCGCCCAGCGCGGCCCAGGCCTGCGGATTGTCGGGGTTCTGCTCGACCGCGCGCTCGAGCAATGTCTCGCCGCGATGGGGATCGCCGAGGTCGGCGATCGCGCAGCCCGCCACCCCGAGCACCTCGGAATCGGTGGGCGCGAGCGCGATCGCGCGCTCGGCCGCCGTCTGCGCCTCGGCGACCGCCTCGGCGGCCACCAGTCCCATCTTCGCCGCCAGCGCCAGCACCAGCGCCTTGTGCGCATGCGCCAGCGCGAAGGCCGGATCGGCCCGGATCGCGTCGCGATAACGCTGCACCGCGGTGGCCACCGCCTCTTCGGACCAGCCGCGCGCGAACAGCGCCGCGAACGCCTGGCGCACGCGATGCCACGGATCGTCGTCCTCGCTGTCGGGGCGGCCCTGAACCCGCGCCATCAGGATCTGCGGCTCGATGCGCGCGACCATCGCCGCGATCAGCTCGTCGCGCCGCTCGGGCGAGCTGCCGTCGAGCTCGACCCGCCGGCTCCACAGATGCCGGCCGTCGTCGCAGTCGATCAGCCGTACCGTCCACAGGCACGGATCGTCGCGGCCACATTCGAGCCGGCCGGCGACGACGAACACCACGCGCCGCTCGCGAACGATCGTGCGGCTCGCCTCCGAGGCCAGGTCGGCATCGCGGAACAGCAGCCGCCCGTCGACGATCGCGAAACCGGCGATGCGCGACAGCGCACCGATCAGCTCCGCCGCCAGGGTCGCCGCGAAGGCCGGATCCACCTGGCCCTGGACCTCGAACGGCATCACCGCCACCATCGGCAGCGCATGCGGGCGGGATGGCGGAGGCGACGGCATGGCGGCGAATGGCGCGGCTCCGGACGGCACGGCTTCGGACGGCGAGGCTCCGAACGGCGCGGCTCCGGACGGCGCGGCTTCGGACGGCGCGGCCATGGACGGCGTAGCCACGGACGACGTAGCCACGGACGACGTAGCCGCCGACGACGTGGGAATGGACGACGTAGTAGCCGACGACGTAGCCGCGGATCGACCCGCCCCGGATGGAGCATCGACCGCCTGCGCGGCATCACGCAGCGCGGCCAGCAGCGCCCGGGTTTCGGCACCGGGCTCCGCATCGAGCCGGCGGCGCAGCGTGCTGCGGCACCGCTCGAACACCTGCATCGCCCGGTGCGGCCGGCCGGCCGCATGCAGCGCACGCATCCAGGCGCGCCAGAACGATTCGTCGTCCGGATCGAACTCGACCGCCTGCTCGGCGATGCGGGCCGCCGCGTCGTGGTCGTGCCGCTCGACATGGTGCTGCAGCAGCCGTTCGCAGGCCCGCCGGTTCAGCGCCGCGAACCGATGGCGCTCGCCGTGCAGCCAGTCGTCGAATTCGTCGCCGCAGACCGAATCGAACCCGTCGAGCAGCGGGCCGGCGAACATCGCCACCGCCCGTTCCAGCGAATACGGGTCGGTCCGCCCGGCCAATGCCTCGAACGCCAGCGCGTCGACGACGCAGCCGTCGGCCTCGAACAGCAGCCGCTGGCTGCGGTCGACCAGCAGCGGCCCGACCTCGCGTCGCAGCTCCGACAGGCTCTGCCGCAGGCTCTGACGGGCGCGGGCCTCGTCGGCATCCGCCCAGAAGACGCCGGCCAGGCGTTCGCGCGGCACGCCGGCGGCGCCAGCCAGCGC
>DAISWF010000490.1:0-2058 GCA_036826495.1 Burkholderiaceae bacterium
TGGCTCGAACGGTCGCTGTCGATCACGATCGATGCACGCGATGCCGAGTGGTCGCCCGACGAGGTCTATCTGGCGCTGCCCAGGCCCGGCGGCGATGCCTGGGTGCGGATCGAGCGGGAGGGTGGCGCGATCGAGTACGAGCACACCGACCGTGGCTGGATCTCGTACCTGAACGATCTGCACAAGGGGCGTCACACCGGCCGGGCCTGGAGCCTCTTCATCGACGTGTTCGCAATCGCCTGCCTGGTGTTCGCGGTCACCGGCCTGCTGATCCTGAAGTTCCACGCCGCGAACCGGCCGAGCACCTGGCCGCTGGTCGGGCTGGGGCTGGTGATACCGCTGCTGCTGGCGATCCTGTTCATCCACTGATTTCTTGTCGATTCTCGAAAGGGTTCCGCTTCATGTCCGTCCGTCAGACGATCGCCCTGGCCGCCGCCTCGGCCGCCGTGCCCGCAGTCGCCGCCGACCTCAGCGTCAGCGTCGAGATTCCGCGCCTGAACGTCGCCGAGTATCACCGCCCCTATGTCGCGATCTGGATCGAGAAGGCCGATCGTTCGTTCGCCGGCAACCTGGCCGTCTGGTACGACGTGAAGCTGCGCAACAACGAAGGCACGAAGTGGCTGAAGGACATGCGCGCCTGGTGGCGCAAGAGCGGCCGCGATCTGGCGATGCCGATCGACGGGCTGAGCAGCCCCACCCGCGCGCCGGGCGAGCACACGGTGACCTTCAGCCAGGCCAAGGCGCCGCTCGACCGGCTGGCCCCGGGCAACTACGAGCTGGTGGTCGAGGCGGCCCGCGAGGTCGGCGGCCGTGAACTGGTGCGCATTCCGTTCGAGTGGCCGCCGGCCGCGGCGGGCGGCGCCAAGGTCAGGGGCGAACATGAACTGGGTCTGGTGTCGGTGTCGCTGAAGCCCTGAAGACCCGCATCGTCCGTTTGCAAACATCGAACCTGGAGGAACACATGATCAAGATTCCCGCGAAGCTTTCCGCCACGCTGCTGATGCTGGGCGTTGCCGCGCTGCCGGCGCCGGCCAGCGCCCATCGCGCCTGGATGCTGCCGTCGGCCACCGTGCTGTCCGGCAACGAACCCTGGGTCACCGTCGATGCGGCCAGCTCCAACGACGTGTTCTATTTCGAGCACAACGCGCTGCAGATCGACAATGTCGCGGTGATCAATCCGGACGGTACCGCCGGCCGCCACGAGAACCCGTCGCGCGGCCGTTATCGCAGCACCTTCGACGTCAAGCTCACGCAGAAGGGCACCTACAAGATCGCGATGGTCAACGACCTGCTGTTCGCGAGCTACCGGGTCGGCAACGAGAACAAGCGGCTGCGCGGCACCGCCGAATCGCTGGCCAAGGAGATCCCGCAGGGCGCCACCGATCTGCGGGTCACCCAGTCGATGAGCCGGATGGAGATCTTCGTGACCTCCGGCAAGCCGACCACCAAGGTGCTGGAGCCCACCGGCCGCGGCCTGGAGCTGGTGCCTGTCACCCATCCGAACGACCTGGTGGCCGGCGAGACCGCCAAATTCCGCTTCGTGCTCGACGGCAAGCCGGCCGCCGGCGTCAACGTGCTGGTGATCCCCGGCGGCATCCGCTATCGCGACAAGCTCGAGGAGGTCAAGCTGGTCACCGATGCCCAGGGCGAGTTCAGCATCAAGTGGGCGCAGCCCGGCATGTACTGGCTGAACGCGACGCCGGCCGGCGAGCGGCCGCCGGAGGGCGGCGGCATGGGCGGCGGTCAGGGTGGGGGTCAAGGTGCGGGTCAAGGGGGCGGACAGGGCGCCGGCGGGCCCGGTGCCGGCGGGGCGGGGGGGCAGGGGGGGCCCCCGCCCCCAAGGGCCGCCCGCCCGCCCGGCAAGCCCACGCGCCCCCCCAGCTATACCGCGACCCTCGGGGGGGTGTCGCAGTGGTTCCGGGGGGGCGAACGCACATTGAGGCCCGGTGCCGGCGGGCAGGGGGCGCAGGGCGGCCCCCGGCCGCAAGGGCCGGCCGGCACGCTCGACAAGCCGACGCGCCGCACCAGCTATACCGCGACGCTCGAGGTGCTGTCGCA
>DAISWF010000491.1:0-1693 GCA_036826495.1 Burkholderiaceae bacterium
GCAGATGCTCGCCGACGCGCGAGGCGCGCAACTGGTTCACCTCGACGACTTCGGCGACGAGGAGGGCGACGAAGGATTCCTGGACCGCAACGCTCCGGCGGGCACGCCCGATCCGTCGGCCATCCTCGGTGACTCGCGCTTCCGGCATGCGCTGATCGACGCGATCGAGCGCCTGCCTGAACGTGAGCGCCTGGTGATGGGCATGTACTACGAGCAGGACATGAACCTGAAGGAGATCGGCGCCGTGCTCGGCGTCACCGAGTCGCGAATCTCGCAGATCCACAGTCAGGCGGTGGCAAGGCTGCGTACGCAGCTTGCCGGCTGGATCTGAGCCACCCCGGGGATCGTTCCCCGCGTCGGCCAGGCCGACGTCAGGCCGACATCGGCTTGCCGCGACGGGATGTCGCGGACTTTCGCCCGTCGGCGTCGTACACGGGTTCGGAAGGTGAGACCAGCGCGGAGAGCCCGCGCTGCGCCGCCGACGCGGCGCGCTGCGCGACCGCGGCGTTGGCGCGCAGCGAGGCGAGCACCCGGGCCGTTTCGGCGCGCGCCCCCCTCGACTCACCCGCGGACACGCCCGCGCGAGGCATCCGTGAAATCCAGTCGGCCAGGGCGGCGTTGATCGCTGCCAGTTCGTCGAGGTTGCCGGCAACCATCGCTTCGCGCTGCGCGTCGAGCAGCGCCGCGCCGTGGCCGAGCAGGTCGGCCTCGGCGGTCCCCACGCGAGCGTCCGTCATCGCTTGGGCACGGTGAGCGTTTCGAGGAGCTCGGCCGCCTGCGCGATCATCTTGTCCGCGACCACCTGCGCCTTCACGTTGAATCGTCCTTCGCGGATCGCTTCGCGCACTTCGGCAATCTTGTCTTGCCGCACGTCGGCGCCGTCGGTGGCGAGGTCGGCCGCCAGGCCGCGCGAGGCTGCCGAGAGGCTGACCGAGTCGGCGGTGCCGCCGGCGCGCCCCTGCGCCCCGGCGCGGGCCGCCGGACGCGCAGTGCCGGCCGGCTGGCCGGCGCGCAGCGCGGCGTCCTGGGTGGGCTGGATCTCGACGGGTTTGTCGATCTTCATGGCGATGTTCCCTGCGGGCCCGCGGCCCGAGGTTCGAATGCCTGATTATTCGGCAGCACGGGGGGGAACTTTAGCCACGAACAGCGGCATCGCGGCAGCGCTTTTCACAGCTTGACCTCGACGACGCGGTCGTGGACCGTGCCCACCAGCAGCCTGCCGGTGCCGGTGCGCACGCGCAGCGACTGGCCTTCGCCGGCCCCGGCCAGGGCGAATCCGTCGGACGACACCGTGAACCCCGGGCCGACGAGCCGGATCCGGACCGGATCACCGGCCGCGACGGTCTGCAGCACCCGCAGGTCCTGCGCGCGCAGCGGCTCGCCGGCTCGCAGCGGCCGGGCCAGCGCTCGCCCGGCCAGCTGGGCCGGATCGGCCACCGGCGCGCCGCGCGCGGCGGTCAGGTCGACCTGATCGATCCGGAACGAGTCGGGATCGGCGGCCGCGCCGGCCGCCAACGGCCGGTCGGCCACCAGCGCCGGGCCGTAGACCGATACGGTCACGGGCACCATCATGGTCCACGAGCCGCCCTCGACGCAGCGCACGCCGATGTGGCTGGGGCCCCACAGGCGAGCGCTCGGCGGCACGAAAGGCTCGAAGCGGGCGCAGGCGGGAAGCCGCGGCCGGCCTCCCAGG
>DAISWF010000491.1:1703-2025 GCA_036826495.1 Burkholderiaceae bacterium
CGATGCGGACCGGTGCCGCCTTCGCAGCGGCGGCGTGTCCGCCCGCGTCGTCCTGGCCGGCTGTCCACGCCGCGGCAGCCGACGCCTCGACCCAGCGCTGCAGGTCGGTGGTGTCCGGTTCGCCGGCGGGTCCGGGCGCGGCCGGCGCGGCGCCGGCGGCCGCAAGCATCGCGACGGCGATCGTTGCCGCCGCGACGCGATGCGTCGGGGCGGTCCGCTTCGGGGCAGGCGGGTGGCGCAGCATCGGCGTCCTCCAGGCGAGCGATTCGGGTCCAGGGCGCCTGCGACAGAAGTCGACGGGCTCCCGATGCCTGCAAGCGTA
>DAISWF010000492.1:0-2017 GCA_036826495.1 Burkholderiaceae bacterium
CGACGGTGCCGCGATGCGCGAGCCACTCCTGGCTGTTGCAGGCGATGAAGCCCAGGCCCTCGGTGGCGCCGTAGTACTCGTCGATGATCGGCCCCCACCAGGCGATCATCTGCTCCTTGACCTGCGGCGGACACGGCGCCGCCGCGTGGATCGCCACCTTCAGCGACGACAGGTCGTACTTGTTGCGCACCTCCTCGGGCAGCTTCAGCAGCCGGCTGAACATCGTCGGCACGAGCTGGCTGTGCGTGATCCGGTAGCGCTCGATCAGCGCCAGGTACTCCTCGGGGTCGAACTTCTCCATGATGACCGCGGTGCCGCCGACGCGGATCGTCAGCGACACCGCCGCCTGCGGCGCCGAATGGTAGAGCGGCGCCGGCGACAGATAGATCATGTCGGGCCGGTAGTGCCACAGCTTCACCAGGAAGTCGAACAGCGGCAGCGGCTTGGACGGCGGGTTCTCCGGCAGCGGCCGCAGGATGCCCTTGGGCCGGCCGGTGGTGCCCGACGAATACAGCATCGGCGTGCCCAGCGACTCGTCGGCGATCGGCGTCGCCGGCTGCGTGGCCACCGCCTGCGCATAGTCGACGAACGGGCCGTCGTCGCCGGTGCCGTCGACGATCAGCGCGAGCTTCACTTTCGGGCACTGCGGCAGCGCGGCCAGCGCGACGTCGCGCCTGGCGCGCGAGACGACCAGCGCCTTCGACTCGCTGTTGTTGACGATGTAGGCCAGCTCCTCGGCGGTCAGGAACGAGTTCACGCAGGTGTAGTAGAGGCCCGCCCGCTCGCCGGCGCCGCAGCACTCGACGTAGCGGCCGTTGTTCTCCATGAAGATCGCGTAGTGGTCGAGCCGCTGCAGACCGTGCGCGCGCAGCAGATGCGCGAGCCGGTTCGAGCGTTCGTCGAGCTCGCGATAGGTGACGGTCTCGCCGGTGCCCGCCATGATGAAGGCCGGCTTGTCCGGCTGCGTTCGCGCATGTTCTCCGACGTACATCGAGGTCTCCGTTGGTGTGTGATTCTCGAGGTGGGCGGCGGGTCGGGCGTCGATTTCCGCCGTCGGTCAGTGCGGGCCGCCGGCCGCCAGCCGGGCCTTCAGATCGGCGCCGGTCGTCGCGTCGGCCACCCAGCCGAAGCCGCCGGGCCCCTGCAGCTCGTCGCCGCCGCGCGACATCGCCGCCGCCGCGGCGCGGGCGAGCGCGCCGCCCAGGCTGATCCGGGTGCCGCCGGCCTCGCCGATCGCGCGCACGGTGGCGCCGCGATGCTCGGGGCCCAGCACGTTCAGCGGCAACGACACCTCGGCCGCGATCGCCCGGATGTCGTCGAGCGAACGCAGTCCGGGCGCATACAGCACGTCGGCGCCGGCCGCCTCGAACGCCTTCAGCCGCCGGATCGTGTCGTCCAGATCCAGCCGGCCGCGCAGCAGGTTCTCGGCGCGGGCGGTGAACGTGAAGCGGAAGCCCAGCGCATGGACCGCCTCGGCGGCCGCCTGCACCCGTTCGACCGCATGGGCGAAATCGTAGATCGGGTGCGCCGGATCGCCGCTGTAGTCCTCGATAGACCCGCCGACGATGCCGGCCTCGGCGGCCCGCACCAGCGTCTGCGCGGCCTGCGCCGGGTCGTCCGAGAAGCCGTTCTCCAGATCGGCGCTGACCGGCAGGTCGGTGGCGGCGGCGATCTCGCGGCAGTGCTCGATCGCCTCGTCGCGGCTGATCTCGCCGTCGCGCCGGCCCAGGGTCAGCGCGAAGCCCAGGCTGGTGGTGGCCAGCGCCTGGAACCCTTGCGAGGCCAGCAGCCGCGCCGAGCCGGCGTCCCACGGATTGGGGATCACGAACACCGTTCCGCGGCGATGCAGCGCGGCGAAACGATCTGCCTTGTCCTGCTGACTGACGGCCACCGGTGTCTCCTTCGGGACGCGGGGCGACGCCCCGCGATGCGCCGGCCCCGGACGCGCCTGCCGGCATTGCTGTGCTGACCGAAGATATCATGCGGTCGCCCACAATTGCCCATCCGCAGGAGTCCC
>DAISWF010000493.1:0-1986 GCA_036826495.1 Burkholderiaceae bacterium
TCATGCCGATCTCCATCGTCAGCTTCTCGACCTTCTGGCCCAGGTCGGCCAGCGGATTGACGAACTCGGCCATCTCCTCGGACGTGCCTTCCTCCTCGACCAGCTCGGCGATCAGTGCGCCGAACTTGCGCAGCTTCGCGCCGCTGTCGCCGAGCACCTTGCGGCCCAGCAGGTCCAGCGACTGGATCGTGTTGGTGCCTTCGTAGATCTGGTTGATCCGGGCATCGCGCACGTACTGCTCCATCCCCCATTCGCGGATGTAGCCGTGGCCGCCGTACACCTGCATCGCCAGGTTGGTGTTCGTGAAGCCGTTGTCGGTGATGAACGCCTTCACGACCGGCGTCAGCAGCGACAGCAGATCCTCGGACTCCTTGCGCTGCGTCGCGTCCGGGTGGGTGTGGGCACGGTCCGACAGCAGCGCCAACCAGTAGGCGAACGCCCGCGAGCCCTCGGTGTACGCCCGCTGCGTCAGCAGCATCCGGCGCACGTCGGGATGCACGATGATCGGATCGGCCGGCTTGTCCGGCTGCTTGGGTCCGGTCAGCGAACGGCCTTGCGTGCGTTCCTTCGCATAGACGACCGCGTTCTGATAGGCGGCCTCGGCCAGCCCCAGCGACTGGATGCCGACGCCGATGCGTGCCGCATTCATCATCACGAACATCGCGTTGAGGCCCTTGTTGGGCTCGCCGACCAGCCAGCCGCGGGCGCCGTCGAAGTCCATCGCGCAGGTGGCGTTGGCATGGATGCCCATCTTCTCCTCGATCCGCGAGCACAGCAGCGCATTGCGTTCGCCCAGCGTGCCGTCGGGCCGCGGCAGGAACTTCGGCACGATGAACAGCGAGATGCCGCGCGTGCCGGCCGGCGCATCGGGCAGCCGCGCCAGCACCAGGTGCACGATGTTGGCCGACAGATCGTGCTCGCCCGACGAGATGAAGATCTTGTTGCCGGTGATCCGGTAGCTGCCGTCGGCCTGCGGCTCGGCCTTCGTGCGCAGCATGCCCAGATCGGTGCCGCAGTGCGGCTCGGTCAGGCACATCGTGCCGGTCCATTCGCCCGACACCAGCTTCGGCAGGTACAGCGCCTTCTGCTCCGGCGTGCCGTGCGCGGTCAGGCAGTCGTAGGCGCCGTGCGTCAGGCCCGGATACATCGTGAACGCCTGGTTCGCGGAGTTCATCATCTCCTGCATCGCGATGCCCACCGCGTTCGGCAACCCCTGGCCGCCGACCGCAGGATCGCAGGTCAAGGTCGGCCAGCCGGCCTCGGTGAACGCCTGCCACGCCTCCTTGAATCCCTTGGGCGTGACGACCACGCCGTTGCCTTCGTGGCGGCAGCCCTCCTCGTCGCCGCTGCGATTGAGCGGGAACAGCACCTCGGCGCAGAACTTGCCGCCCTCGTCGAGCACCTGGTCGATCAGCTCGCGGTTGGTCTGCGCATGGGGCGGCAGCTCGGCCAGCACCTGCTCGACACCGAGCACTTCATGCAGCACGAAGCGGATGTCGCGCAGCGGAGGAACATATTGAGGCATGAGGATTCTCCTTCGTGGAAATCGGCGGGCGCGTCAGGTCGCGCGCCCGCTGTCGGATCGAACGCCGGGTCGAACGGCAGGCCGATCATCGGATCGAACGTTCGTGCTTTCATTGCCGGCGGCCGATGCGCGTCCGAGCTGCCGGTACGACGCGATCAGCCGGTCGAACGAGCGGCGGGCACGCCCGACCGCATCGCGGCTCTTCAGCAGCCGCGCATCGTGGTGCAGCACCAGCACGACGCCGTAGAGCTGGAACACCAGTTCCTCGACGTCGGTGTCGGGCGGCAGGTCGCCCTGCTCGACGGTCTGGCGGATCGTCCGGGTGATCTCGCGCTGCCACGAGCGGATCATCGACACCAGCTCCTCGCGCACCGCGCCGGGCCGGTCGTCGTACTCGGTGGCGCCGGCGATGTAGATGCAGCCGCTGGTGGCCTCGACCGCGGTGCGCTCGAGCCAGCGGC
>DAISWF010000494.1:0-1907 GCA_036826495.1 Burkholderiaceae bacterium
CCGCCGATGTCGTCGAGGCGGGCCAGCTTCTCTGCGATCGGCTCCGGCTTGAAGTTGAACGGCCCCATCGCATTGACCATGCCGAGCGGGCCGCCTTCCTGGCTGGCGCCGTTGTCGGACATCACCAGCACCAGCGTGTCGTCGGTCAGGCCGGCGGTGTCGAGGAACGCGAACAGCCGCGCGAGCTGCTGGTCGGCATGGTCGAGCATCGCCGCGTAGGCCGCCTGCAGCCGGGTGAACACCCGGCGTTCGTCGGCACTCTGCTCGGCCCAGGCGCCGACCCGCTCGTTGCGCGGCGGCAGGGCGGTGCCGGCCGGCACCAGGTCGAGCTCGAGCTGGCGGGCCAGCCGCCGCTCGCGTTCGACGTCCCAGCCGTGCCCGAAACGCGCGTCGTAGGCATGGATCAGTCCGGCCGGCGCCTGGTGCGGCGCATGGCAGGCGCCGGGTGCCAGCCACAGCAGCCACGGTGCGTCGGGCCGGTCGGCCACGTGATCGGCGAGATAGCGGATCGACTGATCGACCAGGTCGGCGCTCAGGTGATAGCCGCTGGCGAAACTGCCGGGCGCTTCGATCGGCGAGTTGTCACGCACCAGTTCGGGCGCGTACTGGTCGGTCTCGGCGTCGAGGAAGCCGTAAAAGCGATCGAAGCCGCGGCCCAGCGGCCAGCCGTCGAACGGGCCGGTCGGGCCGGTCTCGGTCAGCGGCGTCACGTGCCATTTGCCGACCATGTAGTTGCGGTAGCCGTGCGGCCGCAGCATCTCGGCCAGCGTGCCGGCTTCGCGGGCGATCTTGCCGCGATAGCCCGGGTAGCCGCTGTCGAAGTTGGCCAGACAGCCCATGCCGACCGAATGATGGTTGCGGCCGGTCAGCAGCGCCGCCCGGGTCGTCGAGCACATCGCGGTGGTGTGGAAGCCGGTGTAGCGCAGGCCGCGGGCGGCCAGCGCATCGATCGCCGGGGTCGCGATCGTCGAGCCGTAACAGCCGAAGTCCGAGAAGCCGACGTCGTCGAACAGCACGACCAGGATGTTCGGCGCGCCGGCCGGCGGGTGGGGGGCCGACGGCCAGGCGGGGCGGGATTCCCGCCAGGTGTTGCCGATCGTGCCTTCGAAGGGCGGGCGCCTGCTCTGCGTCATCGGGTATGCCTCCACCGTGGAACGGCGATTGTGCCGCTACCATGCGGATCCTGCCGGTATCGGCCGGGCGATGCGGGCGCGTGCAGGCGCAATACGAGGGGGACCCGATGAAGATCGAGATGGCCAAGAATTCGTTGTTCGCGATCCTGCTGCGCTCGTCGTGGTGGATCAGCGCGCTGGTCGCGCTGGGGCTGATCACGATCGCCCGGCTGCTGCTGTCGCCGGAGTACTTCATCGTCGGCGCCTTCAGCGCGCTGCCGTTCATCGTCATCGCCGCGATCGCCGGCTGGCGGCAGTTGCGCGCGCCCAGCGCGCGCCGCATCGAGTCGACCTTGGCGGCGGTCCGCGCGATGGCCTGGCCCGAGTTCGCCCGGGTCATCGCCGAGGGGCTGCGGCGCGACGGTTACGACGTGCAGCCGCTGGCCGGCAGCGGCGCCGACTTCGAGGCGAAGAAGGGCTGGCGCACCTCGCTGGTCGGCTGCAAGCGCTGGAAGGCGGCCCGGCTGGGCGTGGAGCCGCTGCGCGAGCTGCAGGCGCAGCGCGAGGCGCGCGAAGCGCATGAATGCGTCTACGTGATTCTCGGCGAGATCAGCGAGCCCGCGCGCCGGTTCGCGGTCGATCACGGCATCCGGCTGCTGCACGGCGAGGAGCTGGTGAAGCTGCTGCCGCCGGCGGTGCTGGCGAAGGCGCAGGCGTGATGACCCCGGCCGGTGCGCAGGCGGTCGCCCGCCGCCGCGGTCCTCTCAGCAGCCGCCGCCGCGCGCCCAGCCGCCG
>DAISWF010000495.1:0-1906 GCA_036826495.1 Burkholderiaceae bacterium
GGCTTCAAGGGCTCGCGCAAGTCCACGCCGTTCGCCGCGCAGGTGGCGGCCGAGTCGGCCGGTCGTGCGGCGCAGGAATGCGGCATCAAGAACCTGGAAGTGCAGATCAAGGGTCCTGGCCCGGGTCGGGAATCGTCGGTGCGGGCGCTGAACGCGCTGGGCATCAAGATCATCTCGATCCAGGACGTGACGCCGATTCCGCACAACGGCTGCCGTCCGCCGAAGAAACGGCGCATCTGATCCGCTTCGATGCCGCCGGCGGCCGCTGAGGCTGATGCAGCCGATGCTGCCGATGAGACGGCGGCTCGAATCGAAGACCACCGTTCGCCGGTCCCCCGCTCCAGGCAGGGGTTGCGCGGCGGACTGACCGTGGCGGGCTGCCGGGCCCGCTGCGCAAGAACCTGAAGGAAGAAACGTGGCACGTTACACCGGACCGAAAGCGAAGTTGTCCCGTCGGGAAGGGACCGATCTGTTCCTGAAGAGCGCGCGCCGTGCGCTCGATTCCAAAAGCAAGCTCGACAGCAAACCGGGCCAGCATGGCCGCACGTCGGGCTCGCGTACCTCCGACTACGGCCTGCAGCTGCGCGAGAAGCAGAAGGTCAAGCGGATGTACGGCGTGCTCGAGCGCCAGTTCCGCCGTTATTTCGCGGAGGCCGAGCGGCGCCGCGGCAACACCGGCGAGAACCTGCTGAAGCTGCTGGAATGCCGGCTCGACAACGTCGTCTACCGGATGGGCTTCGGCTCGACCCGGGCCGAGGCGCGCCAGTTGGTGTCGCACTGCGCGATCACCGTGAACGGCCAGACCGTCAACATCCCGTCGGCACTGGTGCGGCCGAACGATGTGGTCGCGATCCGCGAGAAATCGAAGAAGCAGGCCCGTGTCGTCGATGCGCTGAACCTGGCGGACCAGAACGGTTTCCCGCAATGGGTGTCGGTCGACAAGACGAAGATGGAAGGCACCTTCAAGGTGGTGCCCGATCGCGCCGATCTGACGGCCGACATCAACGAGAGCCTGATCGTCGAGTTGTACTCGCGTTAATCCGCAAAGGACATATTTCCATGCAGACTGCGATGCTGAAGCCGCGTATTGTCGAAGTCGAGCAACTGGGTCCGTCCCACGCCCGCGTGGTGATGGAGCCGTTCGAGCGAGGCTACGGCCATACGCTGGGCAATGCGCTGCGCCGTGTGCTGCTGTCGTCGATGGTGGGCTACGCGCCGACCGAGGTGCAGATCTCGGGCGTCGTGCACGAATACTCGACGATCGACGGCGTGCGCGAGGACGTGGTGGACCTTCTGCTGAACCTGAAGGGTGTGGTGTTCAAGCTGCACAACCGCGACGACGTGTTCCTCACGTTGCGCAAGGAAGGCGCCGGCCCGGTCACCGCGGCCGACATCGACCTGCCGCACGACGTCGAGGTCGTGAACCCCGATCATCCGATCGCCACGCTGACGCAGGGCGGCCGGATCGACATGCAGATCAAGGTCGAGCGCGGCCGCGGCTATGTGCCGGGCACCTTGCGCGGGCTGAACGAGACCAAGTCGATCGGCCGGGTGGTGCTCGACGCATCGTTCTCGCCGGTGCGCCGCGTCAGCTACATCGTCGAGAGCGCCCGCGTCGAGCAGCGTACCGACCTGGACCGCCTGATCGTCGACGTCGAGACCAACGGCGTCATCGCGCCCGAAGAGGCGGTGCGCCAGTCGGCGCGCATCCTGGTCGAGCAGCTTTCGGTGTTCGCGGCGCTCGAAGGCGGCGCCGAGCCGGCGATCGAGATCGCGATCGGCCGCGGCCCGCAGATCGACCCGATCCTGCTGCGCCCGGTCGACGACCTGGAGCTGACCGTGCGTTCGGCGAACTGCCTGAAGGCCGAGAACATCTACTACATCGGCGATCTGATCCAGCGCACCG
>DAISWF010000496.1:0-1892 GCA_036826495.1 Burkholderiaceae bacterium
GGCGAGTTCACGACCACCGCGCCGGGCGGCGCCGGCGATGCCGGCTGGAGCGACGATGGCGAGGCGATCGTCGAGGGCGGCACGCCGCTGCGCGAGCTGAACCGCCGGCTCGGCACCGGCTTTCCGCTGGACGGTCCGCGCACGCTGAACGGCCTGCTGCTGGAGGTGCTGCAGGATCTTCCGGAAGGAAATGTGAGCGTTCGCTTCGGTAACATAGCGGCCGAAGTGGTGCAGCTCCAGGACCGGGCGATCCGCAGCGTCCGGCTGCGTCGTCTGGCCTCGGCGGAACCGGCCGAGGCTGCGCCGACGCCCTGAGACCCGCGGCGGCGGCCCCGCGCCCGTTCGCAGCGGACACAGACGGCAATCCCGGATCGCCCATGCCGGATCGCCGGCCCGGCAAGCCCCAAGGAGGCCGCCCGTCCGTCTCCTGGATTAGACAGGCGTCGGCCGGCAGCCTCCATTCATCCTGCCCCGGACCGCCGCTCGTCCAGCGCCGGCGCCGGCGCTGTTCCGCGCCCCGGGTGGCGCCCGCATCATGCGAATACCTGTACCCGCATGAAGGAAGCCGGGACCCCCGAGATGAAACCGCCCCCACGCTCACTTCGTTCGCTGCCCCCCAAGGGGGCGCGTCGTCCGGGGCATGCCCCGGACCTTCGGGCGGCCGGGCGCCACTGACATGGCCGCGCTGGCACCGAATACCACCCCGTCCGAGCAGGCCGTCGTCATCGCCGGCCTGGGGCGCGCGCTCGTCCAGCACCGGCTGCTGCGCATCGACGAGGCGGTGGCGATCCAGCGGAAGGCCGATGCCGCCCGCTCGGCCTTCATCGACGAGCTGATCGCCGGCAACCGGATCAACTCGCTGCAGATCGCCAGGTTCGCGTCCGAGACCTTCGGCCATCCGCTGCTCGACCTGGCGGCGGTCGACACCGCGGCGCTGGCCGGCGACCTGATCGACCGCAAGCTGTCGGCCGAGACCCGGGTGCTGGCGCTCAGCCGCCGCGGCAACCGGCTGTCGGTGGCGGTGTCGGACCCCACCGACCTGCAGTCGCTGGACCGGATCAAGTTCCAGGCGCAGGCGACGATCGATCCGATCATCGTCGAGCACGACAAGCTGCTGAAGGCGCTCGACAAGGTCACCAAGAGCGCATCCGACCAGCTTTCGACGTTGATCGACGAATCGCTGGACGTCGAGGTCTCCAACGAGGAACAGCCCCCGCAGGTGGACGCGGCCAACGACGTCGACGATGCGCCGGTGGTCAAGTTCCTGCAGAAGATCCTGATGGACGCGATCAACGGCGGCGCGTCCGACATCCATTTCGAGCCGTACGAGAAGTTCTACCGGATCCGCTTCCGGGTCGACGGCGAGCTGCGCGAGATATCGCAGCCGCCGCTGGCGATCAAGGAGAAGCTGGCCTCGCGGATCAAGGTGATCTCGCGGCTGGACATCTCGGAGAAGCGCATCCCGCAGGACGGCCGGATGAAGCTGGTGCTGTCGGCCGCGCGGGCGATCGACTTCCGGGTGTCGACCTTGCCGACCCTGTTCGGCGAGAAGATCGTCATGCGGATCCTGGATCCGTCGTCGGCCAAGCTCGGCATCGATGCGCTGGGCTACGACCCCGATCAGAAGGAGAAGCTGCTCGAGGCGGTGCAGCGACCCTACGGCATGGTGCTGGTCACCGGGCCGACCGGCTCGGGCAAGACGGTGTCGCTGTACACCTGCCTGAACATCCTGAACAAGCCCGGCGTCAACATCGCCACCGCCGAGGACCCGGCGGAGATCAACCTGCCCGGCGTCAACCAGGTGAACGTCAACGACAAGGCGGGCCTCACCTTCGCGGCGGCGCTGAAGTCGTTCCTGCGGCAGGATCCGGACATCATCATGGTCGGCGAGA
>DAISWF010000497.1:0-1888 GCA_036826495.1 Burkholderiaceae bacterium
CTGCTGCCGGGCGACGTGCGCGACAGCGGTTTCTGCAACCGCGCGGTCGAGCGGGTCGTCGAGGTACTGGGCCGGCTCGACGTGCTGGTGAACAACGCGGCGTTCCAGGAGCACGCCGGGACAATCGAGGACATCACCGACGACCGGCTGCAGGAGACGCTGGACACTAACATCGGCGGCTACTTCCACATGGCGCGGGCGGCGGTGCCGCATCTGGGCAACGGCTCGGCGATCATCAACACCGGATCGGTGGTCGGCCTGCGCGGCAGCGCACGGCTGCTCGACTATGCGGCCACCAAGGGGGCGATCCACGCATTCACCAAGTCGCTGGCCAGCCAGCTCATCGGCAAGGGCATCCGCGTCAACGCAGTGGCCCCGGGGCCGGTATGGACGCCGCTCAATCCGGCCGACTCGCCGGCCGAACAGGTGTCGCGCTTCGGCCGCGACACCGACATGAAGCGGGTCGCCCAGCCGGAGGAGCTGTCGCCGGCCTATGTGTTCCTCGCATCGCCGGTGACGGCCGGCTACATCACCGGCATCGTGCTGCCGGTGACCGGCAGCGTCGACGCGATCTGACCGCGCGGGAGGATCGTCATGACCCGCCTGATCCACCTGCTGTTCGTGCTGGCGCTGTTCTCGACGCTGCTGCCCGACGCGCAGGCCGAATCGCTGATCATGAGGGTCGCGCCGCAGGACAAGTCGTTCGTCCACAAGGCGGCGATCGGCAGCCTGGCCGAGGTCGAGATGGGCCGGATCGCTCAGCAGCAGGCCGCCAGCGACGACGTCAAGACCTTCGCCGGGCGGATGATCGACGAACACACCCGCACCGGCGAGCAGCTCGCGCAGCTCGCGACGACCGCCGGCGCGCCGATGCCGACCGAGCTGGACCGCGGCGCCCGCGACGACGTGCAGAAGCTGAGCCGGTTGTCCGGCGAGCAGTTCGACAAGGCGTACCTGAAGCGGATGGTGTCCGAGCACAAGAAGACGATCGCGATGTTCGAGAAACAGGCCCGGTCCGGCAAGGATCCGAACCTGAAGGCGTTCGCCGAGCAGACTTTGCCGATCCTGCGCAGCCACCGGGAAATGGCGCTGCAGATCGTGGAAGCCGACGGCGAATGAGGGTCGCGGCGAACAGGCACGACACTTGCTGGTTCCCGGATCCGCCGATGTCGGCAGCGGGCGGCGCACTGCGCCGTCCGGACGTCGCGGCGGTTCGCCGGCCCGTTCGATGCCGGCGCCTGGTCGGGAGGGACCTTGCATCCGCGTGAAAGACTTCGTGTGCTGATCGTCGAGGACGATCCGGAATCGGCCAACGCTCTCGGGCTCGCGCTGGCGATGGCGGGCTTTTCCAGCGTGACCGCCCGCGACGGCACGGTGGCGCTGGAGCTCGCGCATCAGCATCTGCCCCATGCGGTGATCCTCGATCTGGGGCTGCCGCCGCGCGGCGGCCTGGCGGTCGCCCGCGCGTTCCGCGACGATCCGTCGCTCGCGCCGGCCCGGATCATCGCGCTGACCGGCTTCGACACGCAGCGTCATCGCGCTGCCGCCAGCGCAGCCGGCATCGACGAGTATCTGGTCAAGCCGGGCCAGATCGATCAGATCGTCGCGGCGATGCAGGCGGTGCGCGCCGCCGACGCTAACCTCTTTGGCTTTCTAGAAGAGCGTCTCAACGGCACCGAGGATATCCAGACCAGCGGGGCGCGCGACTATATGCTGCGCGGGCTGGACCGGCTGTTGCTCAAACGCTGGCAGGTCGCAAACCCTGCGCTGCACCTCGACGCCCGGATCATCCCGACGCCGATCTGGGTCTTTGCCCTGGCCTATGCGGCGGCCCATCTGGTCAGCGGGCAGCTTCATCTAAGCGGAGCGCTGACCATCGGCAGCGTCT
>DAISWF010000498.1:0-1844 GCA_036826495.1 Burkholderiaceae bacterium
GGATGCCGGCGCCGCCGGCGCGCAGCTTCTCGGCCAGCGTGCCCTGCGGCGTGAACTCCAGCTCCAGCTCGCCCGACAGATACTGCCGTTCGAACTCCTTGTTCTCGCCGACGTAGCTGGCGATCATCTTCCTGATCTGCCGGGTGGCCAGCAACTGCCCCAGGCCGAAGCCGTCGACCCCGGCATTGTTGGAGATCGCGGTCAGGTCGCGCACGCCGGAATCGCGCAGCGCGGCGATCAGCGCCTCGGGAATGCCGCACAGGCCGAAGCCGCCGACGGCGATCATCTGGCCGTCCTTGACGATGTCGGCCAGCGCCGCGGCTGCGCTGGGGTAGACCTTGCTCATGCGGTGTCCTCGCGAAACGGTTGGGGCAGCGCGCATTATAGGGAAGGAACCCGGGCGGCCAGTGCAGCGCTGCGGACCGTTCGCGGCTCGGGCGGCCGCTCCCGGGGGCTCGGGCGGCCCCCTCCTGAGTACAATGCCGGGTCGGATTGTCGGGCGAAGCGAATGGACGGTCGGATCAGCGAGCTGCAGACCCAACTGGCGACCGCCCAGGTCCAGGCCGAGTCGCTGCAGGCCGAACGCGACATCGCGCTGGCGCGGGCGCTGGCCGCCGAGCAGCAGGCCAGCCTGGGCCAGGACCTCGCGCTGCGCTTCGAGCGCGAGCTGGAAGAGCAGCGTCAGGCGGTGGCCCGCGAGCTGCAGGACGAGCTGGGCCGTCATGCCACCGCGCTGCGCACCCTGGCGGCCACCTTCGAGCACCGGCTGGCGGCCACCGAACCCTCGCTCGCGCAGCTCGCCACGCTGATGATCGGCAATGCCGATGCGCTGATCGACGCGATCCGCACGATGATCAACCGGGTGCGCCCGCAGGCGCTCGACGGCGGCGGGCTGCTGACCGGCCTGCGTGCGCTGGTCGACGACTGGCGGCTGCGGCGCGGCGATCTGCGTTTCGAGCTGCTGCAGCAGCCGGCCGACGATGCGCGGTTCGGCCTCGGCGATCCGGCGGTGGAGTCGCTCGCCTGGCGCATCGTCGACGAGGCGATGGCGGCGGCGATCCGCAGCGGCTCGCTGCGCATGCTGGTGGTGTCGGTGCGTACCGAAGACGGGCGGCTGACGGTGCAGGTCGGTGACGATGCCGACGGCGGTGCACGTGCGCGGGGCATGCCGCCGGCACTGGCCGCGCTGACCGACCGGGTCGCCGATCTGGGTGGTCGAATCGACTATGCGACCGGCGAGTCGGGCGGCAGCGAACTGATCGCGGTCTTGCCATGGCCGAGGGCCGGTTAACGGGCCCCAGGGCGGCGCCGACGGTATAATCCCTTTTTACCGGCTGACCCACATGACCAAATTCGTTTTCGTCACCGGCGGAGTGGTGTCCTCGCTAGGCAAGGGCATCGCCGCCGCGTCGATGGCCGCGCTCCTGGAATCGCGTGGCGTGCGTGTCACGCTGCTGAAACTGGATCCCTACATCAACGTCGATCCTGGAACGATGAGTCCGTTCCAGCACGGCGAGGTGTTCGTCACCGAGGACGGCGCCGAGACCGATCTCGACCTGGGCCATTACGAGCGCTTCGCCAATGCGCGGATGCGCCGCTTCAACAACTTCACCACCGGCCAGATCTACGACTCGGTGATCCGCAAGGAGCGGCGCGGCGAGTACCTCGGCCGCACGGTGCAGGTGATCCCGCACATCACCAACGAGATCCAGGCGTTCATCGAACGCGGCGCCGGCGTCGGTTCGCCCGATGCCGCCGGTGTGGCGGTGGTCGAGATCGGCGGCACCGTCGGCGACATCGAGTCGCTGCCGTTCCTCGAGGCCGCGCGGCAGATGAGCCTGAAG
>DAISWF010000499.1:0-1834 GCA_036826495.1 Burkholderiaceae bacterium
CGATGACGCCGCCAGCCCCGGCGCCAGCGCGCCGAAGCGGTCGGCCAGCCAGCCGGTGCCCAGCGGGCCGACGATCTGACCGGCGGCGAACACCACGGTGAAGGTGGCCATCGCCGGCCCCCACGCGGGCATCGGCAGCGTGCGCTTGATCAGGCTGCTGATCGACGACGGCGCGCTGAACATCGCGCCGCCGAACAGCACCGCCGACAGCACCATCGCTCCGGTGCCGGTGGCGACCAGCGGGATCGCGCTGCCGGCGCTCAGCATCAGCATCACCGCAGCCAGCGGCAGGCCGCCGGGCCAGTGCTCGGCCGGCTTGCGCCACACCAGCGGCGCCAGCAAGGTCGACAGGCCGAGCACGAACCACACCGTCATCACGGTGCCGGTATCGCCGCCGTGGTCGCGGATCCAGGCGATCACGAACGTCATGTAGCCGATGTAGCCGATCGAGAACATCGCGTAGGAGGCGAACTCGAAGCGGTAGTCCCGCCATGGCCAGCGTGCCTGTTCGGCGGCGCTCGGGGCAGTGCCCGCCGCGGTGCTCGCTGCGCCGGCAACCCGTCGGGCGGCAACGCCTGCGCCCGGGACGACGCCGGAGACGCCCGACATCGGGCCGGCCGCGGCCGCGCGGCCGGGCTCGCCGACCGCCCGCACCGCCCACAGGCTGGCCGCCGTCATCAGCAGGCTGACCACGCCCATGCCCTGCCAGGCCAGCGGCCAGCCGCCGTCGCCGGTCGCCTCGAGCAGCAGCGGCAGCGCGACGCCGCAGATCATCAGCCCCAGGCCCGCACCGGCGAAATAGACGGCGATCGTCGTCGTGGCGAGCTGCGGCCGGGCCGGCAGGATGTTGCCCGACAGCGCGCCGCCGCAGACGAACACCATCGCGCCGCCGATGCCGGTCACGATCCGCAGCGCCGACAGCGGCGCGAGGTCGCGCACGAGCCCGGTGGCCAGCAGCGACAGCGAGGTGATCACCATGCCGGCGACGAAGAGCTGCCGGTTGCCGATGCGGGCCACCAGCACCCGCGTCAGCAGCGCCCCCAGCAGATAGCCGAACGCGTTGACGGTGTTGATCGAGCCGGCCTGCGCATAGTTCCACTGCAGGTCGCTGCGCATCGCCGGCAGGATCAGCGCGTAAGCGAAGCGCGCGAACGAGTTCGACACCACCGGGCCGAACGACAGCAGCAGCGCGATCGCGAGGCCGCGGACCAAGGGCACGGGTTCTCAGCTCCCTGCCCGCACCATCGTCGCCATCAGCCGCTCGATGACCTGATCCGGATCGCCGCAGCGCCCGGTGTGCACGGGCGACGTCTGCACGCTGCTGCTGCGGGGAGCGACCAGCCAGTCGAAGCGGGCGCGCGCGGGAAGCTGGCCGATCGGGCCGGCATCGGGGCCGCCCGCGCAGATCCGCTCGAACGACTGCAGCGCGGCACGAAGCGCATCGAGCGGCGCATCCGGATCGAGCGCCCGCACGCGGGCTTCGTCGAACTCGATGCGGGCGCGCAGGAAGCCGGCCGGCGAACAGCACAGGATCACGCCGACATTGACGAACTCGCCGCGCTCCACGCGCGGCACGACGCGGACGATCGCATAGTCATACGTGTGCTGCGACACGCACCGCCTCCTCGACGAACTGCCTGGGTTGCGCGAGCCGGACGGCCAGGAAACGACGGTAAGCGTCGCGATGCGCGGCGACGTCGCCGAACGCCGGTTCGTCGTCCAGCCATGAGTCCGGAATCAGCGCGAGCACGCCGTCGATCACCGGCGGCGACAACGCCTGCGCCAGCTCCGCGTCGCGCGCGGCGAGACGGGGGGCGCCGGGGCCCAGCAGCAC
>DAISWF010000500.1:0-1829 GCA_036826495.1 Burkholderiaceae bacterium
CCAGCATTCGCCGGCGGTGATGCTGAACCTGCTGGGCGACATCTGGTACCGCGGGCCGGGCGGGGCGGCGGCCGAGCCCGACTGGAGCCGGGTGTTGCGCCATCCGCGCGCCAGGCTGCATCTGTATGGCAAGGCCGATGCGCGCCGTGGCCGCAAGATGGGCCACGTGACGGTGCTGGGTGATACGGCTGGCGAGGCGGCCGCGATCGCGCGGACGATCGAGCGCGATCTGCGCATCGCCGGCGACGACGCGGGCTGAAGGACCCGGGCGAGCGCTGATGGCCGGAACCGGACAGCCGCCGGACCGTATCGAGGCTGCGGTCGCCGCCGAGGCGGCCCGGGTGCTGAGGGCCGGCGGGCTGGTCGCGCTGCCGACCGAGACCGTCTACGGGCTGGCTGCCGATGCCGAGCAGCAGGGCGCGGTCGCGCGGATCTACGCGGTCAAGGGTCGGCCGGCCGGTCATCCGCTGATCGTGCACGTCACCGACAGCGGGCAGGCGCGCTGGTGGGCCGAGTGGCCGTCCGATGCGCAGCGGCTCGCCGGGCGCTTCTGGCCGGGGCCGCTGACCCTGGTGCTGCCGCGGCGCGCCGGGGTGCCGGCCTGGGCCTGCGGGCAGGAGCCGACGATAGGTCTGCGCTGTCCGTCACATCCGGTCGCCCGCGCAGTGCTGGCGGCATTCACGGCGCTCGGTGGCCATGGGGTGGCGGCGCCGTCGGCGAACCGCTTCGGCCGCATCAGTCCGACCCGCGCGCAGCATGTGATCGACGACCTGGGACCGGATGCGGCGCTGGTCGTCGACGGCGGCGCCAGCGAGGTGGGCCTGGAGTCGACGATCGTCGATCTGTCGCGCGGCGAGCCGGTGCTGCTGCGGCCCGGCGCGGTGACCGCCGCGCAGATCGCCGATGCGCTCGGGCGCCCGGTGCAGGTGTCGGCGGCGGTCACCGACCCCGGCCGGATCGACCCGCAGGCGCCGCGCGTGCCGGGCGCGCTACCCTCGCACTACGCGCCGCGTACGGCGACGCGGCTGGTGGCGGCCGAGGCCTTGCCGGAGGAACTGGCACGGCTCACCGCCGACGGCCGGCGCGTCGCACTGCTGCTGCGGGCGTCGACGCCATTGCCAGCCATGTCGCCGGCCGCGCCGCCGGCCGCGTCGCCGCAGGAATCGCTGTCGGTACCGCCGTCAGTGCCGCCGTCGACGTTGCCGCCGGCATCCGTGCCGGCGTCCGGGCCGCGACCGGGAGACGGCGGCATCGTCGTGCGCCGGCCGAGCGACGATTCCGCCGATACCTTCGCTCGCGAGCTCTATTCGCTGCTGCGCGAGCTGGATGCCGCCGGCTGCGATCTGCTGCTGGTGCAGATGCCGCCGGCCGACGACGACTGGCAGGCGATCCGCGACCGGTTGACCCGCGCCGCCCACCGCTGACCATTCGCTGACGGTCTCAGGGTCAGCCTTTCGCCGCGCAGCGCGAAGTGTCACCATGGCGCCTGGGGAGACCATCCCCCGAACAGAGGAGACCGGCGATGAACGAGAAGAAACCGGGGCTGTCACCCGCCGAGGAGGCGCTGCGCGATGCGGCGCTCGAGTATCACCGCGCGCCGACGCGCGGCAAGATCTCGATCTCGCCGACCAAGGCGCTGATGAACCAGCGCGACCTGTCGCTCGCCTATTCTCCCGGCGTCGCTTATGCGTGCCTGGCGATCGAGGAGGATCCGTCGCTGGCCGCCGAGTACACGTCGCGCGCGAACCTGGTCGGCGTCGTCACCAACGGCACCGCGGTGCTGGGCCTGGGCGACATCGGCCCGCTGGCCGGCAAGCCGGTGATGGAAG
>DAISWF010000501.1:0-1803 GCA_036826495.1 Burkholderiaceae bacterium
GGTCGCGGTGGGGCTGGAGCCGGCCTGCGTGAAGACCTGTCCGACCGGCGCGATCCGCTTCGGCTCCAAGGTGGACATGCTGGACTTCGCCGCCGAACGGATCGTCGATCTGAAGGAGCGCGGCTACCAGCAGGCCGGCGTCTACGATCCGCCCGGCGTCGGCGGCACCCACGTGATGTACGTGCTGCAGCACGCCGACCAGCCGGGTCTGTACAACGGTCTGCCGGCCGAACCGAAGATCAGCCCGTGGGTGTCATTGTGGAAGGGCGCCGCCAAGCCGCTCGCGCTGGCGTCGATGGTCGGGGCGGCGATCGTCGCGTTCTTCCACTATGTGAAGGTCGGCCCGCTGGAGGTGCGGGACGAGCCGGACGAGCCGGACGATGAAGGAGGCGGTGGCCGCCGTGCGGATGGCAGCGACGGCCGGTCGCCGGTCCCCGTTCCCGGCTCGCCCGTCGCCGGGCCGGCTGCACCCGATGATCGCGGGCGGATCTCTGCCCCGCCGGCCAGCGGCCGACCTGGAGATTAGGATGGAACCGACCCGGCGCCCGCTGCATTCACCACCCCCGGAGCGCGTGAACGCCGACGGCATGCCGCGCCCCACACCTGCCGCGCGCACCATCGAACGTTATCCGCCGCGCGTGCGGATCAATCACTGGGCGGTCGTGCTGCTGTTCCTGTGTGCGGCGCTGTCGGGCCTGGCGTTCTTCCATCCGTCGCTGTTCTTCCTGTCGCATCTGTTCGGCGGCGGCACCTGGGCGCGGGTGCTGCACCCGTTCTTCGGCGTGCTGATGGTCGCTGGCTTCGTGCTGCTGGCTGCCCATGTCTGGCGGGACAACCGGCTCGATGCCGGCGACCGCGCGTGGCTGCGCCGCTCGCGCGACCTGATCGCCGGCCGCGAGGAGCAGATGCCGCCGGTCGGCAAGTACAACGGCGGCCAGAAGCTGGTGTTCTGGACGTTCGCGATCAGCCTGCTGCTGCTGTTCGTGACCGGCTTCGTGTTCTGGCAGCCCTGGTTCGCCGATGCGTTCCCGATCCCGCTGCGGCGCGTCGCGGTGGTCATCCATTCGGTGGCCGCGGTGGTGCTGCTGCTCAGCATGGTGATCCACGTCTATGCGGCGATCTGGGTGCGCGGCTCGATGCGCGCGATGCTGCGCGGCGATGTCAGCGAGGCCTGGGCGCGCCAGCATCACCGGCTGTGGTACCGGCAGATCGTCGGCCGGGATCCGCGCAGCCGCGAGCCGCCGCACCGCGGGCCGGCCGGCTCCGCGGCACCGCAACGGCCGGACTGATGGAACGGCCCGGCAGCGAGCGGCCCGGCAGGGAGCGGCCCGACAGCAGCCGGCAGCGAACGACCCGGCAGCGAGCAGCCGCCGGATGCAGTCATCCCGCCGGAAACGTCCGCCAGGCTCTGCCGGTCAGTTGCTTTCCTTGATCATCCGCCCGCCCGCCGCCTGCACCGGGCGGGCGTTCATCGGATACATCCGCGAGAAGATCGCGATCTGCTGCTCGGATACCTGCACCGGCTGCTTCAGCACCATCCACAGCACGCCTTCGGTGCACGGCGGCGTCGTCAGCGAGCCCATGTAGGTGAAGTACGAACGGTCGGTCGGCAGCAGGCGCCCCACATCCAGGGGCGCCTGCGCCGCCACCTCTTCCCCCTGCTCGAGCGGCAGGTTCGCCCAGACCGTCTGGATCACCGGCTGCGGGGTGGCGCCGCGTTCGATCAGCACCGCCACCACCGCCAGCCGGCCTTCGGCATCCTTTTGCACCAGGTGCGCGACCATGTCGTACTGCTTGCCGTCG
>DAISWF010000502.1:0-1796 GCA_036826495.1 Burkholderiaceae bacterium
AGCCCCGCATGGATCGTAGCCACGATGCTGGCCGCCGGCACGCTGGCCAGCGCCGCCTTGCGGCGGTCGACGACGATCAGCCGCCGGGGCGCATCGGCGATCGTCGAATCGTCGACGTCGACGATGTCGGCCTGGTTGTCGAAGACCTCGCGCACCGCGCGGGCCAGACGGATGCGGCCCTCGTCATCGGGGCCGTAGATCTCGGCGACGATCGGCGACATCACCGGCGGCCCCGGCGGCACCTCGACGACCTTCACGCGCGCGCCGTGGCGTTCGCCGATCCGCGCCAGCTCCGGCCGCAGCCGGGTCGCGATCGCATGGCTCTGCTCGTGACGCGCGCTCTTGTCGACCAGGTTCACCTGGATGTCGCCGACCTCGCCGCCGCGGCGCAGGTAGTACTGCCGCACCAGTCCGTTGAAGTTGATCGGCGCCGCCAGCCCCGCATAGGCCTGGTAGTTCGTCACCTCGGGCACCGTCGCAAGGAACGCCGTCATGTCGCGCAGCGCCGCCGCGGTGCGCTCCAGCGGCGTGCCGGCCGGCATGTCCACCACCACCTGGAACTCCGACTTGTTGTCGAACGGCAGCATCTTCAACACCACCCGCTCGAACGCCGGCAACGCGACCGACACCGCGATCAGCGCGACGATCGCCAGCCACAGCAGCGCGCGATGGCGGCCGCCGCGACGTTCGTCGAGGAACGGACGGAACACCCGGCCGAACAGCGGCGCGAGCCTGGCCGACAGGCCGCCGCCGGCATGCACGTGCCGCCCCAGCCACAGCCGCGACAGCCACGGCGTGACGATGAACGCCACCGCCAGCGAGATCAGCATGCCCATCGATGCGTTGATCGGGATCGGGCTCATGTACGGGCCCATCAGGCCGCTGACGAACGCCATCGGCAGCAGCGCGGCGATCACCGCCAAGGTCGCGAGGATCGTCGGGCCGCCGACCTCGTCGACCGCGCCCGGGATCAGCCCGGCCAGGGTCTTGCCGGGATGAAGGGCCCGATGGCGATGAATATTTTGGCTCCGGCCGGACGCTGCCGCGTCCTTCACGTCGCCTTCGGCGACATGAGCCTGCGCCGAAATATTCATCGCCCAATGGCGATGAATATTTTCCACCACCACGATCGCATCATCGACCAGGATGCCGATCGAGAAGATCAGCGCGAACAGGCTGACCCGGTTCAACGTGAAGCCCCAGGCCCACGATGCGAACAAGGTCGCGGTCAGGGTCAGCACCACCGCGGCGCCGACGATCGCGGCCTCGCGCCAGCCGAGCGCGACCCACACCAGCACCACCACCGACGCGGTCGCGAACAGCAGCTTGCTGATCAGCTTCATCGCCTTGTCGTTGGCGGTCTCGCCGTAGTTGCGGGTCACCGTCACCTGCACGTCGGACGGGATCAGCGTGTTGCGCAGACCGTCGACCCGGGCCAGCACCTGGCGCGCGACGTCGACCGCGTTCTCGCCGGGCTTCTTGGTGATCTGCAGGGTCACCGCCGCCGCCTCGAACGGCCGCGTGCCGCCCTCGCCGTACCAGACATGGCGCTCGGGCGGTGGCGGACCATCCTCGACGGTGGCCACGTCGGCGAGGAACAGCGGCCGGCCGGCACGCACGCCGACCACCAGCTCGGCGACGTCGTCGGCATCGCGCAGCATCCGTCCGGCCTCGATCGCGATCGCGCGGTTGTCGGCGACGATCGCGCCCACCGGCTGACCGAAGTTCGCCGACTGCAGCGCGGCGCGCAGGTCGGCCACCGTGATGCCGGCCGCCTGCATCCGCGCCGGATCCAG
>DAISWF010000503.1:0-1783 GCA_036826495.1 Burkholderiaceae bacterium
CGCGGTCAGCGTCTCGATCAGCACCGCGGTCTGGATCGTCATGTGCAGCGAGCCGGTGATCCGGGCGCCGCGCAGCGGCTGGGTCTGCGCGTATTCCTCGCGGATCGCCATCAGACCGGGCATCTCGGTCTCGGCGATCCGGATCTCCTTGCGGCCCCAGTCGGCCAGGCCGAGATCGGCCACCTTGAAATCGTTGGAATCCTGCTTGGGTACTGCGGACATCGTCGGGCACTCCGTTCGGAGTGGCCTGAGGCGGCGGAGGAGGGCAGTCAGGGGTGCTCGCCGACCGTGCAGGCCACGGTTAACGAGCGCGGTTGGATCCGTCGATGCTCCGAGCCTGGCGGATCGCGGGGAATACCCGTCCGTTGCAGCGCTCCTCGGAGTCGGCCGGATTCTAGCAGGCCGCGGCCGCCGGCGCGACCGTCGGGAATATGCGGAAAGGGTTGACCGACGCCGCGCCGTCCGCGCGGTGCCGGACGCCGTTCATCGGGGTGAGATGGCGGTGTCACATGACGCGCTCAGACTTGGATCCACCCCAACAACGAGCGAGGACGCCATGGTTGCCCGAGCGGCCGTAATGGCGGCGATCCTGGGATTCTGGGCGGCGATGCCGGCGCAGGCTTCGGAAGAGGCCTGGCAGCGCGTGGCGATCTCGCCCTCCGAAGCGAACGTGCTGCGCGACTGGCAGGCGGCGCGCCGGGCCGGGCCCGTGGCCGGGCAGCCGGCGATCGGCGGCGCGCGGCTGGCGTCGGCGCTGGTGCCGACCGCCAGTCTGGCGCCGGTGGCAGCGTCGGCGACTGCTTCGCAGGTGGCCGCCCCGACGGCCGGGGTGCCGGGGGCCGCGGCGGCGCGGAGTCCCGCCGCCGGCGTGCGCCGCGGCGAGCGGCTGGCGCTGGACCTCTACAAGACCGGGAAGCCGCTGCCGGCCGAACTGCTCGCGCAGTTGCCCGAGCAGCCGCGCGGCACGATGCTGATGGAGCTGGACGGGCAGGTGATCCGGGTGTTCCGGCCGACCCGCACCGTCGTCGACGTGCTGCGCTAGGAGTCTGTCGGGGTTGAAACCTGCCCGCGTGAGTACCGTATCGGGTCGCAATCGAGGCGCAAAGCGCAGCCGTGGCGGGGCCACGGCGAGCATTTGCAACGAAGAGTGCGACCCGATACGGTACTCACCCGAAGGGCCGGTGCCTGCCAGGCCCCCATCCGTCGTTGCCGGCTCCTCATGTGGCCCGGCCACACCGCGTCGCCGACGCCTCGTCTGGGGGCCTGGCAGGCACCGGCGCGGGCAGGTTTCAACCCCGACAGACTCCTAGGGCGTCGGCTCGCCCGCCTGGGGCCGGGGCGTCGATCGAGTCAATCGCCCTTCGAATCGCCCTTCAACTGCGGGATCTCGTTGCCGGTGCCCGGTGCGAGCAGCCCGGTCTGCACGTAGGTCGCCAGCTTCGCGCGGGTGTCGGTGATGTCGAGGTTGCGCATCGTGAGCTGGCCGATCCGGTCCTGCGGCGAGAACACCGATTCGCCTTTCTCCATCGTCAGCCGTTCGGGCTGATAGGTCAGGTTCGGACTCTCGGTGTTCAGGATCGAGTAGTCGTTGCCGCGCCGCAGCTCGACGGTGACCTCGCCGGTGATCGCGCGCGCGACCCAGCGCTGCGCGGTCTCGCGCAGCATGATCGCCTGCGGATCGAACCAGCGGCCCTGGTACAGTAGCCGCCCGAGCTTGAGGCCGTTGATGCGGTACTGCTCGATCGTGTCCTCGTTGTGGATGCCGGTGACCAGCCGTTCGTAG
>DAISWF010000504.1:0-1766 GCA_036826495.1 Burkholderiaceae bacterium
CGCGGCGCGCCGGTGTTCCGGCTCGCGGGTCAGATCGCGGCCATCGATGTGCACCGAGCCGGCGTCGAGCATCAGTTGGCCGCCGACCGCATTCAGCAACGTCGATTTGCCGGCGCCGTTGGAGCCGATCACGACGATGAACTGCCCCTCGGGCACCTCCAGGTCCACGCCGTCGAGCGCCACCCGCTGGTCGGCCGTCCCGCGGTTGAAGGTCAGCCGCGCGCCGCGCAGGCTCAAGGTCATGCCGCGGCCCCGTCGCGGCCGGCCGCGCCGTGCCGCGACGGCATCAGTCGATCACCGCACCCGACAGCGCGGGCGGAACGGTGACGTTCCATTGCGCAGCCTGCTTGCGGCTGATCAGCGGCGTGTAGTCCTTCGGACCGGGCCGCCAGGACGGAATCGATGCCGGCTTCTCGCCGTTCAGCACCTTCATCGCGATGCGGCCGGCGGCCGCGCCCATCTGTTCGTAGGACACCGCATAGGCGGCCAGGAAGCTGCCGTTCCTGACCGGGGTGTCGAGCGTGTTGATCGCCGGCACGCCGATGCGCTGCGCGGTGGCCGCGATCACCGGCAGGCTGGTCTGCAGCAGATTCGACTGGATGATGAACAGCGCGTCGACCCGGCCCTTCAGCGACTGCAGCCGCTGGGCGATGTCGTTGGGGCCGTCGATGCCGACCTCGACGATCTCCAGCCCGGCCTTGCCGGCCGCCGCGCGCATCTCGGCGATGTTGGTCCGGTCGTTGTCCTCGGCCGGGTTGAACGGCACGCCGATGCGCCTGGCCTGCGGCAGCAGTTGCTTGACGAAGGCCAGCGACGCATCGAAATCGGGATAGAGGGTGGCGCCCGCATAGGTGGCCGATCCCGCCTGCCAGGACGGCACGATCTGCGCGACCACCGGATCGACGACCGACATGAACACGATCGGGATGCTCTTGTCGGTGACCACGCGGATCGAGGACTGAGCGATCGGCGTGGTCACCGCGACGATCAGTGCCGGCTTCTTGGACTGCGCGTTGGTCAGAAGCTGCGGGATCAGCGTGCGGTCGAAATTGATGTGCTGGTCATCGTAGACCACGCCGCTGCCTTCGGCCAGGCCCTGCCGGGTCAGCTCGCCCTTGAAGCCGTTGATCGCCGCGCGCAGCGCCGGATGTTCTCCGAAGTTGGCAATGGCGACGGTCTTGGGCTGGGCCACCGCCGCACCGCTCAGCGCGATGAACAGCCATGGCAGGATCTTCTTCAGCATGCTGCGTTTCTCCCTCGCGACCGGGCGGACCGGCCACCCGCGCATTCTACCCGGGGCCGATGCGCTTGCCCGGGGGCGATGCGCGCCCGATGCGCGCGCCCGATGCCAATGCCGATGCCGCCGCCTACCCCGGCGGTTCGAGCGGTCGCGACACCCCGAGCCCTCCCCGCGGCGATGCCGGTCCGGCATAGCTGCTAGTGCCGACCGGGCATGGCCAGCGGCGGCCGCTCCTGCGAAAATGTCCGGCTCGATCCGGCAGCCCCGCCGGAACCGGAGGAGATCGGATGATCATCGACTGCCACGGCCACTACACCACCGCGCCGAAAGCGCTGGAGACCTGGCGCAACCGCCAGATCGCCGGCATCACGAATCCGTCGGAGAAGCCCAAGGTCGGCGAGCTGGCGATCAGCGACGACGAGCTGCGCGAGTCGATCGAGAAGAACCAGCTCAGGCTGATGAAGGAGCGCGGTTCGGACCTGACGATCTTCTCGCCGCGGGCCAGCTTCATGGCCCACCACATCGG
>DAISWF010000505.1:0-1765 GCA_036826495.1 Burkholderiaceae bacterium
CAGGTGGTGCGGGCCGGCCCACATGTACGTGAAGATCAGCGCCCAGAAGTGCACCACGGAAAGCCGGTAAGAGTAGACCGGCCGCTCGGCCTGCTTCGGGATGAAGTAGTACATCATCCCGAGGAAGCCGGCGGTCAGGAAGAAGCCCACCGCATTGTGGCCGTACCACCACTGGATCATCGCGTCCTGTACGCCGGCATAGGCGGAGTACGACTTGGTCAGCGACACCGGGATCGCCGCGCTGTTGACCAGGTGCAGCAGCGCCACCGTCAGGATGAAGCCGCCGAAGAACCAGTTGGCCACGTAGATGTGCGGCGTGCGGCGCTTCACGATGGTGCCGAAGTAGACGATCGCGTACGACACCCACACCAGCGTGATCAGGATGTCGATCGGCCACTCCAGCTCGGCGTATTCCTTGCCGGAGGTGTAGCCCAGCGGCAGCGAGATCGCGGCCGCGACGATCACCACCTGCCAGCCCCAGAACGTGAAGGCCGCCAGCGGCCCGGCGAACAGCCGCGTCTGACAGGTGCGCTGCACCACGTAGTACGACGTGGCGAACAGCGCCGAGCCGCCGAACGCGAAGATGACCGCGTTGGTGTGCAACGGCCGCAATCGGCCGTAAGTCAGCCACGGGATGTCGAAGTTCAGCACCGGCCATGCGAGCTGGGCCGCGATGATCACGCCCACCAGCATGCCCACCACGCCCCAAATCACCGTCATGATCGCGAACTGGCGCACCACCGTATAGTTGTACGTGGCGGCGGATGCACCCGGGGAAACAGTCATCGTCGGCTCCTAGGAGAGATACTTATAGAGCATAGGAGTCGGCAGTGCCGACCCTCTTGATCCTCGTCAACCGAAGTCCCGGCCGGCGTTCGGCGTGGTGCCGGGCGCCACAGGCGGAACCGCAGACGGAACGGCAGACAAAACGGCAGACAGAACCGCAGGCGGATCACGCGGACGGTCGTCGCGCGGACGGTCGTCGTCCAGCAGCACCCGCACGCCCGGGCTGTCGAGATCGTCGAACTGCCCGCCGCTGGACATCCGCAGGAACACCCAGCCGGCCAGCACGACGATCACCACCGACAGCGGAATCAGCAGGTACATCGATTCCATCGCTCACCTCCCGCGCAGCAGCCGCGCCGCATTGACCGCCACCGCCAGCGAGCTCAGCGACATGCCGAGCGCCGCGACCCACGGCGCGATCAGGCCGCAGGCGGCGGCCGGGATCGCGGCGGCGTTGTAGACCATCGCCCAGCCGAGGTTCTGCGCGATGACCCGGCGGGTCCGGCGGGCCGCGGCCAGCGCCTCGGCCACCGGCGCCAGGCCCGGCCGGATCGACACCAGATCGGCCGATACCCGGGCCAGCGCGCTCGCCTGGTTCACAGCGATCGACACGTCGGCGGCGGCCAGCACCGGCGCGTCGTTGATGCCGTCGCCGACCATCAGCACCCGCGCGCCGCCGGCCTGCAGGCGACGCACCAAGCTCAGCTTGTCGTCGGGCAGCATCTGCGCATGGGTGCGCGACGGCGCCAGGCCGAGCTGGCGGGCGCAGTGGTGGACCGCCGGCTCGCGGTCGCCGGAGGCCAGATGCACGGTGATGCCGCGCGCCGACAGGCCATCGATCAGGCCGCGCACGCCTTCGTGCAGCGTGTCGCGCAGCACGAAGCGGGCGATCGGCAGCGGCCGCGGTTCGCGGCTGAACGGATCGGGGACCTCGCGGGCCAGCCAGACCTCGCTGTCGCCCTCGTGATCGGCGGCCTCG
>DAISWF010000506.1:0-1731 GCA_036826495.1 Burkholderiaceae bacterium
TTCACCGGCTCGGCGCCGAAGGCCTGCATCGACGCGAGCTGCGCCAGATGGAGCTGATAGCCGATCGAATCGCGCAGCACGCCATAATCGAGCGGAGCCGGTTCGCGCGCGGCCGTGGCCGCGGTTCCGTTCGCCTCTTCGTCGCGGCTGGCCGGCTCGTCTCGCAGGCACGTCGTGGCGGTTCCCATCGGGGTTTGCGCAGGGTGGTTGATCGGGGGCCGTGGTGGTATCGTACGGCGACACTTGCTATCTTGTATAGCTATCTGCGATCCCGCCCCGCCGAACGGAGACAGGACATGAACGTCGCGCTGCCGATGCTGCGGCAGGCCGCCCAGCGGCCCGCCGCCTGCGCCATCCGTTTCGAAGGGCGTTCGATCAGCTATCGCGAGCTGGCGGCGTCGGCGGGCCGGCTGGCCGCGGCGATGCTGGCTGCCGGCATCGGCCGCGGCGACCGGGTCGCGCTGTACCTGCCGAACGTGCCGGCGTTCGCCGAGTGCTACTACGCCGCGCAGCTTCTGGGCGCGGTGACGGTGACGATCAACGCGATCTTCAAGACCGAGGAGGTGCGCTTCCTGCTCGACGACTCGGGCGCGAAGATGGTGTTCACGGTCGCCGAGCTCGCCGGCTTCGTGCCGCCGGACTGTCCGGCGCTGCAGCACCGGGTGATCGTCGACGGCGAAGGGCCGGGCTCGCTGGCGGCGCTGCTGCAGGCGGTGCCCGGCGACGCGAACGTCGAGCCGGCCGATTGCGCGCCCGGCGAACCGGCGGCGCTGCTCTATTCGTCGGGCACCACCGGTTTTCCGAAGGGCGTCACGCTGTCGCAGCACAACATCGACAGCAACACCGCGACCGCGGCGAAGTACTCCGGCTTCCGGCCGGACGACCGGCTGGCGCTGTTCCTGCCGCTGTTCCACGTGTACGGCCAGAACTACATCATGAACGGCGCGCTGCGCTCGGGCGCCACGCTGGTGATGTTCCGCCGTTTCGTGCCCGACGGGGTGCTGCGCGCGATCGGCGACGAACGGATCACGATGCTGTTCGCGGTGCCGACGATCTTCATCGCGCTGCTGGGCATGGACCTGTCGCCGTACGACCTGTCGTCGGTCCGCTACGAGATGTCGGCGGCCGCGACCATGCCCGAGGAGGTGTCGCGCCGCTGGACCGAACGCTTCGGGCGTCTGGTCTACGAGGGCTACGGGCTCACCGAGTGCTCGCCGTTCGCCTGCTACAACGACCTGACCGAGCATCGTTTCGGTTCGGTCGGCCGGGCGGTCGACGGCTTCGAGCTGAGGATCCTCGACGAGCAGGACCGCGAGGTCGCGCGCGGCCAGTGGGGCGAGATCGGGATCCGCGGGCCTGGCGTCATGCTGGGCTACTGGAACCGGCCGCAGGACACCGAGCGGGCGCTGCGCGGCGGCTGGCTGCATTCCGGCGACATCGGCCGGATGGACGACGACGGCTACGTCTACATCGTCGATCGTGTGAAGGACATGATCAATGTGTCGGGCTTCAAGGTGTGGCCGGCCGAGGTCGAGGCGATGCTCTACAAGCTGCCGGGCGTGCACGAGGTGGCGGTCTACGGGCTGCCCGACGAGGCGCACGGCGAATCGGTCGCGGTGGCGGTGGTGCCCCGGCCCGGCGCCGCGCTGAGCGCCGCGCAGGTGATCGAGTTCTGCAAGGCGAACATCGCCGCCTACAAGGTGCCGCAGCGCGTCGACATCGTCGCCGAGC
>DAISWF010000507.1:0-1724 GCA_036826495.1 Burkholderiaceae bacterium
CCGCCGAGATCGCGCTCTATCAGAGCGCGCTGCAGAAGGCGGTCGATCGCGAGGTGTTCGGCGGCACCGGCCGGCGGGTGCTGTCGGGCAATCCGCGCGACTGCAGCCATGCGCTGGTCGAGCAGCCGGCGGTCACGCTGCGCGACGGGCGCCTGTACCTGCGGGCGCGCTTCGCCGCGCGCGCCGGCGTGCGGGTCGGCGCGGAGTGCGCCGGCACCGGCGAGGCGTTCTGGGCCTTGAGGTCGGGCCGGCCGGCGGCCGCCGGCGACACCGGGTCGCCGCCCGCTGATCGAGACGTTGATGGCCGGACCGGTCGCCCGCGCGGTGCAGATCAACCTGCGCGCCGAGCTGCAGAAGGTGCTGAGCGGCGACATCGGCTACCAGGCCACGTTGCCCAAGCTGGCGATCCAGTCGGTGACCACCACCGATCAGGCGATCACGATGGTGTTCGACTTCCGGCTCGAGGCGAGATAGCCGCCCGCGGCGCGTTTCGCCGGTGAGCGGTCGCGGCCGGGTCGGCGCGCGGCCCCGATCCCGGTCATCGGCGTGCCGTGTCGTCCCACGCGACGACCATCGGCGTGCGGCGCGAGAACAGCCGGACGTGCTCGTCGATCACGTGGCAGACGCGATCGACGTCCTCCGGCGATTCGGCCTCGCAGACGAAGGTCAGCGCGTCGGCGTCGGCATGCAGATGGCAGTCGCCCCACGGGAAACGCGCCAGACCGCGCGAGCTGTCGTAATCGACCGCGATCTTCTTGCTGAAGTGGAAGCACAGCCGCTGCAGGTAGCGGCTGGCCTCGGTGGTCGGTATCCGTCCGGTCCGTTGCATCACGAAGGTCTCCCCCTGTTCTCGTGTCCGTCGTCGAGCGCGCGGTCGGCCAGCACCAGCGGATGGCCGAGCGAGCAGCGTTCGATCCGTGCCTCCACCCCCCAGACCCGGCGCAGCAGCGCCGCGTCGATCAGCGCCGCCGGCTCGCCTATCGTCACCTCGCCGCCCGGGCCGAGCACGATGACCGGGTTGCAGAAGCGCAGCGCCAGGTTCAGGTCGTGCAGCGCGATCAGCGCCACCGCACCGCGCCGCGCGCACGATGCGGCGACGCTGTCGAGCAGCCGCAACTGCCAGCGCAGGTCGAGCGCGCTGGTGGGTTCGTCGAGCAGCAGCAGCCGCGGCTCGCGCACCATCACCTGCGCCAGGCCCATCATCTGCCGCTGGCCGCCCGACATCCGGTCGATCCGCGACAGCGCCAGCTCGCGCAGGCCCAGCTCGGCCAGCGTCGTCTCGATCGCGGTCTCGGCGCGGCCGGCCGGGCCGGCGCCGGCACCGCCGGCGCGCAGCGCGCTCAGCAGCGCTTCGTAGGCGACCAGCGATGTCGGCTGCGGCAGCGCCTGCGGCAGATAGGCGGCCAGCCGCAGCCGCTCGCGCGTCGGCATCCGGTCGAGCCGGCGGCCGTCGAGCAGCACGCCGCCGGTCGCCGGATGCAGCCCGGCCACCGCCCGCAGCAGGGTCGACTTGCCGACCGCGTTGGGGCCGACCACGGCGACGACGCGGCCGGCCGCGACCGGCGGCAGGTTCAGCCCGGTGAACAGCGGGCGGCCCGGGTAGCCGGTGCCGAGGCCGGCGAGCTCGAATCCGGCGCTCATCGGCGCGGCTGGCGCAGCACCAGCGCGAGGAAGACCGGCACGCCGACCAGCGCGGTGACGATGCCGATCGGCAGCACCACGCC
>DAISWF010000508.1:0-1704 GCA_036826495.1 Burkholderiaceae bacterium
CGACGGAGCCGCGGCGCTGCTGGTGATGGCGCTCATGTGCTCGAGCCTCGTCACCCTGCTGTTCCGCCTGCGCGACCGCACCCTCGCCTGGCAGAAGGAGCTGGTGCGGTGGTGAGCGCGGCCCTCTCCCCCCTGCCCCGGGCCACCGACCCGCCCCGCTACAATGGCGGGCGAACGATCACGCTCACACACCCTCACTCACGATCATCAACGGAGGACTCCCATGCTCGTCAAAGATCAGGTCACCATCGTCACCGGCGGCGCATCCGGCCTCGGCGGCGCCACCACCCGCGCGATCGTCGAAGCGGGCGGCAAGGTCGTCATCGCCGACGTGCAGGTCGAGCTGGGCCAGAAGCTCGCCGCCGAGCTGGGCGCCAACGTGCAGTGCGTCAAGTGCGACGTGACCTCCGAGGCCGACGGCAACGCGGTGGTCGAGGCGGCGCTGAAGATGGGCACCCTGGTCGGGCTGGTCAACTGCGCCGGCATCGGCGGCGCGATGAAGACCGTCGGCAAGGAGGGCCCCTACCCGCTCGACCGCTTCACGCGGATCATCAACGTGAACCTGATCGGCACCTTCAACATGATCCGGCTGGCCGCCAACGCGATGGTCAAGAACAAGCCGAACGACGAAGGCGAGCGCGGCGTGATCGTCAACACCGCATCGGTCGCGGCGTTCGACGGCCAGATCGGCCAAGCCGCCTACTCGGCGTCCAAGGGCGGCATCGTCGGCATGACCCTGCCGATCGCCCGCGACCTGGCGCGCGACGGCATCCGGGTGGTCACGATCGCGCCGGGCCTGTTCCTGACGCCGCTGCTGAAGGGCCTGCCGCCCGAAGCGCAGGATTCGCTCGGCAAACAGGTGCCGTTCCCGCCGCGGCTGGGCCGGCCCGAGGAATACGCGAACATGGTCGGGCAGATCTTCTCGAACACGATGCTGAACGGCGAGACGATCCGGCTGGACGGCGCGATCCGGATGGCGCCGCGCTGAGCGCTCACGCGGGCTCGTTCATCAGCGGCTCGCACCAAGCGCCCAGCGCCAGCAGCCGCGCATCGGCATCGGGAGCGCCGACCAGCATCAGGCCGGTCGGCAGCCCGGCGCTGAACCCCATCGGAATCGTCAGCGCCGGCTGGCCGGACAGATTGAACGGCAGCGTCTGACCGAGCACCGCCTGGCGGGTCGGCATCTTCCCGCCGATCGTGTCGACCTCGGTCTGCCCCCGCAGCGGCGGCAGCACCGGCGCGGTCGGCAGGATCAGCGCATCGTGGTCGCGGGTGATCGCGGACAGCAGGCGCCGGACCTCGTCGCGTTCGCGCATCGCATCGAAATAGCGGCCGGCGCTGATCGTCTCGCCGTCGCGCAGCAGCGCGAGCACCTGCTCGGAGAAGCCGTGTCCGCCGGCGGCCAGCGCCGCGCGATGTACGTAGGCCGCCTCCGACCGCGAGATGAACGGATAGCATTGCCAGGCGCGATCGAGCGCATCGGTTTCGACGTCGACGACGGTGGCGCCGGCCGCGCGCAGTCGCGCGACGCAGCGTTCGAACACGTCGCGCACCTGCGGCGACAGCCGCGACGCGAGCCAGGCGGCCGGCACCGCGAGCCGCGGCGCGCGGGCCACCGCGCCGTGATCGGTGCGGCGCTGCGCCAGCACTTCGAACACCGTGCGCGCGTCGGCCACCGAACGGGTCAGCGGCCCGCCGTGATCG
>DAISWF010000509.1:0-1651 GCA_036826495.1 Burkholderiaceae bacterium
TGCCCGGCTGCGACCTCGCGAGCGCGACCATCTCCGGATACGACTTCACGCCGAGCTTGGAGCCGGCGACCAGCACCATCGGCGTGCGGCCCACCAGCGACACCGGCACGATGTCCTTGCCGACCGCATACGGCACCTTCTCGTACAGGCTCGGATTGATCGTCATCGCGCCTACCGAGCAGATCAGCAGCGTGTATCCGTCGGGGGCCGAGCGCGCGACGTGCTCGGTCCCGATCATTGCCTGCGCGCCGGGTTTGAAGTCCACGACGTTGGTATGGCCCCAGAGCTTCGTGAAGTGCTCCGCGAGGCCGCGCGCGACCGGCTCGAGGTCGCCGCCGGCAGGAAACGGTACGATGAACCGGATGGGCTTGGCCGGATAAGCCTGCGCCAGAGCCGCGGCGCTCGTGATCGACACCACGAGTGTCACGGCCGCACGGACCAGCCGGGTGACGACCGGGCGGGTCGCCTGCACGAACCTGTTGTCTGTCATCGTTGCCTCGAGGCGGACTTTGTGACCTCGAGCAGAATACACCGGTGAGACCCGGTTCGCCGACGACACGCCTCACCCGGCGACAGGCAAACGATCTGTTCAGCCCCCTCTTGCCGACTCGCCCAGCAGTTCGACGAACCGCGACTGCGACAGTCCCGTCCCCAGACCGCTCCTCAGGCGGTCGCCACCGGAATCTTCCCGATCCGCGCCTGCCACTCCCGCGGCCCGGTCTGATGCACCGACGTGCCGGTGGAGTCCACCGCCACGGTGACCGGCATGTCCTGGATCTCGAATTCGTAGATCGCTTCCATGCCCAGGTCGCCGAAGCCGGCGACCCGCGACTTCTTGATCGCCTTGGACACCAGGTAGGCGGCGCCGCCGACCGCCATCAGGTAGGCGGACTTGTGCTTGCGGATCGCCTCGATCGCGACCGGGCCGCGTTCGGCCTTGCCGACCATCGCGATCAGGCCGGTCTGCGCCAGCATCATGTCGGTGAACTTGTCCATCCGCGTCGCGGTGGTGGGGCCGGCCGGGCCGACCACCTCGTCGCGCACCGGGTCGACCGGGCCGACGTAGTAGATGACGCGGTTGGTGAAGTCCACCGGCAGCTTCTCGCCGCGGGCCAGCATGTCCTGGATTCGCTTGTGGGCCGCATCGCGGCCGGTCAGCATCTTGCCGGACAGCAGCAAGGTCTGGCCCGGCTTCCAGGAGGCGACCTCCTCTTTCGTCAGCGTGTCGAGGTTCACCCGCTTCGATTTCTCGACGTCCGGCTGCCAGCTCACGTCGGGCCAGTCCGACAGCGACGGCGGCTCCAGCATCGCCGCGCCGCTGCCGTCCAGCACGAAGTGCGCGTGCCGGGTGGCCGCGCAGTTCGGAATCATCGCCACGGGCTTGGACGCCGCGTGGGTCGGGTACATGTTGATCTTCACATCGAGCACGGTGGTCAACCCGCCCAGCCCCTGCGCGCCGATGCCCAGCGCATTGACCTTCTCGTGCAGTTCCAGCCGCAGCTCCTCGACCTTGTTCGACGGGCCGCGGGCGCGCAGCTCGGCCATGTCGATCGGGTCCATCAGCGCTTCCTTGGCCATCAGCATCGCCTTCTCGGCGGTGCCGCCGATGCCGATGCCGAGCATGCCGGGCGGGCACCAGCCGGCGCCCATC
>DAISWF010000510.1:0-1641 GCA_036826495.1 Burkholderiaceae bacterium
CCGGCGAGCTGGTCGTGGTCACCGGCGTGTCCGGCTCCGGCAAGTCGTCGCTGGTGTTCGACACCTTGTACGCCGAGGGCCAGCGCCGTTACGTCGAGACGTTCTCGGCTTATGCACGTCAGTTCCTCGACCGGATGGACAAGCCGCAGGTCGACCGGATCGAAGGCGTGCCGCCGGCGATCGCGATCGATCAGAACAACCCGGTGCGCACGTCGCGTTCGACGGTCGGCACGATGACCGAGCTGAACGATCACCTGAAGCTGCTGTATGCGCGGGCCGCGACCCTGTGCTGCCGCCGCTGCGCCCGTCCGGTCCGGCGCGACACCGTCGCCAGCATCATCGACTCGCTGACCGCCCGCGCCGCCCGCGACGGCGATCCGCGGCTGGTCATCACGTTCCCGGTCGCGGTGCCGGCGAATTTCACCGAGGACGAGGTCGAGCAGCACCTGCTGGCCCAGGGCTACACCCGGGTGCACCGGCGCGACGGCGGCAGTCGCGGAGCTGGCGGCCAGGGAGCTGGCGGCCAGGCGGCCGGCGGCGAGAGCACCGTCACGCTGGCCGTCGTGCAGGACCGGCTGCGCGCCGGCGGCGCCGATCCGGGGCGGCTGGCCGACGCGGTGCAGTCGGCGCTGAACCGCGGCCAGGGCCGGGTCGCGGTCCATGTGCTCGACGACGAAGGCGGCGACCGCACGGTCTGGCACTACAGCACTGCGCTGTCCTGCGCCTACTGCAACCTGCCCTATTCCGACCCGGTGCCGAGCCTGTTCTCGTTCAACTCGCCGATCGGCGCCTGCGAGAGCTGCCGCGGCTTCGGCCGGGTGATCGGCTTCGACCTGGGCCTCGTGATCCCCGACGAATCGAAGTCGCTGGCCGGCGGCGCGATCAAGCCGTGGCAGACCCAGAGCTTCAAGGAATGCCAGGCCGACCTGATGCGGCTGGGCGCCAGGCGCGGCATCCGGCTCGACGTGCCGTGGCGCGAGCTGCGCGACGAGGAGCGCGCCTGGGTCGTCGACGGCGGCGACGACTGGACCGGCAAGTGGAACAAGGAGTGGTACGGGGTCAAGCGGTTCTTCGACTGGCTGGAGTCGAAGGCCTACAAGATGCACATCCGCGTGCTGCTGTCGCGCTACCGCTCGTACACGCCGTGCACGGCCTGCGGCGGCGCGCGGCTGAAGCCCGATGCGCTGCTGTGGCGGGTCGGCAGCCGCGACGAGGCCGATGCGGCGCTCGGTGCCGGGGCCGCAGCAGGCGACGCCGCGGCGGGCGCCGGCACCGCGACAGGCGTTCAAGGCCGCTACCGGCGGTTCCGGCCGGCCGGGGTGCAATGGAACGACGAGCAGCTCGCGAGCCGCCCCGGCCTGTCGATCCACGACGTGATGCTGCTGCCGATCGACCGGGTGCGCCGATTGTTCGAGGACATCCGGCTGCCGGCGCCGCACGACGAGGCGGCCGATCTTCTGTTGACCGAGATGCGGGCGCGGCTGCGCTATCTGTGCGATGTCGGCCTCGGCTACCTGACCCTGGACCGGCAGTCGCGCACCTTGTCCGGCGGCGAGGTGCAGCGGATCAATCTGACGACGGCGCTGGGCACCTCGCTGGTCAACACGCTGTTCGTGCTCGACGAGCCGTCGATCGGCCTGC
>DAISWF010000511.1:0-1636 GCA_036826495.1 Burkholderiaceae bacterium
CACGCCTCCCTGGCGCTGCAGCAGCTCGGCGACGTTCTGCTCGAGCTGCAGCGCCCGCATCGGCCCGCACAGATCGTTCAGCGCGTCGAAATTGCTCAGATGCACGCCGACCAGCCCGTACGGCGTGCGGGTGGGCGACATCAGCCGGTCGTTCAGCTCGGCCAGCAGGCCGCGGTCGTTCAAGAGGCCGGTCGACATGTCCTGGCGGGCCTGCAGCGCCACCCGCGCGAGCGCGAACCGCCGGTCGGCGGCCACCGCCTGGATGATCAGTGCCAGCAGCAGCGCGCACAGCACGATGACCCCGGCCTCGATCGCCCGGAACGCCTCGTAAGACCCCTGCGGCAGCGTGAATGCGCGCACCGCCAGCAGCGGCACGGCGGTGGCCAGCAGCGACAGCGCGGTGGCCCGCTCGCTCAGCCGCACCGCGGTCCAGGCGACGATCGGGAAATAGAAGTACAGCAGCGGATGACCCCAGGCGCGTTGGCCGATCGCGCTGAGCGTGAGGCTGCCGGCGATCACCGCGCCGGTCAGCAGCAGCGCCGGCGCATCGATCAGCACGTCGCCGCCGAGGCCCGGTTCCGGCTCGGCCAGCCCGTCATTGATCCATGCCAGCAGCGCCGGCGTCACCAGCAGCATGCCCAGCACGTCCAGCATCCACCAGACGCCGAAGGTCTGCGCGAAATGCGTGGTCGGCGGCAGCGCGCTGCTCAGATGCAGCCCCGCGGCGGCCAGCAGCGCATCGAACGGCGCGGCGAGCAGCGTCACGACCAGAATGAAGCGGATCACCGCCTCCAGCCGGTAGTCGGCCGGCTTCCACGCATTGAGCCGGTGCAGCAGCACGACCGACAGCGCCGGCCCGGCGACGGTCACCGCGGCCGCGGTCAACGCGACCTCGAGCCGGCCGATCGACACCAGCGCCCAGGCCGCGCTGCCCAGTGCCGCCGGCACCACCCAGCGGACACCGTTGCGCCAGCCGAACGCCAGCGCCACCGCCGCACCGGGCCACAGAATCAGCCCGGTGGGGTCCTTGAACGCGAGCCAGCGCGCCAGTACGCAGCAGACGAACGCGGTGGCGGCCACCACGAACGCCCGCGATACGACGCCGAGGGTAGGGAGGCTAGCCGCAGGCCGAACGAGCAAAAGCGCAATCTCCGATATCTGTCCACGGCCAGTTTAGCGCGCGGCGTCGCAACCCCGTAGCCGCAACCCCGGCGTTGCAACCCCGCAGTTGCAACCCCGTAGTTGCAACCCATATCTTACGCGGCCAGCAGCTCCCGCAGCACGAACGGCAGGATGCCGCCGTGCTTGTAGTAGTCGACCTCGATCGGGGTATCGATGCGCGACAGCAAGGTCACGGTGCTGGCCGTGCCGTCGGGCCGGTGGATCGTCATCGTGATGTCCTGCTGCGGCTTCAGTTCCGCCGGCACCTCGATGTCGAACGTCTCGTCGCCCTTGATGCCGACCGATTCCCACGACTGCCCGGCCTTGAACTGCAGCGGCAGCACGCCCATGCCGACCAGGTTGGAGCGGTGGATGCGCTCGAAGCTGCGCGCCACCACGGCCTTCACGCCCAGGAGCTGGGTGCCCTTGGCCGCCCAGTCGCGCGACGAACCGGTGCCGTACTCCTCGCCGCCGA
>DAISWF010000512.1:0-1621 GCA_036826495.1 Burkholderiaceae bacterium
TGCTGCCGCGGCGCCAGGGCGACGCGGTGACGCTCGGATGGCCGCGCCGCGATCCCCCGTTCGAGCAGTTGCAGGCGATGGCGGCGCGCATCCGGCTCTGAAGCCGGTCTGCGGCGCGGGCCGCTCAGGCGGCGACGAGCGCGCGCACCGCCCCGACCGCGACGGCAGTGTCCACCACGGCCAACGGCGTCCAGCGCAGGCGCATCAGCAGCACGACGAGAACGACCGCCACGGCGACGTCGGGTGCCGACCGCAGCGCACTGGTCGATACCGGGTCGAGCCACGCTGCGAACAGCACGCCGACCACGCCGGCGTTGACGCCTGCCACCGCCGAACGCAGCGCGGCGCGTTCGCGCAGGCTCTGCCAGAACGGCAACGCGGCGACGAGAACCAGCATTCCCGGCAGGAACACCGCGACCAGGCAGGCGCCCGCTCCGAGCCAGGCGGCCGACACCGAGCCCGCTGAAGCCACCGACGTCGCGACCGACGCTGCGCCGACCTGTGTCGCGCCGGCGCCGGCGCCGCCGATCGCCGCCCCGAGGTACGCCGCGAACGTGAACAGCGGCCCGGGCACCGCCTGCGCGGCCCCGTACCCGGCCAGGAACGAGGCCTCGGGTACCCACCCGGGCTCGACGACGCCTGCCTGCAGGAGCGGAAGCGCCACGTGGCCGCCGCCGAACACCAGCGCCCCCGCGCGATAGAACGCGTCGACGATCCGCAGCCACGGCTGGTCGATCAGGCTCGCGGCGATCGGCAGACCGAGCAGCAGCGCGATGAAGGTTGCCATCCCGACGCAGCCGATCCGATGGCCGAGCCGATCCTCGCCGACGCCGCGCGCGGCGGCGGGCGCGGCATCGAGCGCGCGCCAGCCGACCAGCGCACAGGCGGCAAGCGCGAGCAACGGGGCCGGCGCGCCCGGCCACGCGAGCGCGACCGCGGCGGCCAGCAACGCGAGCCACCGTCGCGGCCAGTCGCCGAGCAACGAGCGCGCCATCGACCACACCGCCTGCGCGACGACCGCCACCGCGACGATCTTCAGCGAGTGCACGACGGCGTCGAACAGCGCGTGGCCTGCCCCCACGCGGACGTACCCGAAGGCGAACAGCGCCAGCAGCAGCGCCGACGGCAGCGTGAAGCCCAGCCACGCGGCCAGCGCGCCCGCCCAGCCGGCCCGACGCAAGCCCAGCGCGAAGCCGACCTGGCTGCTGGCAGGTCCCGGGAGGAACTGGCACAGCGCAACGAGGTCGGCGTAGTCGCGATCGTCGATCCAGCGGCGCCGCTCGACGAATTCGCGCCGGAAGTAACCGAGATGGGCGACCGGGCCGCCGAACGACGTGAGTCCGAGGCGCAGGAACGCGCCGAAGACCTCGCGCGCGGCGCCTGCTCTCGAGCCCTCTTGCATGGGCGCGACGATACCGTATCGGAGACCCGCCCGCGCGCACGCCTGCAGCGTGCGCCGCCGCGGCGCCTTCGGTCCCGGACGGTATCCTGTCGGCTTCGTGCCCCCCGCCACCGAATCGCCCGATGAGCCTGATACGCCTGATGCGCGCCCCCGTGTTCGCCGATGTCCAGGCCGCCGCCGAACGGCTGCGCGGCCGCGCCCATCGCACGCCGGTGCTGC
>DAISWF010000513.1:0-1575 GCA_036826495.1 Burkholderiaceae bacterium
GCTTACGGCGCGGCCAGGACGCCGCATATGTAGGTGACGGACCCGGGGGGGGTGGTGGTCTATGCCGGCGCGATCGACAGCAAGCCGACGGCGAATCGGGACGACATCGCCACCGCCACGAACTACGTGAACCAGGCGCTGGGCGAGTCGATGTCGGGCAAGGCGGTCAGCGTGCCGACCAGCCGCGCCTACGGCTGCACGATCAAGTACGCGCCGGCGGTCTGACGCGGGCGGCAGAGGCGGGCGGAGGCCGCAGGCAGGCCGCGAAGGCGGACCGCGGGGCGATCCGGATCCCTGAGAGCGGTTCGCGGTGCGGATCCGTCCGGCGTCCGCCGCAGGTCTGATCGCCGATCTGCCGGCCGCCCGGCGCCGTCATGCAGCGCTGGCCTCGTACGTCGGATAGTCGACGTAGCCTTCGCGCCCGCCGCCGTAGAACGTCGCGCGGTTGTACGGGGTCAGCGGCAGGTTGCGGCGCAGCCGTTCGGGCAGGTCAGGGTTGGAGATGAACAGCCGCCCGAACGCGATCGCGTCGGCATGCCCCTTCCGGATCGCGTCGGCCGCGGTGTCGGGCTTGAAGTTGCCGGCGCCGATCAGCCGGCTGCGCCAGCGCGGGCGGAACAGCTCGATCGCCGACGGCACGTTCTGGTGGTCGACCTCGGCCTGGCCGGCGCCGCTGGCGCGCGGCTCGATCAGGTGCAGGTAGGCCAGGCCCATGCGATCGAGCTCGTCGATCAGGTACGAATAGAGCGGCATCGGCTCCGCTTCGCCGCTGTCGTTGGCGACGCCGAACGGCGACAGCCGGATGCCGACCCGGTCGGCTCCCCAGACGCCGACCACCGCCTCGGCGACCTCCAGTGTCAGCCGCGCGCGGTGGGCGATCGGGCCGCCGTAGGCATCGGTGCGCCGGTTGGTGCGCGACTGCAGGAACTGTTCGAGCAGGTAGCCGTTGGCGCCGTGGATCTCGACGCCGTCGAAGCCGGCCTGCATCGCGTTGCGGGCCGCCTGCGCATAGCCGTCGATGAGGCCGGGGATCTCCGACAGGTCGAGCGCCCGCGGCGTCTCGAACGGTTCGCGGGTGAACTTCGCGCTCATCACGCGGCCGGTGGTCGGCGCGACCGCCGACGGCGCGATCGGCAGCGCGCCGCCCGGCTGGGGCGAGCTGTGCGAGATGCGGCCGACGTGCCAGAGCTGCAGGAAGATGCGCCCGCCCCTGGCATGGACCGCGTCGGTGATGCCGCGCCAGCCGGCCACCTGCGCGTCGCTGTGGATGCCCGGCGTGGCCGGCGCGCCCTGGCCGGTCGGCAGCACCTGCGACGCCTCGGCGATGATCAGCCCGCCCGCGGTCGCGCGCTGGCCGTAGTACTCGGCATTCAGCGGCTGCGGCGCGTTGCCCGGCGTCTGCGCGCCCATCCGCGTCAGCGGCGCCATCACGACGCGATGCGACAGCGGGCAGGGGCCGACGGTCCAGGGCGTGAACAGCGGTGCGGTGACCGGGGAGATCGCGGGAGCAGACGCGGGCATCTAAGAATCCTCGGGGCGGTGGCAGGGCGGCGAGAGCCGCCGATGGTAGCGCGG
>DAISWF010000514.1:0-1571 GCA_036826495.1 Burkholderiaceae bacterium
CGCCGAACGACACCATGTCGGACAGGCTGTCGTACTGCTCGCCGAACGCGCTCTGGGTGTTGGTCAGCCGCGCGACCCGGCCATCGAGGCTGTCGAGCACCATTGCCAGGAACGTGGCGATCGCGGCCTGCTCGAACCGGCCGTTCATCGCCTGCACGATCGCGAAGAACCCGCAGAACAGCGACGCGGTGGTGAACGCGTTGGGCAGCAGATAGATGCCCCGCCTGCGCCGTACCGCGCTCAGCACCTCCGGCGGTGCCGCCTGGCCGGCCTCCGGCTGCGCGGCCTGGCGCCGGCGTACCCCCTGCAACGGCCGGAAGCGGCGCTTGGCTTTCATCTCAGGGGCACCCGGCAGCGAAGGGGGTGAGCATGGGGGTCCTCATATCGGCTCCGGTATCAGGCGGGAGGCAGCACGTTGGGCCGCTCGCGCAGCCACTTGGTGGCGATCCACTTCTCGCCGCGGACCACCGGCGCGCCGCCGTGCAGGCAGCGCGCATCGAGGCCGCCCGAGCGATTGTGGTACTCGAAATACACCGCCGTGCCGCGCTGCGGCTTGACCGACAGCTCGAGCTCGGGAAACACCGTCTCGCCGCCGGCCTCGACATCGTTCAGGTACAGCACCACGGTGCCCACCCGCTGGCCGCCGGCCTTCAGGATCGTCGGGGTGCCGGCGTCCTTCGGATCGAAATAATCGTGGTGCGGCAGGTACTGGGTGCCCGGCCCGTAGCGCAGGATCTGCACGCCCTCGCCATGATCGACCGGGATGCCGGTCAGGTCGGCGATGCGCTTCTCCAGCCGGTCGACGATGGCATTCTCGCCGCGCTGGAAATACATGCCATCGCTGGTCCGCGCGTCGCTGACCTCGTTGTCGCCGGTGGCCCGGACGATGACCTCGGAACGCTTGAGCCGACTGGCCGCCAGGCTCATCAGCTTCTCGCACTCCTGGTCGCTCAGCAGCCCCTCGACCAGCGCGACGTTCGGGTTCAGCAGCACGAAGCCGATCCGCACCTCACGGTCGCTGACCAGGCGGCGCGGCGCATCGCCGATGCGGATCGGATCGGGCTGGTAGTCGGTCAGCATCGTGGCGGCCGACTGCTGCACCCGCTCGGTCATCGAGCGGATGATGCTGATCGCCACACGGGCGTAGTAGGCATCGAAGCCGCTTTCGCGCATCGTCGCGAGAAGCTGCTCGTCGCTGCCCCCCTTGACGATGCTGCCGGTCAGCCAGTCCTGCCACTGCACCGGCAGACCGGGAACCGGCGGGGGCGGAAGGGTTTGACTCATGAGAAGGGTGGCCTTCGAAGGGTGCGCACGGCCGGGCCATGACCCGGGAATCGATACCCGATGATAACGAAACGGGTGAACCCATCACCAGGATGGATCCACCCGCTGTCGTCGGAAACCCGCAGAACGGCCGCCCCGGCGCACGCGGCCCGGCGGACCGCGCCGCCCAGGCGCCCAGGCGCCGCCGTCGGTTGCGCTCCGTCAGTTGCGCGACTTGTCGACCAGCTTGTTGGCCTTGATCCAGGGCATCATCGCGCGCAGCTTCTCGCCGACCACCTCGATCGGGT
>DAISWF010000515.1:0-1568 GCA_036826495.1 Burkholderiaceae bacterium
TGCTGGGCGGCGGCAACACCGCGATGGACTGCTGCCGGACCTCGCGCCGGCTGGGCGGCACCGACGTCAAGGTGGTCGTGCGCTCCGGTTACGAGGAGATGAAGGCCTCGCCGTGGGAGAAGGAGGATGCGGTCCACGAGGGCATCCCGATCCTGAACTACCGGGTGCCGAAGGCCTTCCTGCACGACAACGGCAAGCTGACCGGCATGGTGTTCGAGCTGGTCAAGGCCGAATACGACGCCAAGGGCCGGCGCAACCTGGTGCCCACCGGCGAACCGGACGAGCGGATCGACTGCGACGACGTGCTGATCGCGGTCGGCCAGGAGAACGCGTTCCCGTGGATCGAGCGCGACTGCGGCATCGAGTTCGACAAGTGGGGCATGCCGGTGCTCGATCCGGTCAGCCTGCAGGCGTCGGTGAAGAACGTGTTCTTCGGCGGCGATGCGGCGCTGGGGCCGAAGAACATCATCTGGGCGGTCGCGCACGGCCATGATGCGGCGGTGTCGATCGACAAGGTGCTGAACGGCGAGAACCCGGCCGAACGGCCGCCGCCGGGCGTCACGCTGGCGTCGCAGAAGATGGGCATCCACGAATGGAGCTACGACAACGACGTGGCGCCCGACGCCCGCTACAAGGTGCCCTGGCGCGACGTCAACGTGGCGCTGAAGAGCATCAAGGTCGAGGTCGAGATGGGCTTCGATGCGGCCACCGCCTGGAAGGAGGCGCAGCGCTGCCTGAATTGCGACGTGCAGACGGTGTTCACCGCGCGGCAGTGCATCGAATGCGACGCCTGCGTCGACATCTGCCCGACCGACTGCATCACCTTCACCGAGAACGCCGAGGAGCCGGTGCTGCGCACGCTGCTGAAGGCGCCGGCCCTGAACACCGAGCAGGCGCTCTATGTCGCCGACGGTCTGAAGACCGGGCGGGTGATGGTCAAGGACGAAGACTGCTGCCTGCACTGCGGCCTGTGCGCCGAACGCTGCCCGACGGGGGCCTGGGACATGCAGAAGTTCCTGTTGAACGTCACGCACGCGGGGCCGCAGTGCCGGCCGCCGCTGCAGCGCAAGGCGGCCTGAGTCCGCCCGGAGAAGAATCCGAATCATGAGCAAGCAACGCATCGAGTCGGTCAACGACTTCGTGATCAAGTTCGCGAACGTCAACGGCTCCGGCTCCGCCTCCGCCAACGAGCTGTTCGCCAAGGCCTTCCTGCGGATGGGCGTGCCGGTCAGCCCGCGCAACATCTTTCCGTCCAACATCCAGGGGCTGCCCACCTGGTACGAGGTGCGGGTCACCGAGAAAGGGCATCTCGGCCGGCGCGGCGGCGTCGACATGATGGTCGCGATGAATCCGCAGACCTGGGATGCCGATGTCAAGGAAATCGACGCCGGCGGCTACCTGCTGTACGACAACACCAAGCCCCTGCCCGCGTCGAAGTTCCGCGACGATGTCAACGTGATCGGCGTGCCGCTGACCGAGATGTGCAACGCCGCCTACTCCGACCCGCGCGAGCGGCAGCTGCTGAAGAACATCATGTACGTCGGGGTGCTGGCGGAGCTGCTGGGCAT